>JAHLWT010000121.1 GCA_019057775.1 Promethearchaeota archaeon
AATATTACGATAATTGGCGATCTTCCGTTATAGCGATTCGAGAATTTGCTCCTCATAATCAAGTTTACTTTTTAGGTAATAAGTATAATATCAATAGAGCGATGGTTAAATCTGAAGGGGGAGAATTAAATATCGATAACATTTATATTTGCGAAAATTGTAATGAAATTTTGATTGATAGCGCCAGTTCAACCTCTACTTCTTTAATAAAGTGCCCAATTTGCGATGCTGAAATAAAATTAAGTAGTTTCAAATCAAGCCTTAGGTTTCCTCAAATGTTCTCGACAAGTGGTCCTAGAATTACTTGTGACGAAGAAAATAGGCAGATCAAGGGTTACGAAATAACAATAAATTACAAGCATAAAAAATCAAATTTATTAGCTTGCTCTAATCAAGTCTTATTAGAACAATTAAGACAAATTACTTGCCTTTCTCCAATTGGATTATTGCAATGGGGACAATTTGACATTAATTTGTCCGCACACACTCCAGAATTTAAAAATTACTCAATACTTAAAAGAGTTTGAAAGACTTTACATAGATTTTTATAAGGATATTTCTTAATATCTCTCATACTCCCTCACAAGTTTGATAGAAAAATAGGAATAGTTACAAAACTCCCCGTTCCTTGTTGATTCTGGGAGACCAGTTGATATCATAAATTCGGAGAATTGATAACGTTCTGAACCAGAAGTTAAAAATGTGAGGGAAGTCCATTTATTTCTCTTTTAGAAAATATTTTATTTCAATACAATATTTCTATTACTCAGGCTATCAAAGGGGGGCAGAAAGTTTATATTTTTCCTTCAGATCAAGATACTGAACCTATTGTTACTTCACGCCCCGATGGATCCCCTTTAGTTTTAAAAATCAGAGATATTGAACTTGAAAATATCCAAAAATTAAAAAACATGGAAGGTATTGTAGTAATTTCAGATTTTTCTGAGATTAAACCCCTTATTCTACAAAAAATTAAAGAAAAAAGCTAAGTTTACTGATGTAGATTTAAGACTCGAATTTTACAGGCTTTATAGCCCCTTCTGGGCAAGAAAGATCGCATTTTAAACAACCTTGACATTTTCCTATTTCATTAAATTTAAACCTGATTCCTTCTTCCTCTATATTTAATTTCCTAACTATACCTTTGTAAAATAGGTTTTTCGGACAAAATTTCCCATCTTCAGCAAGGCATTTTTCGCACATCGTACATTTTTCATGGTCAATTTTAATACTTACAACTTGATCATGATGATCAATTGATGTAACTTCAACGGCATTACGAGGGCAAACCTGAACACAGTTAAGGCATGCCTTAGATTTATAATAATCAATTAATCGAATTCCATGCTCAAAATAAATCGCTTTTGCCTTACAAGCTCTCACACATCTTTCACATCTTACACAAAGCTCTTGATTAATTTGAACTGGAATAAATTTTTCTTTGATTCTTCCCAATATAGGCCACATCTAAAAAAAGTTTTTTAAAAATAAAAAGGAAAATTATTTGGAAATATACTTTGAATTCTATTGAAAATAGCCTGTATAGCCCTCCTGTCCAGACCCGGGTAGTTGTTGCTGTCTTTGATATTGCTGGGCTTTTTCTGCTAATTCTAACATTTTAGCCTTAATTTCTTTTCCTTGTTCTATTAGTGATGTAGTATCTATATTTAATTCATAGATTTTATTTAATACTTCAATGATACTGGCAGCACCTTCAGGAGTGGGAATCTCTAATACAGGAGTAAATAATGCATAGGCCTTTAATCTATTAGTTAAGGCTTCATTTAATACTGTAGCTTCAGGTCCGACAATGATACCTTTCTCTACTTTTTTAATACCAAATTGTTCAAGATGTTTTATCATCGCCTCTTCAGCAGCGTAATACACGGGATACTCATCAATTACACCCCTTTGCGGGATTCCTTGAAATATTACTATCTCCTTTGCTTTTACATCCTCCGAAAGAGCCCAATTACAGATTGTCCTACTTAAATCATTATAGGCAGTAGGGATTTGAAAAGGAACTTCACATATTCCTACAATCAAATTTGTCGAGGGAGAATAAAGTAATCTAAATGGATGTTTCAACACACCTTGATAAAATACTGATATAGGTGGAAGATACTCTGAAGTTATAAAGCCTATCTCTTTTATATCTGTAATTTGTTCTATAAGTGTGTTTGCTATAATAGGACCTACAAGTCCGATGCCCGCAAATCCTAAAACAAACGTCGCACCTTCTTTAATCTCAAGTGTTAGATTTTCAATTACAATTGAGCTTCTTTTACCTTGAAATCTCCCCGCGATTTGCAATGAGAGAATTTTTCGCAAATATATTCTTTTTTAACCAATGAAATCACTTCTATTAAATAATTAGTTCATAATCACTTCATTATTTTAATTAAATTGTGGTTTTTTAAGTTATTTAGGAAGCTTGCAGTATTAAAATTATTTATTATAATTCATTAAGAAAATAATCCCTTAGACGTAAGTATAAACATGATAATAAATCTTTTATGACATTAAATATTCTTAATAAAAATTATAGGAACACGTGAAAAATATGGAAAAAAAAGAGATTAGTGAGGGGGACAAAGCCATTTTCTTTAAATTAGATTCTTATAACGCTGGAATAATAGATCTAGAAGAAATTATCGGAGATCAAAAAATCGTGTTAATATTTTCAAGATATTTTGGATGTCCTATTTGTCAGAGCGATTTAAAGATTTTTATGGAGCGTAAATCTGAGATTGAGGCAAAAGGGGCAAGGATATTATATATAACACAATCAGGTGAAAAAATAGCAAAGGAGTTTATTGAAAACGAAAAAATTGATTTTCCTGTTATTCCGAGCACTAAAGATGAATTATATGCAGAGTGGGGTTTAGGATTAATGACATCTGAGACCGTCAAGCAAATTCCACTTAAACTAAAGGACGTTAGGAAATATGGTCTTGAACATGGTGAATATGAAGGCTGGGAAAAACAAGGGCCGGGACAATTCATCATAGATGAACAAGGCAAAATAATTCATGCTAAGAAAGGTTGGATTGATATTGATAGCCTACTTTCTGTGCTTTAATTAACGTCTAAAACAAAAATTTGGATATTATTTGATTTTTTCTTTTTTTTATCTACTTGCCAATATGAAGATATCATCTAAATATTACTAATATTCAAAAATTACTTGGATATGTTCTTAGTATATACGTAGATATTTCCTGATAGGATATTCTAAAAATACTTAATACTAAAAAGACAATGATGAGTTCTAACGCAAACAGTTTGGATCAAGTTGTTAGAATTACTAATTTATTTAATGGCGAAGGAATTGAAAAAGAAATAATTAAGGACTTAGAGCAAATACCTAGGGATATTGGCAATGAGAATCTCAAAATTCTAAAAGACATTCAGGATATTCTACAAAACTGTACCATACTAACGCAAAAAGAAAGATTAGAGTATTGTAAGAGCCAACGATTTTTCATGAAATTATATCTGAAAGAAGTGAATAGGCGTAGGTAACTTGTTCTAAATATAATATTTCTTTACTTCTGTAATTACTAAATTTATAAGATCTTTAGCGCTTCTTAATCCATAAAACGTAACCTTATCGATAAGATCTTTAAATTTGTTCTTGGGTATAGAAGTGGACCCAATGAAAAAACCAACAATTTTATGTCCTTTTTGAGCCAACTCAATCATAATTTTCTTCGCACTACTCCAATTATAAATACCAAAATCAGTAATAATAAAGACAAGAACACTTCTTTCTGCTTTATCACATTGATTCGCGATTTGTTTAAATGGTAAAAAAGTACCTCCCCCTTGATAGCTTAATAGAGTCTTTTCTGCTTTTTTATAATCTGAGGTCCACTGACAAATATCAGCCCTATTTGAAAAGTTTATGATGCTAAATTTAGCACCCTTGCCTGCAGCATAATGTAAAGAAGCAAATGACGCAACCAATGCTGTATGGTAAGGTCCTCTACCTCCAACAGTTCTCGAGGTATAATTCCAACCCATAGATCCAGAAGAATCTAAAACAATTAATAAATCGGGAATTTGTTTTTCTACCAGACGCCCTGGTCCTTCTTTAAACACCCATTTCCTAGTTGTTACATTTGGTATTATTACGGGACTATTTAGCAACGTTTGAACAATATCTAATTCTTCAATACGGTCTCCAATACGCCATACTTCAGGATATACAGGTAATTGTCCTCCTGATTTTTCTTCAAAGATTTTAATCTCGATCAGATTTTTTGCTAAACCTCTATACCATGTTGATAATGGGCTTCCATCAATTAAAATTCCCGCTTGTCTCGCAGGTCCACCAAATTCAGAATAAGGGATATTTTTAGCAAATTCTTCCGCCTTTTGCTTTAGCTCATCTTCGTTTCCTTCTTTTAATTTATCAGAATTTTTGGTTTCTAATGGGTTATCCATTGCTTCCAACACATCTTTTGGGATCTCTATAGTTGCTCCTCCAGGGCTCCGTCTCTTTTCATTACCTTTGTCAACTACACCCCCAGTTCCGATTAGTGCAAATGTATCATTTACCAAACTTTTCAAATATCTTGCCACAGATGTTACTTTTTTTTCCCAAGTTGATTCATCTTCAAAATTTTTGAGGATAACTTTAGAAACTTGCTCTGCTAGAGTATCCATCTCCTTAAGAGTATCATCATTTAATATATCTTTACCCCACATTTTCTCATAAGTTCGAAATAAAAACTTAGTGAAGTTACTCACTGATCCCTTGCTTTTAATATGTTTATAAGTAACTTCCATTTCCCACGTTATGAGATGAGAATATTTTTTGTATAATTTAGTATCTATTATCAGATCGGCAAAAATATTTACCACTATCGGGGCATAATTCTGGTTTACATGCTTCATCGCTGCTCTTAGTAATTTAGCATGAATTAATCCATCATATGGGATAATTTGATAATGAGATACTTCATGGAGAGAGATTATATGAAAATAATCGATATATTCTTGATCATCTTTAAATAAAGGAGTATTAGCTAAATTCATTGTTATTTGCCACCGATGGTCAGGATCGATGTAAAATCCCTCCAAATGAGTGTAATCAAAAATATAATTAGGTTCATTTAAAGGTGGAAAATAAAACTCCGCAAGGGCTTTATTAAAGGCGATTTTAGCTAATTCAATGAGTTTTTTTTGTTTTTCTGCTAATTGAATTTTGTTACCCTTATATTTTCCCTCTCTTTTTAGTTTACTCATTATGTTAGTGAATTCCCTATTCTTGCTTTTCAATATAGTCTAAATTATCTAGAATTGTTCGTAATTTTAAAGCTTCAGACCCTCCTGAAATTTGAATATTTACCAAAGAATCATCCGTTGTACCTGTAACATTAATTTCAATTAAGAGATCTTCCATACGTATTTGTTTTGTTTGCCTTTGACTAAACGCTTCTTTTAAAGGTTGATCTAAATTTGAAAAATCAGCCGCGATATCTGCCCAGACTTCTTTCCAATAAGAATATTTAATCACGTAATCAGTAACAGTTTGTTTATATAGTTCTCGATTACACCATTCAATCAGATCACCTCTGTTTGGTAAATCTATTTTTTGCATTAGATTATTCCTTATTTCTGCAAGCTCATCAATACTTCCTTTTTTCGAGGTGTTTATTATCTGTTGAGCAATAGGAGAATATTCTTTATTCCCGCTTACTGATTTGACAAATGGAATTAAATCAAATTTTACAATTAAATCATTCTTCTCATACTTTTTTAACTCTGTTAGGTCATTTTCTTTAGGCTTTCCTTGTCGAAACCTTTCAGCAATTTTATAACAGTTCTCACGTGTTTTAAATCTTTTTTGAACAAGTTTTAGTAAATTTTTGGAGAATTCATATTTATTTCCAAAATATGGTGATTTATCTAATTCTCTTTTAACATACGCAGCTCTATGTGAAATTACGTATGGAGCAATTGTATTCACGATATTTACATCAACCTTGTTAATCCCTAATAACCATGTTAGAGCCTTTGAATACCTTAATAGATCCTTTGCAACCCTTACACTTAAAATAGAGTCAATTTTATTACATATATTTTGAACTGTGTTAAAATGACATCCAGAACATAACCCCGTGCTAGGTTTTAGATCTTCCGTGTTTCCTTTATCAATTCTAGCACAAAGTGTAAATTCTCTAATAATTGCATGGATATAATTATTAACTTCAGAAGAGAAATTTATCCTATTAACATAATACCAAATTTCCATTAATTCATCAAGAGTTAAAACCTCAGGCACTTGAACTAACTCATCAAACCCAGAATACTTTTCATCTTTTCCAGTTAATATAAGTTGTAAATCATGACTTCCCGGCATTGAAATTGGAATTGAAATTCCAAATCTATCTAAAAATGGCTGAGATAGTTCAAAAGTTCCAATATCATGAGGATTAATAGTTGCAAATAAACAAAATTTATTAATTGTTGCTATTGAGTCGTAGTATTTAACTGTTCCCTCAGCTAGCAATGATAATAGGATGTCTTGAGCATATGGTGTTAACCGATTCACCTCGTCAATAATTTTCCAAAAATTTGTAACAAATTTTCTCCATACAACCTCTTCTTCACCTTCTTTCATTAATTTTCCTAACTTTAAAGTTCCAATTAATTTCTCTTCCGTAAGTTGAGGATGTCCTCTGATTATTGAATTTTCAATTTCGCTAAGTGATCTAGCTGTAAACATTCGGCCTAAAATCTTAGCGATCGATGTTTTCCCACCTCCGTGCCCACCAATCAAGAGTATAGCGGAATTGGGAACTAAAGCATTTAATATGCATATTGACAAGATTTCTGGTAAAAATCTTCTTTTAATTCTTTTTTTCTCAAGATATGAAATTTCCAAATTCTTGGAATGTACAAATAATAGATTCGATTGAACAATATTAATTATCTTCCAAACTTTTTTCCTTAAATCATCTATTTCCATAATAAGTTATAAACAACTTAAAATAATAAAAGTAATAATTAAAAAAAAAATAAAGGATTATTATTATTTTTCTTGTTGTTTGGATGATGTTTTTGATTTAAATATAATTATTTATTTTTACCTAAATATTAAATTTATCTCTTAAAAAGATGTTATACTGCTAAAGAATTGAATACTTTTGCTTATTCTTTATACTAAAATTTAGAAAGATTATCTTTAAATATGGTTGGATAACTAATTTATCGTAAATGTTATAACGGAATACCAGAAAATTAGCAATGATAGAATTTATCCCTATCGATCTTAAGGTTCATGAGTCCCATCTAATTGACTTGAATGAGGAACACATTTCTTGGGTAGCAGATAAAATGCTTGAACAATATAATATTGATGTCGTTGCTTTACTAGGACAGACGCCAAGAGAATATGCCGAGAAAAAGGTAATAGAATTCTCTTCCTATATCCCACCAGAAGGTATTTACTATATTCTACAAGTAGATAATAAAATAGCTGGAATGGGTGCTCTACGAAAGCTAAAGAAGAATGTAGGAGAAGTAAAAAGGATGTATATTAGACCAGAATATAGGGGGAGGGGTCTTGGAAAAGCTATGTTGCAAGAAATATTAAATAAAGGGATAGAATTTGGGTTCTCGACAATCTTACTTGATACAGGCCCATTTATGAAAGCAGCTCAGCATATTTATCGTTCAGCAGGATTTCAGGATAGGGAAGAATACCCCGAGACCGAAGTTCCACCAGAATTTCGCCATGTTTGGTCGTATATGGAAAAAAAAATCTAGGGGATATTGATGAAACGCATTATTTCGGTCATAAATCAATCAGTTCATTTAAACCTTTTATCACATAATCGGGTTGGATTTCCCAATCTTTATAACTCTTCTCAATATTACGCCTGATTAGACAAGCAGAGATTTTTGCTTTTTTCGCAGCCATTATATCAAAAATCGAGTCACCAATCATTATCGCTTTATTTACTTTTGAATTATAATTAAATTTCTTTAAAATTGTGAGAATTCCATCAGGAGAAGGTTTTGCAAAACTTTGATCATTTTTAAATCCTAAACTAAAGATTTCTTGAAAATAACCTGAAATGTTAAAAATATTTAATATATAATTAACGATATCATCAATTGTGTTTGTTACAATTGCCAGTTTTTTATAATCAACGTGATTAGAGATTTTCTCTAAAGTCTCAATGACATCATCAAATAAGGATAGTTCTTTCTTTGCGAGGAGTATTTTTCTTTTTTCAAAATCTATCTCATCATAAAATTTCCAGAAATCCGTCGGATTGGATGCTCCCCATTGATCTAACACATTTATGTAATTTTCTTTATTTAACCACAAATTTTTTCTTTCAACTCTATCGGGAACTTTTGTAATGTTAAGCCTTTTTAGGACCTGTACTAGAATCTCATCTGCATAAGCACCAATATTGCCGAGGTTTAGCAAAGTTCCATCTAAATCAAACAAATAATAATCAAAATTCATGTATAAATATCAAAAATTAAAGAGTATATTTAAAAATACAATAAAATTATGTTGACTACATAGAAATTGTACAAACCCGGTCTTTTAAATTAATGATTTTTATTTAAAAGTACCCAATATGCCCCAAATCTTTTCCATTTTCGTCTAATGCGTAAACCATTCCCATTGATAATGCTTCCTCATCATTATTTTTTGTAGATTTCGCCACATGCTTTATTGTTTCTAGTTTTAAAATAAAGTTCCCCTTACATTTTTTACATTTAATATAGATTTTCTTGATCTGCTTCTTATCATCTTCAATTTCTTCCTTTTTGTAAGGCTCCAGCATTTCTGGATCTTCATTATCACAATCTAATAAAAAACACTGATCTAAAGATATCTTTTCCATTCCTCTTCTTGCTAACGCTATGAAGGCATGACTTGGAATTTCATTTCTCAAATCTTCTTCAACCATACTTAAATTATAAAGAAAGAGAACTTATTTCTTTTTCTTATTATTTATTTAGGTTTGAACGTTAAATTAATGATAAATAAGCTTAATTATCATCAGAAATTATATTTTATTGAAACGAGTTATGGCCGAGAAAGAAGAATTTTCGAAAGAGACTATTGAGCACTTATCAAGACTGGCTCTATTAGATTTAACAGATGAGGAAAAAGATCAATTTTCCAAACAATTAGGAGATATTTTAAATTACTTTAAGAAATTAGATGACTTAGATACGAGTAATGTGGAGCCTACTACACATCCCATAGACGGTTTAAAGAATGTATTTCGTGAAGATATTCCCGGGAAATCTTTAAGTAATGAAGAAGCATTGAAAAATGCTAAACATAAAAAGGATGGTTATTTCAAAGCCCCAAGAATATTAAAGGGTTAAATTTATCTCTATTTCTTATATTCTTCAGTCAATTTTTTAATGGCATCTGCCATGTCTCTTAACGCTTGTCTTCTTTCCGTCATAGTCATTTGATAGAAATCGTCTTCAACATTTGTACCTATTTTTTCTACTGATGCCATAACCTGGAATTTCTTGAAAACCAGACTCGAAATATATTTATCATAACGTTCTAATGCTTTCTTTAGTTTAGGTATTTCTTTAATTTTGTCCCAAAGCTCTAAAGTCTCTAACGATTTAATACCCAAATCAATTCTAAACCAACTTATGGGAAATAACAATTCTCGTTGAACTCCCATTTCAATTATCATTAGATTGTCTTCATCGATATATAATTCTGAAAGCTCTTCTTCCTTAAATATTATATTATCGCTCATGATATAGAGGTTAGCCGCACCACGAGAGGTACACACAATACCGGTAGCAAAACCTTTAGCCATCCTTAAAGGATTAGCAAAATCTTCTAATTTATTACCACTTAGATGAAGACTCCTTTTTTTAATTCCTTGGAATTCTATTTTAATCCTATGAGCTCCTTTTGCATCAGATAGGATTTGTGGAAAAAGATTCTCATCCCTAGTTTTTTTATGAGCGTTTAATAGTTTATTTATGATTTCATAATCTAATTTAAGTCCAGGGATAACAGTATTTTGATTCAGAAAAGCATCTACCTCAAAATCGAAAATCCCATAAAAGAGCTTTTGATTATTAATTATATTATAAATACCCTCTATAATAATCTCTGCTAAACCTTCAGGATCTTCCCTCACCGAATCAAATTCTCTAGTTTCAAACGTGTCTATTTGATCTTCTAGACCCTCTTCTTGATAAAATGAACCCCAGCTTAGCTCACTGTATACAATGCCCTCAGAATAAAGATTATGAAAAGCATCAACGGAAACGAGTATTTTTGTTCCACCTATTTCTACACCCTCTTTAGTTCCAGATGCTAGAATTGCTGAAGGGGGATTATAAAATTCTACTGGCAAATAACAACACTTAATAGAGGTTAATTCTTTAATTTGAATTTATATTTTTCAAATACCGCTTTTTCGACGGTTTCTATTAAATAAAGAAAGAATTTATTTAAATAATTAGGGGAAAGATGAAGAAGAATCTAATTGAAAAGCTATCTTGATTGCCGTTTTCGATATTCTGAATATTTTGTTAATGCTGCTAAACATTTTGTAGGGTCATCCCAGAGAGAAAAGAGAGGTACATCTTCATTAATGAATTTCTGATTCCAAAGATATCTATAAGGAAAGGGTCCTGCATAAAATACGGGAATTGAATATTTTTTCATTAACCTTTTTATTGGTTTAATGACAATAATTCCCATCAAATCTTTCATGGTTTTCATTCTCTCATCAATTTTCATTCCAGATTTTTCAATAACTTCTATCACCTCATCAAAATCATAAATTCCAAAAACGATAATACTATCAATTTCTCCTGATTTCATTAACGATTTGGGAAACTTTATTAAGATGTTTGTGAAATTCTCATGGAAGGTCGCGTCTATAGGATTAGAAGCACTAGCGGTTGAAGGTAAATCTTTGGATATTTCTAATTGCAAATTTTCAGAAAATTCAGGAACTTCCAAACCATATAATTCTGCTGTCTTAGTCATCATCGCACCAGGTCCACCTGAATCCGTAATTATCCCTAATCTTCTCCCTTTTGGATAAATATCATAATATTGCGCTTGGGAGAAAGTACGAAGATAAAGTAAAAAATCCATTATTGAATTAGTACTTACTATACCTGTCTCTTTAAATACCGCATTATAGATTTTCTCATCCCCAGCAATAGAACCGGTATGACTCATGATGGATCTTGCTGACCCTTTTGTTCCTGCTGCATAAATAGCGACAATAGGTTTTTTTGGAGTAATTTCTTTAGCTAAACTTATGAACTCTTTTCCTCGTTTAATTTCTTCGATATAAAGTCCAATCACCTCTGTTTGAGGATCATCCTTGAAATAATGTAATAAATCAACTATATCAATACTCCTCTCATTACCTACAGAGATAGATTTACCAATTCTTACACCTAACTCATTGGTATGCCATGCTGTTTGTGCGGCAACTGTTCCTGACTGGCTAATAATTGAGATATTTCCCCGTTTATGTGGAACATAAATCCAAAAAGTATTGAAGTAAGCATTTTCTTTTTCGGGGTATCCATACCATCCATTATATATTCCTAAACAGTTTGGGCCAATGAATTTCATATTGTATTTCTGAGCAATATCATCAATCTTCTTGGACAATTTAATTCCATCAGGACCACTTTCTCGAAAGCCTCCTGACGTGATAATTAAACGTTTTATCCCTTTTTGACCACATTCCTCCATAACTTTTGGGACAATATGAGTTGGTAAAATAATAAAGGCTAAGTCTGGGATTACAGGTAAATCAAATACAGATTTAAACGCCTTAATTCCCTGAACTTCATCCAAGCGAGGATGGATAGGATAAATATTTCCATTAAATCCCTCTCCCGCGATGATGTTACGAAGTTGCATTGAACCCATTGTCGTCATAAGATTATTATTGGCACCAAAAACGCAAATACTTTTAGGATTTAAAATATCTTCAATGAAATTATCTTTATCTGATTCGATATCGGTTTTAGTCATAATATTCTTAAACCATATTACTAAAAAAGAAAATAAAAAAAACAATAAGAGTTTTATTATTAGACGAAATTAAGGTGATCCTGACCGAAGTAGAGTGATCTCTGCTGAAAATCCGGGGATGATTCCTTCATAATCAACTATCGTCTTTTCTTTTAATTTTTTTAAGATCAACCTTACTCCTTCGAATTCTTCTTGACAAAGAGTCTGTAACTCCTTATAATTAAGTGTTCCATCGTGTTCTTTCAATTTCTCAATGATAAATTTTTCTTCAGTAGTTAATTCTGACATAGTATTAAATTTATTATTAAAATATTAATATTTAATTTATATCACTTTTTGCCTGTACTCCCAAACCCGCCTTGACCACGTTCAGAGATTGATAGTTCGCTAGTTTCGATAAATTCATACTTATGCATTTTGGAAAGAATGATTTGGCAAATCCTATCTCCTTTTTTCAGGGTAACCTCTTTGTTAGAAAGATTAACTACTATAGCCATCCATTCATTTCTATAACCAGCATCAATAGTTCCTGGAGAATTTACTATCGATACACCTTCCCATAACGCTAAGCCACTTCGAGGTAGAACTTTAAAATAAAAACCCTCTGGAATTGCTGTTGAGAAACCTAAGGGACAACCAATTCTCTCAAGAGGTTTTAATGTATAAGTGTCCGAAGCAATTTCTATTAATTCTTTTTTATCATTTTCATGTATTATCCTTTTAAAAGCCATGATACGAGCATCTGCTCCGGCATCTCCAACTTTTGATGGTTTCGGTACAATAACACCATTTCTTAATTTCTTTAAAGGAATTGAAAAAGTTTCCTCATTAATCTTCCTACTCATATTAAATCATCTTTAATTGTTCTCCCTCTTAAATAACGGTTATTATTAAAGAAGAATTAAATCTGAAATCTTATAAAACTATTATGCATTAAACAAACCATTACTATTTTCGCTGGTGAAAAATTTGATTATAGAAAGATATGATCCCAGAGTCGATAAAGATGCTTTAAAAGAGATCTTTGAAGATTTTATTGAAAATAAATCATATTTCTACTCTCATTGGGAAAGGTTTGAAGAAGAACTGAATAAAAGAACTCTCGATCTTCAATATAGAAATTCAATGGTGATTGCTAAAGATGATGGAAAAATCATCGGTTTTGGAACATATACGTTATTTCGCGACTATTTAGGAAATGAACGTGTGTTAATTCATCAGGTTTTAACAAAAAAAGAAAATTCTTTTAGAAAGGGAATTGAAGAACAAATAATTCGTGAGCTTCAGTTATATATTAAGAGGACATTGAAGATTGATAAGGTTTATTTTATATGTCAAGATACTGATGGAGCTCAACAGAGTCTATTCCTAAAACTTGGAATTAAGAAATCTAAATATATTTGGTATGAACATGATATATGAGTGATATCCTTACCCTATTTTATTATTTAAAGCTTATGTGAAAAGTTTTTATGAAAGCTTCCGAAGAAGTCAACGAATTAATTAAAAAAGCGAAAGAATTAAAAGATAGTGAGGATTATGAAGAATCTCTTAGAATTTTAGAAGCGTTATATAAAGAAAATCCTAATTCTTCAGATATAAAAAAACTACTTATAGATACTCTTTTCGCATACGGGGGATATCTTAACGATTTCTATACCCTCAAATATGAAAAAGCAAGGGAAATGTTTAAACGGATTCTCATCCTCGATCCGGATAATTATAGAGTTCATTATAATTTAGGGATTGCGTTATTTAATCTTGGTGAGATGAAAAAAGCAAAGCAATCACTTACAAGAGCATTGAAAATCAAGCCTGATTACAAATATTGTTTTTATAATCTAGGATTGATATATGAAGAAACAGGAAAATATAGGAAAGCTTTAAATTATTATGAAAAAGCATTAAAAGGTGATCCAAAATTTGCTTATGCCTTAACGGCAAGATCCCAAGTAAGAGAGAAATTAGATGACTTAAAACAAAAAAATTCTAAATAAAAATTAGCTTTTCATTAATCTATTATGAATTGAATAGCAGACAATGATAACAATTAAAACTACTATTCCACCTACTAAATACCGCAAGAGAGCGGGATTTGTAAGCAGATCTGTTAATAGATCTTCAAATTGAAACATAAATCGTCTTTCCTTAGGTTAGTTAAAATTTTAATAGAACTCGTAGTATTTAAAATTTGACAATTTGAAATATAACCTTCTAATTGCATTTAAATAAGGGATCACTAAAAGAAAAAAAATATTTAATTTTTGAATTTATATCTCTAATTGAAAATTTATTTGAACTCTAACGCGATAAATAAGCTTTTACTGGATTGAGAGGTACACTCAAAATCTATCAATATCTTCTTTAACTTTCACATCAGATTCAATAATTTGAATGTTTCGAATCCCCCGTAGAGACTTTTTGGCTTCAGCATAGCAAACTTTAACTGCGTCAGCCCAGCTCTTTTCAGATGTTCCTACTAATTGAATACTCTTATATACTGTCATTTTAATTTCATCTACAATTTAATTTTTTTGTATGTTAATTTGTTATTAGTTAATATTTAAATATTACCTAGAAAGCGTATAAATTTGAAGATGTTGATATATTAGACTCCTTTCACATGACAAAGAATTAGAACAAAAGTAAAAAAAGTAAAAAAATTTTTTGGTTAATTTTGTCTCTACTAAAAATTAAGCATCTAAATTTTCGATTAGAGTTGCTATTCCTTGGCCACCGCCAACACAAGCGTTAGCAATACCATATTTAGCCTTTTTGTCTTTAAGTATTCGTGCTAATGTACCCGGTAATCTTACCATTGTTGAACCTAATGGATGACCGATTGCTGTGGAACCACCCATGATGTTAACTCTCTCTTCTGGGATATTAAAAGCCTTCATACAATTCAAAGCGACGATAGTGAATGCTTCATTAATCTCCCAATAGGCAATATCATCTGCGGTTAAGCCTGCAAGTTTTAAGGCATTTTCAGTTGCCGGGACAGGACCTCTTCCCATGACAGTTGGATCGACACCTGCAAAACCAATTGATATAACTCTAGCTAATGGTTCAATACCTCGCTTTTTAGCCTCTTCTGCTTCCATGAGTATACATGCAGTTGCTCCAGCATTTAATGGGGATGAATTCCCAGCAGTGATAACACCTTCACCACTTCCTTCTCTTTCTTTATATCCGGCTCTACCTCCATTCTTTTCTAAAAAGAATGGTTTTGATAATCTCCTAAGTCCAGCAACACTTTCTAAAGTTGATTTTCTTGCTGCCATATCTCTATCAACCATCATTTTTTCTTCTACATTACCATCAACGTGAGCTTCAATTGGAATGATTTCACCCTTAAACCAACCTTTTTCTGTATTTTCTACTGTTAAGTTATGAGAGCGCACTCCAAATTTATCTAAATCCTCCTTAGTAAATGCTGGCACTTCTTCCTCATAAAGTTTTTGAGCTGTTTGAAGCATATTACTTGTCACCATAAAATTTATCTTAGGCCGATACCATTCACTCTTCTTGTTAATTATTTTTAGGTTTGGTCGTATGTGTTCATTAGTCATTGAAACACGAGTCATATGTTCTACACCTGTGCTTAACACTACTTTACTATTACCAGTCATTATCTCCATTATACCCATGTGCATACCTGCGCCTGCAGAACCACATTGTTTATCAAGGAATACAGAAGATGTTTTAAATGGGAAATCCGCTAAGAATACTGGATTTCTACCACCATAAGTCCATTGTTCACCTACACCCATAGCAGTTCCGACTGTAACTTCGTCAATATCTTCCTTGGTTATTCCTTTATCTGCAAGTTTTCCATCGAAAAACTTCATCAATAACGTTGCAAGAAGTTCATCACCACGAATTTCACCGAATACATCTCTTTCAGGTTGTCTTGGTCGAGAACGAGAAAAAGCGGTTCGAGCATAGTCAACCATCCATACTTCTTTTAATTCCATTACTTATCCCTCTTTAATTTAAGAATTTTTTAATATTTTTATTAGTAGTTAATTTTTTGATATTACTTGATGAAAGTATAAAAAAAATATTAAACTTTTTGATAAACTATAGGAGTTTTTTCGTCAGTTATATTTTTCTTTTTGAAAATTTTGATTATGCTATTAAGATACGATTAGAATTATTTTTATTTATAGGAGATTTAGATAAATTATGTCTAAAATCTCTATAATAGCAGGAAGTACATCAGATAAAGAGGTTTACGAGAAAACTGAAAAAGTCTTAAGAGAAAACAACATTGAATATGACCTCCAGATTATTTCTGCTCATCGTAATCCTAAAGAATTAGATGAGTATATAAAAGTGTGCAAATCACAAATCTACATTGCTGTTGCAGGTTTGTCTGCTGCCTTACCAGGAGTCATCGCTTCAAAAACAGATAAACCTGTAATAGGTGTGCCGGTAAGTGGTAAATTAGGAGGATTAGATGCATTATTATCAATTGTTCAAATGCCCCCTGGAGTTCCTGTCGCGACTGTAGGAATAGACAGAGGAGAAAATGCAGCACATTTAGCTATAAGAATTCTCAATTTAATTAAGTAATTAACTTTAAGTGAGGCAAATGTCAGAAAATTTAATAGAAATGGGAAAGAAAAATGCTGCTATTAAGGCTGTAGAAGATAATGTTAAAAAAAGTATGATTA
This sequence comes from Promethearchaeota archaeon, assembly GCA_019057775.1. The sequence continues at coordinate 16,711 of JAHLWT010000121.1, forward strand.
TTGGAATCGGTAGTGGCTCAACTATTGTATATGCTGTAGAGCATATCGGTAAATTAAACAGGGAAAATCCTTTAAATTTAAAATGTATCCCAAGTTCATTCCAATCTTATCAACTGATAATTGAGAATGGATTAGAGCTTGGCACATTAGAACAGTGCCCTGATATTGATTTGGATCTTGACGGAGCCGATGAAATAGACAAGGATCTCAATTTAATTAAAGGTGGAGGAGGTTGTTTAGTTCAAGAGAAAATTCTAGCGTCGAACTCAAAGAAATTAATTATACTAGTAGACTTTCGAAAAAAATCTGAAAAATTAGGGATGAATTGGAAAAAAGGGGTACCAATCGAAGTAATTCCAATGGCATACTTTCCTGTAATGAAGAAATTAGAGGTTCTTAGCGGAAAGCCGATTCTAAGGATGGCTCAATCAAAGAGTGGTCCATTAATAACAGATAATGGAAATTTTATTTTAGATGTAGATTTTGGAGTAATAGAAAATCCTACTGAACTGAATGATAAATTACTACATATTCCAGGAATAGTAGATACAGGATTGTTTATAGGGATGGCTTCATCAGCCTATATAGGTACTGAAGATGGGAATGTAGAAGTGTTATAGATCTAAATTCATGTGAGTTTAATAAAAAATTCTATGAGAAATGCGTGTATGAGATGAAAATTCCCAACTTAAATTGCTATAAAACGATATAGTCGAGTTGATCAAATAATTAAATTAAGAATATGAACTTTCATAACCTACGAAGATAGTCAGGTCGACGCATGTTTGGGTTTTTAATGCCTGTTTCAATTATTTTAAGAAATTCTTTTTTATCTCTCCCTAATTGTCCTTTCAAACTTAAATAATTTGATGCATGATTTGTGTTAAATATACACTTCTGCAAATCATCAGATGTGTATTCTATCATCGTATATAATTCTTCTAAAATTTGAGTACTAGAACACGGTTGGAATTCTCCTGTTGATTTTTGTGTCCACAATTCAGTTCCTGGAGTAATACCTAATGTTAAAGGTGATATATACCAATTAATTGGAGTTGGTGGAGCCATCCTATTAATCAATTTAGCAGATTCAATTGCATGTTTTCTACTTTTTTCAGGATCATTTCCTGCAAGTCCTAATAGGAAAATACCGGACCAAGAAATGCCTGCTTTATAGCATTTTTGAGCCGCAAGAGTAAACTCATCTTGTGTAGTTCCTTTTTTACAAGCTTTTAGAATCTCATTATCCCCACTTTCAACGCCCACGTAAACCATCGTAAATCCGCTATCTGCTAGTTTTTTTAAATCTACATCGGATTTTTTTATGATATCTTTGGCATGAGCATATGCACTAACTTTTTTGAGATTTGGATGAATTTTATAACAATATTCGGTTAACTCAGTAAGAATCTCAGGCTTAACAACAAAAGCATTTCCATCTTCGAAAAATATTTTACGTACTTGATTTCCATAAAAAGCACCCGCTCTTTTAATATCTTTTTTGATTTCTTCGATATTTTTACGAATAGAGAACGTTTTTGATCTATACATAGAGCAGAATGTGCATTTATGAGTGCATCCATTCGTTACTGCAATCAATAAAGCATTCCACTCAGAAGGAGGTCTAAATACGGGTTCTACCAAATTTCCAACTACATAATTCATAGTTTCTTCTATTTATATAATGATTTCTTTTCAACTTTAACTTTTACATTTAAATTTTTAATTCAAAGGGATATTTTCTATATTCTTTTTGATTTTTAAAATAGTCCTTCGACTGACTCTCCACAATGTGAACAGAATTTTTTTGGAGTTTTTATTCCTTTTCCACAAAATGGACAATAGAGGGCATAGTCTTCTTCCATTATGGGAGTAATATAACCATTATCTTCTTCTGTCCTATAATATGGCTGATATTGATAATCACTATAAGGAGTAGGAGTATATGTGATTCCTCTAGTTTTTCTTCTTCTTATAAAATATATTGAAAGACTACTAATCGCAAGTAAACCAATTACTGAAAAAATAACTATCATCGTTAAATCTAAAGCCGAGCCTGAGATCGATAATATAATAATAAATTCTTCTGATGAGCCTTCACTATCATAGACAGAAATGATAAGAACACCTAAGTAGCCTTCTTTAGTGGAATCATTATATCCAGAGGCGGTTGATATTGTTTTTGTACCAGAAATGGATCTATACGACATAGATGAGGGAATCGTAAAGCTTCCTTCATACATATCTGAGCTTAATTGATATTCTAATTCAGAAACGACAAAAGAACTTGGGGAAATAAGTATAAGGTACCCATCTTCCGATACTGAGCTTATTATGAGATTTACAAAAACTCTCATAGAACTGTTACTATCTTCATAATTAACTGTATCTCTTGCATCAATTCTAAAATTAAAAGTCGTACTTTGAGAAGTTGAATAAACTAAAGAACCGTCATCGGTTTCTGTGTCTTCAAATAAAATATCAGAATTTCCTCCATAATTAAAAAATGAGTTATTTTCAACAATTTCTGGGGGCTTATTTACAATTTTAAACAGATATCTTGGAGAATTTGGAACGATATAATTTGAATTTTCTGGAATTATGTAAAAAATTGCGTAACCCGATGGATCTGTTATAGCTGGATCGAAGTTAGCTGAATAATAATTGGATGAACTATTACTCAACGTGAGAGTTTTATTAACTGATGTTTTAGTATTGAAAAAAGAATATGAATATATCGATAAGAAGGTATCTATATCTTCGTATGAGTCTTTATCTAATTCGGCTATTATATTTGTAGAGTTATTTATTGATCTTGAAATTTTTGCATTATCAGTTAACAGACTGCTTATTTTTGGAATTTGATCTCTATCATAATATAGGATTTTAATCATTTTTACAAAACTCTGTGAGTTTTTAGTAAGATTTACTATTATTGAAAAAGGTGAGTAACTCGGATATGGTAAATCGAAGGAGTTATTAAAGTATATTCCCGCATCTGTAAAGGTCGTATTTAATCTCACTAGATTGGAGAATGGTGCATTTACTATTTTTACACTTAACGAATCATAATCAGCAGTAGTAATAGGGGAATCTGTAGTTTGATTTTTTAAATACAATGAAAGATCAATTTTAGAGTTAGAAACTCGTTCATGTTTTAATTGAATATTCATAGATACTTGTTCAGTGGGTAAGAAATAATCTACAATATTTTTCAAAAGGTTAGAGTGATCATTTGTATATGTCGATGATGTATATTCATTAAAAATCCAATATAAATCCCCAAAAGCAAGAAAACGACCTCTTCCTTGTGATGTTCCGTTATACATAGCAACTACCGTTTGATTATTTAATGCTGCAATAGATTCAGCTTGATTTGAAACAGTAAAACTATTTCCTAAAAACCATTTAAATTTATTCACATTTTCAAAAATTTTGGAATTATTAAACTCATAAACACTCTGGGAATCTAAATCTACTCCTACTCCGACCCACTCCGCATCCATTATATTTTCTTCATTAATTTCAATATCAATAGCCAATTCCTTGAATAGGTAATTGACATTTTCTACAACCATATCCTGATATCTGGTACCTAAAAATAAAATATTCCCTCCATTTTCAAAATAGTTTACAAGATTATCTATTTCTAATGGACTATATGGCAATATGGGACTTTGTAGGATTATAAGATCATATTGTGCTAATCTCTCTTCTGTTAGGATTGAATTATTGTAATCAGTATTATAATCTGGAGTCCAATATTCCATAAGATAATCTACTGATAAATTCCAATTAACTAAGTCAGATATAGCTTCATAGAAGCCCATTTGATAAAAAGATTTACTCGGAAACCAGTCATTTAATCCGTGATAAGACTCCATTAAAACTTTATATTCAGGTAATCGTATTTCTAGGGTAATATCAACAGTATCATAGACTTGACCGTCTTTCGTTAGATTAAGTTGAAAGCTTCTATTATCAGGAACAGCTGTGTTATGTATTTGAATGTCAATCTCTACGAAACCAATCCCGGAGTCTGTAAATACAATACTTGTTTTATCCAGTAAAATTGAAACTCCTGGGATATTATTTGGAAGATCAATATTAAAAGTATTGCTCTTACCTGAAAGAATTGTTAAATCGAATTTTTGATGATCACTAGGAAAGTTCAACAAATCAAAGGGTTTAATGGGTAGATCATCTGGATAAATTTTTGCAATATCGTTGATATCCACTAATAAATTATTTAAATAGTCTATTGAAGCACTTATATTTATTAACCCCGCTCCAGATTTAAGGTAATCATCCTCTTCTTCATTTGAAAGTCTTCTTGCTCCTTCTAATAAAGCAATTCTCGCAGTTTCTGGAGTTATTGATGGAAAAGCTTGTTTTAAAATAGCTAATGCTCCCGAAACAACAGGAGCTGCCATACTAGTCCCACTTAATGGGATGTAATCCGCATCACCAGAAAAATCGAAATAATCTCCTTTGTAGCGTTTTTCTTTTGAAATTGATGATTGAGGCGCATCAGCAGAAATGATATTTACTCCCGGAGCTACGACATCTGGAAATCCAATGTAACCAAAAGTGGGTCCCCAACTACTAAAAGAAGCCAGTTCATCATCTTTATCTGTTGCTCCCACGGAGATGACATCAATCCCTGTAGCAGGTGTAGAACCCGTAAAATAGTCTGGACCAGAATTACCCGCTGCTGCCACAAACATAACACCATAATTATTTTTTGCCGATGATATTGCTTGTGTAATAGGATCTGAAATGGAAGCATCACCGCCACCAAAACTCATAGAAATAATATCAGCACCGGCTCCATCCGAATCTGTAGGTTTTGCACTCCATTCTATCGCATTTATTATATCTCCTTCTTCTAATCCACTTTCATTTCCAGCTCTAGCATTAATAATTAAAGCTCCAGGAGCTATTCCTCTGTATTCTTCTCCAGAAGATCCACTCCCATCACCACCAATTATTCCTGCAACATGAGTGCCATGCCCAACATTATCATCGTAATTTTGTATGCTTTCATTAAAAACAAAGTTACGGTTTTCTATCACATTCAAAGCAGGGTGATCATAGACTCCCGTATCGATTACAGCAACCCTTACTCCAGATCCATCATAGGATAAATTTTCCGCCCCTATAGCTGAAAGCCACCAATTAGAATAAAAATCTTGATCTAAAGCATTAAATTCAAAATCTTCTTCAGATATGTAAGGACTGTTATAAATTTGCGATTTATAAACGGATTTTATTGATTCCGCTTCTTCTAATGACTTTTCATTAACAATTAATTGATTTGGATTAAGTTTTAAATAAATAGCAGGTATAATATCATAGTTCGCTAAGATTTCATAGTCTTCAATAATAGAGTCGATAATACTAACTCTTTCTTGTTTGGTTGTGTCAGATTGGAAGAGAATTATGACTTTAATATTTGCTTGAGTCATTTTATCGAAAGATTTTGTTCCTGATAAATATTCTTTAAGTTTTTCATCAAAGACAGAACCTTCATTTTCTACATGGATGTTTAAATCAAGATTGTCAGAATTAATTTTGTTAGTAAATAATGAGGATATCTGATCTACATTTATTTCTTCATTTGGATTTAGATCATGATTGATAGGACTAAGATTTGCTAATCCCAAGAAAGGGATTAGAAAAAAGGTGATAAGAAGGATTAAAAGAATAAAAGAATTATAATACGTCTTTGACTTTCTCATAGATCTATGAAATAAGAACACCTATAAAAACCTAAATATTATATTAAAAAAAAATTTTATAACTTGTATAATATATATTTTTACGAGTAAATTTCTAAGATCCTATATAATATTATGACTAAATATAGTTTTAAAGTGCTTCTCTTAGGGGCTCCCGCAGTAGGAAAAACTAGTATATTACATCGCTTTGTAAAGAACTTATTCTCTTATGATTATATCACTTCAATAGGTATTAATTATTTAACTAAAGAAATAAAATTAGAGCCAAAAAATGTTGCTAAACTTGTTATATGGGATATAGCAGGTCAAGAAAAATTTAGATTTCTACGTAAAGAATTTTATTCGGGTGCTAATGGTGCTTTAATAATATTTGATCTCACTCGGGTTAAAACATACGAAGCTATTGACGAATGGCTTTCAGAAATGTTTGAAATATTAAAAAAAGATATACCTATTGTGATTATTGGAAATAAATTAGATTTAATAAAAGAGATTAACCATCCGATTGATGATGAGGTAGTAAAAGATTATGCGGAAAAAAAAAATAGCATATTTATAGAAACTTCAGCCAAAACAGGTGAGAATGTTGAAAATGCCTTTAAAAAACTTGCACTCCTCATGATAAAATACACATCTAAATGACATTTTATCATTTGATAATGTTAATTTTCAAACTTAATTTAATTAAAGTTCAATTTCTTTTAGAAACATTGTAATAACTTCGCTTGAAAGATAAAAGTTCTTTTTAATCAAAATATCAAGATTATCTAATAAGTCTCCCCTTGTTTTGATTCCTCTTTTTTTTGTAAGAAGTAGAATTCCTAAAGTTCCTAAAGTTTGAATTTTAAAAACTCTTGCGATGGAACTGCCTTTTTTCTCATCAATTAATAATAAAGGATTTTCAATTTCAAAACATAAGTTGATTGCTTCTTTTTCACCTTTCCCGAGGTTTAAATCAGCAATTTTAAAGTTTTTTAATTTTTTGACAATAATTAAACCATCCTTTATGGCTTCTTTTAATAATTTAACCTGTCCCTCCTGTTTTTTAGCTTTTGCTATTAATTCTTCATAAACTGCTTCAGGGATAATTATTTCTTTAAAGAGCTTTTTAAGTAAATTTAGCTCTTTCTTCTTTATAAATGCAATCAGTGGGGAGCTATTAGAAATGTAAGAAAAGTCTGTCATAATTTATCCACAGTTTCTAAATCATTAATGAGATCAGCAGTATCGTAATTTAAGGGAATTTTTTTTTCTGCTAATTTCTCTAAAAACTCCCAAATGCTTAGTGAACTTATTTCGGCGGCTCTTCCCAATGACACTTCTCCATCTTGATATAGTTTTAAAGCAAATTCTTCTTTCCACTGAATAATACTCTTGTCCAATAATCTTCTTATTACACTGGACTTATCTAATTTTTCAATTTCAGCGATCTCCTCTATTTGTTTAGCCATTTCATCTGGCAATCGAGTAGTCAAAGTTTTTCCCATTTAAATCTCCTGTATTAAAATTAATATATTAAATACAATAAAATAAATACAATAAGAATATTTAACTTTTACTTGCTTTAATAACAAAAGCACCTTCATTAATGAGCTTCTTAATGTTTGTGAGCTTGTTTTCAGAAATCTGATTAATAATAATAATTCTATAGAAATTAAAAATAAGTATTCCCTCAATTAGAAAGTATTATTCCTTTGATAATTGATAAGTTTTACCCGTTTTAAGAAACGCTTTGAAGTTTTCTGGTCTGCAATTGGGAGGAACTTCACAACCAGATGCTAAGATATGCCCTCCATCAACCCCAAGTTTGTCAATAAGTTTTTTAACGTAATCTTCGACTTGTTTTGGTGTTCCTATAGAAAATAGAGAAGCGCTTACATCACTCATGAGACATAAATGATCTTTAAGGATTTCTTTAGCTCTAAATATATCCGTAAGTCCATCAAGGTCAATGATACATGAAGCTCTTGGTAGTTCCTTAAAATATGGAATATTCAAATCCCAACATTGATCAAGATGAAGCCAAGTTACAATTCCTTCATCGTATAAACTTTCTACTATTCTTTTAGTATAGGGCCACCAGAATCGTTCAAAAATTTTCAGGGGATAAATAGCACCTTCTGCTCTCTCTTCAGGTATAAAAACCACATTGCCACCATTATTTTTACATTGTACTATAACAGCTTTTATAAGTTCATCTGTCATTATATTGAGTGCGGCATCAACCAACTCAGGTCTGTAATAGAGATCTTGTGTGAATTTAATCATTGACCGATTTAACGAAAGAGTGAAAAAGGGGTGTACCCGATTGGCCCCTGCTCGCATACCAATTTTTCTTTTTACTATCCATTCTTGACCACCTTTCAACGCAAGTTCAAAGAATTGTTTTCTAGCCTTATCTACATCTTCGGGTGTCCAGTCACTAATGCGATAGATATACTCATTTGAGACAAATTTATACCAACCAATATCAGCAACAGTTTTATAATCTTCTAATTTCATCCATTCTCCTTCGTCAAACTGCCCGAAATAATTCGGGCCATCAGGCAATTCTTGTCCTGGTGCTTTAAATTTAAATCCTCCTAGAATATATCCTGATTTATAAAGGGGTAATGTGGTGTATCCATCCCATCCTCCAAACTCATCAAAAAATTTAAGCATTGCATCAAGACCTTTAATTGGTTCTTTATGCATTTCCGCTGATGATAATCCATAATATGCTGCAGGTAGATCCATCCCTACAATAGGGGCAATTGGCACCCGGTCTGGTTCTTCAAGATTTATTGCGGCAGTCATTCTTTCTTGTGGAGTCATGTATTCTTCTTTCATTTTTAAATTCCTCCTCGTGCTTTAATTACAACTCTTGCTTTAATTAATTCCAAGCAATATTGGACACCTTCCATGGCATCTATCGTTTGAAAATCTGCTCCTATGTAATCTTTCACCAGTGGGGTAGTGATCCCTCCACCTACCAATATCTTCAATTTTTCGCGTAATCCAGCTTCTTTCAATTTATCAATTACCTCTTTCATTGGATCAAATGTTATGGTAAGAAGAGATGAAAACCCAAGAAAATCGGGTTGAACTTCTTTTACTTTCTCAACTATAATATCTGGATTGACATCTACACCTAAATCATAAATCTTAAATCCTTCTAATTTAAGAAGAGTTGCTAGGATATTTTTACCTAAATCATGAATATCTCCTTGAATTGTAACAAGTATTATTTTACCTTTAATATCTCCCTCTGCTATTTTTTCAGCTAAATAAGGTTCGATTAGTTCCATTGCTTCTTTAAAAAGCTCGCCTGAGAGCATTAATTCCGCAAGAAAATATTCTTTCTTTTTATATTTCTCACCAACCAGAGCCATACCTTCCTTACATTCCTTGATTATCCTCATTGGTTCTTCTCCTTGAATGAGGCGCTCCTTTACTTCAGATAATACTTTATCGTGTTCAAGCTCAATTAGATTTTTTGTTAGAAGTGATGACATGATTGCTAATAAATGAATGAAGTTATTTAAACCTAATTTCATTGCCAGATATAATTAATTCACTAATTGAAGCTAGTTTGATAAGAAAATTTCTAAATGTTTACCCTTTCACTGTTTGGAAGCAATTCCTGTTTGAAGAACGCGATTCCGATGTGATTATCATTTAAAAAATTAAAAGGCTGAAACTCCCCTATTGAACACATTAAAGGCCGTAAAATAGTTTCTAAAGTAGATAATGGGAGAGAGAAATAATATAGAGATATATCATAAATTTAATTAAGCTAGTAATTGGATTTATATTGGATCAAACCGTTTTATGAGCAATATTTTATCAAAATCTGAATCATGCGAATAAATTTCTTGAATCTTATTTTCTAGTAAACTTGCCGCAATTAAGGAATCCCTCCCTCCAGTTCTGTATTTTTCAGCTATCTCAAATGCGAATAATATTGTGGATGTAGAAATGCCTAATACATTGATATTTTTCGAATCTATGATTGCGATTAATCGCTTTTTAACCTCAACCTCTTTATATTTAAATGCTTTAACTAAGGCATGAAAACATTCCATGAATACAATTGAAGGAATACTTACGAGCTCTTTTTCATTAACAATATTTATTAAAAGCTCCTTACAAGGTAAGTGTTCAGGAAGATCTTTATTTAAAGCATACACAAGAATATTTGAATCAATTCCTCTCAAGATTTCCACATACTCTTGCTTGCTTTTATTGTATCTACGTTTTTTAAGCCCTCTGATAAGGGATTTTCTAAAATCTCGAGAATCTTATCTTTATTAACCATTTTTTTCCTAAGATCATGACAAAAGATAATATAATCACCAATCTTCATATTGAGATGATTTGCTTCTTTTTTGATCTCCCACCACTTCTCTTTTAACTCATCATCAATTATTATATTAGTCCTCATATATGTAAGTATGTATTACATACTTAAAAGTTTTATCTGGATTCTTAAAAAGCACTTGGGAGGGAAGGATTATATTTAGCTTTTTTAAGCTCTCTTCTTTTCTTTTTACCCCTATATAGGCAAAGTATTAAGAATTTTGATTTTCTTTTAAAAATCTCAATTAAAATACAAGATTCATTAACAAACTTAAAATTAATGCCAATAATTATAATAAATGGTGGACCTAACGGGAATTGAACCCGTGGCCTTTCGCATGCCAAGCGAACGATCTATAGTGACACAAGTGAAAAACTTGAGATTTCCACTAATCCATAGGCCCAGACAATAGTTATTATGTTTCTGACCAGGATGAAATTATCGATCCGAATGTTTGTAAAGTTAAAATAAAAATTACACATTAAAAAAACATTCCAAAATAATTAAATTTTATTATTTTAAGATTATAGACATCTATTTACTAAAAAATCATGCTTAAATCTCGAATAAAACAATAGAGAAAAAACTCTGTTTGAAGTATAGTTTTAAGTAGTCTGAAGCACAAGAATATCTATATCCTTCTAAAAAAAATAAATTATAATTTAACTTAAAAAAGATAAAGGAAAATGGGAGAAAATCTATGACCGAATTAGAATTTATAGAGCATGTCAAAACCTTACATGATGAAATAATGACTTTCGATGGCCACATTGATATTGAAGTATCATTTCTCACGCCCAAAAGAGAGGGTGCGATTGGATATGAAAAATTTGCCAGTTTGAAGAAGATGGATAAAGGAAGTCTTGATGGGGCCTTTTTCGCGGCATATGTCCAACAAGGGCCATTAACGGATAAAGGATATAGAGAGACTTACACTACAGTGGCTAATAAGATTGAACAAATTCACCATACTCATGACAGCATGCCTGATAAAGTTGGGATAGCATATCATCCTAAAGAAGTAATTTCAATAAACAAATCTGGTAAAAAAGTTGTTATTATTGCAATTGAAAACGGTTATGCTATTGGAGAAGATATTGCAAAAATTGAAAGATTCTATGAAATGGGTGTTCGATATATTACATTATCCCATATTGGTCATAATCAACTATGTGATTCCAATCTTAACCCCCAAGGAGATGATACCTTGCATAACGGACTTAGTACTTTTGGTAGAGAAGTTGTTCTTGAAATGAATAGGCTAGGAATGATAATCGATGTTGCACACATTTCTAAACAATCAGTTTTGGATGTAATTGCGCTCTCTAAAGCCCCTATTATATGTTCTCATTGCGGTATAAAGTCAATAGGTGGCGTAGGGAATGTATGGGATGATGAGCAACTTGATTCCTTAAAAATAAATGGTGGGGTTATTCATATAGTAGGATTAAATAGAACAATCAAATCAGTACCGGAAGAAAAAACGATTGAAATAAACAACCTTAGAGTAGAATTTGGTTTTCCCGTTGAATTTTGGGCTTTCTTTAGAGCTTTTGATACTGCCCCTGAGGATAAACGCTCACCATATTCTCAAAGATTAAGTGAAATAGAGAAAAAATATCCCTCTGCAAATGTAAGCGACTTCGTTGATCATATCGATTATGTTGTATCTCGAATTGGTATCGATCATGTAGGGATAAGTTCTGATTTTTATGAATACTCTTACTGTCTTGACGGTTGGAAGGATGCCAGTGAAAATTTAAATGTTACATTAGAATTATCAAATAGAGGTTACTCTAAAAAGGATATTGAAAAAATTTGGAGTAGTAATATCCTACAACTATGGAATAATGTAGAAAAAGCAGCTGAAAATTAATAAATCCTTAACTTGACAGTTAATAAATCTTTATTGATAACTTTGTCTAATAATATAGATCTTCGTGAAACGATGATTTCAATAATACAAAATATACAACTGTGGACCCAAATATAGAAATTAACTGATCTGACCAGAAGAAGAGATATTTCTTAAAATTATCCGTGTTTGCGGTTTGCTCCATGCTTATACTAATCGGTTTTTTAATAAAAGAAAAGAATCTTCAGTGATTAAATAACTTAACTAAAAACTAAAAAAATATAATAATTGTTAGACTGTTAAAATTTTGACAATAAAGTTAAATATACTATTAACCTAATTACTTTCAAGAGCGATAAAGAATTTGAGGATATTTTGTATTTCAATTTGTAGATCTGATATCTAAAGTTAACATCTTTTATCTTGATTAAAATTGGCGTTTATTATGAATGAAAAAAAAAAAAAGTTAAAGCTAGATAAAAGAGAAGTTAAAGAGAGTTTAAGAAATTTAAAGGATTCAGATATAGAATTAAATATTCGAGAAAAAGGGGATCAAAGGAAAAGCAAAAAGAATCATATCTTAACGAAATTAAGAATAAAAATACGAGAAATTATCAGGGGCAGATACTGGGTCTGAAATAAAAAAAATAAGTGATAGTACAAAAATTAATCATTTTTCATATAACTATCAAATCTATTAGTTTAAATAACTAAAAATAAGACTGAAACTAAAACTGGATCTAAAAGGAAAGCTAAGACTTATAAGAGTCTTTATCATATCTTTTTTAAGTTTTGTGGTGAAATTTAAATGAAAAGTAAAAAAATCTATACACTTATGGGGATTTTAGTCTTCATGCTAAGTTTCTTAATATATGAAAATCGCATGACATATGAAGAACAAGAAAAAAAAGGCTCGGGGGACTATTATCCATTTCTATCTAACGGTGATCCAATTAGGGAGATTTTAAATAGAACATGGATTGCTGGAGAAAATTATACAAGTAACTTTTGTACCGCAGTAGAATTAGACTCTTTAGGGAATATTTATCTTGGTGGTTATCTATATAATAATGTTACAGACGATAGGGAGATAGCTTTAGTTAAATATGATAAAAATGGTGTATATCAATGGAATCGGACGTGGAATATTATTGGATCTCATGATTATTGCCATGATATAGCTATTGATTCATCTGATAATGTATATATCGGAGGATCTACTTATAATCAAAAATTACTATTGATTAAATATACCCAAAATGGAGTTCGAGTATGGAATCGGACACTCCCATTTTTTATTTCAGAGTGTCAAGCAATAGCAATTGATTCCTACGATAATATCGTGCTTACTGGAACCATTGACAAATTTGACGCTAAACAGACAGATATATTATTATTAGTATATAATAGTTCAGGAGTTGAACAATGGAATCGCACATGGGGAGGAAATGAATTTGAACATGGAAATGGAATCGTAATAGATTCCTTGGATAATATTTATATCACAGGAGATTCAAATAATTCCATATGCTTAGTTAAATTTAATAGTTCAGGAGTTGAACAATGGAATAGCACATGGGGCGTATCTGGTTATAATAGAGGAGAAGATATAGCATTGGATTCATCAAATAATATTTTTGTAGCTGGGACAATTGTAGAGGATATCTGCTTACTTAAATTTAATAATTTGGGAGTAGTGCAATGGAATCGCACATGGGGTTCTTTTATTTCAGAAGTAGGAAAGGCAGTTTTAATAGACTCATCAGATAATGTATATATTATCGGACATGCATCATCGTATGTGTGCATAGTAAAATATTCTAATTTAGGAATGTTTCATTGGGATCTTATATATAATTCAAATGATTTTGAACAGTGTTGGGATGCTGCTATAGATTCATTAGGTTATTGTTATTTAGCTGGATTTAGAAGGACTGGATTTAATGTAGTTGACTATTATATAATAAAAGTAAAATTACACACATCATTTTCATACGAAATTTCGTTTGGCAACTATTTTCTTTTTCTAATACTTATTGGTGTAATTTCTGCTTCATTTTTTACGAAAAGAAAAGTAATAAAATAGTTATTTATTTTTATTGTTCATTTATCTTTAATAATTTCTCTTTATTTTCATTTTTATGTTCTTCCCTATTACCCAATAAAAAATCCAAAAAAATTAGCGATAGAAATCACAAGACTTCTCAACAACGATGATTTCACGAATAAAAATTATTAAAAGTCAGAAGATTAAATCTTTATAGTTAATAGTTAATTAAATGAAAAACGCGATTGAGTAAAATTGGTAATTAAAGAAGTTCTTATATTAGGTAATCCTAAATTACGAGATAAGCCGCTTGATGTAGAAGAATTCAATTCAAATTTTTTAAAATATCTTGAAGATCTTAAGGATACTCTCACCTATCTTCAAAAAACTAAAAAACTTGGCAGAGCAATAGCTGCTCCGCAAATTGGAATAATGAAGAAGGTCGTTTTCATTCAATTACAAGATAAATCATTTTATATGGTAAATCCTAAAATTACTTGGAAAAGTGAAGAAATGATTCATATATGGGATAGCTGTTATAGTTTTGACCTCGCTTTTTTTGTCGAAATCCAGAGAAATAAAAGAATTTCTGTTGAATACCAAGATGAAAAAGGAATTAAATTAACTGAAAATTATAATGATGATCTTTCAGAATTAGTTCAGCATGAAATTGACCATCTTCATGGCATTTTAGCGATAGACCATTTAAAAGATGTTAAGAAAATCATAATGAGGAGTGAATGGGAGCGGAGGTTCAAATAGAATGAGACGTATAGGAATATTAGGGGGTATGTCGTATGAATCCACCCTCAAATATTATGATCTGATTCTCCAGAAGTATTACAATAGGTATAGTAATTACCAATACCCTGAAGTTGTGATTTTTAGTTTAAATTTCCAGAAACTTATTGATTTTGAATTAGGTGATGATAAAGATGCCTATATAAGATATCTTATGAGTGGAATAGAATCTTTAGAAAATGCAGGAGTCAGCTTTATTGCGATGGCGGCTAATTCTCCTCATGCAGTTTATAATGAGTTGGCAGAGTTATCAAAAGCTCCAATTTTAAGTATTGTTAAAGCCACCGCACGCAAGGCTAAACAAGAAAATATGAAGACACTTTTACTTCTAGGCATAAAGTTTACGATGCAATCTACATTTTATCAAGATTATTGCAAAGAGAGGGGAATAGAAGTAATTACACCTTCTGATAAGGAACAAGATGAGATAAATAGTATTATTTTTAATGAATTAGTAATAGGTTTCTTCAAACAAGATAGTAAGAAGAGACTGACCCAAATTATTAAAGAATATAAAGTAGACGGCGTAATTTTAGGATGTACTGAATTACCGTTAATTTTAAATCAAAAGGATACAGAATTAAGGCTATTAGATACAGTTGAAATCCATACTGAAGCGATTTTGAATTATTATCTATCATTAAAATAATTGTTTATAAGTTTTTTAACTTCCAAATGCTATTATTAATAATTAAATTCAGTTGGTAGTTTGGAATCGGACTTACAAAAGTTAAATTAAAGGATCTAGCTCCAATTGTATTGGTAATGTTATTGCTGTTTGTGTCTACAGCATGTGCCAATATGCTCATCCCTAGTTATGCGGTTATTCAAATAGAGTTCGATATGAATAAGGCTTTAATAGCAATTCCAGATGCCTTTTTTGTATTAATCAGTGCGGTATTTGCTTTGCTATGGGGGTATTGGGCAGATCGAATTGATAGAAGCAAAGTATTGATAGTAGGAGCTCTATTGTGGACAATAGGGATGTTATTAACTGCTTATTCACCCACTTATGACATACTGCTTATTTCTAGAGTTTTAAGTGGAGCAGGATTAGGAAGTGTTTTACCAGTTGGTTATTCGATAATTTCAGATGCAATACCGGCTGAAGAAAGATCAGGGTGGTTCGGAACCTTGGCAATCCTAAGTTCAATATCTAATGGTGTCGGTCAAGGTCTTTCATCATTCTTAGGGCCAATTTTTACATGGAGATTTCCTTTTCTTTTACTTTCAGTAATTAGTATAGTTGTGATCTTCCTTCTGTTTTTTATCAAGATCCCACAGCGTGGAGCAGGCGAAGATGAACTTCTAGAATTAATAGAATTGGACTTAGAATATAGCTATAGAATTTCTAAAAAAGATCTAGGATTTATTCTTAAAAAAAAAACAAATCTTTATTTAATCATTCAAGGTTTCTTCTCTATTATCCCCGGTACTGTTCTCGTGTATTTCATGACTTCAATGCTAATGCTCAATTATTTTGATCAAATCCCAACTAATATTCAAATGCAAACAGCTACTATCTTTGCAGGGATGATTGGTGCTGGTTATATCATTGGAAATCTTGTATTTGCTCGTTTAGGAGATATATTATTTAGACGTAATAAGAAAAATAGAGCTCGATTAGCAACAGCTTGTTTAATTCTCTCAATTCCATTTTCTATTATATTGCTCCTGTCATTACAGCCAATAAATGTATCACAATTAGATATTAATTATCCCTCTCCGATTCCTACAGCAGATATTTTTACTTACGTAATCCGAACCATTGGTGAAATTTTTGTAGCCTATCCTACCTATATTATTTTCTTTATCTTTGCTTTATTTGCTTCAATGTTAGGAGCGGGGCCTGTAGCAAATAAGAATGCAGTCATGATTGACATAAACATGCCTGAACATAAAGGTACTTCTGCTTCTTTTTT
The DNA here is from genome assembly GCA_019057775.1 of Promethearchaeota archaeon. The sequence continues at coordinate 33,416 of JAHLWT010000121.1, forward strand.
TAAGCTCTCAGAGCAAGTCGGGAAGGGGGTTACGCTTTTGATTTCATATACTCTCATTTCTTTACTTGGCAGCATTTATAATATGATTTTCCTCACCATATTCTTTTGGTTCCCCGCTGCGGTTTTATGGTATTTAGCAAGTAAAAATGTAGAAAGTGATATGGATTATAAAGCAACAATATTATCAGAAAGAAAACAAGTGAGTTTAATTGACTACATTTTTGAGTTAGAAATTCAGCTTGATCGTGCAATTCAAAAAGTTCAGGATTCAAAATATTACATACGAACTGATGTGAATAAATTCTACAAACTCTTAGATGATGCTCTAAAAATCTTTAAATTCTGTGAACGTGAAGGAGAGTCGAGAAGCATCACAAATATAGAGAAAAAAGCCCATATCATGTATTTAAGGGTTCTTCTAATTAAGCAAGAAACTTTGAGGATTTTTAGTGAGTATAATACTCAAAAGCTAATATTTAAAGAAGGTACTGATATAGAGAAAAATTTAGCATCAGATTTAAGGGAAATTTCCATTAAAATAAGTGAATGGGAGAAGTCTACATTCGGAGAAATACAGACTTATTACGACGATGCTTATTTGAAAATCCTTGAAGCTAGGTTAACTTTTAAAAAACACCTAATCAAAGGATTAAAGAAAATCTCTGAAGCCATTCAAATTAATGAACGAGTTAAATATCTATTGAACGAAAGGCTTGAAATTGTAGAAGAGAAATCAGAATTGTCTGAAGATGAGTCAATAGTTCGCGATAAAGAACAGGAATTACTTGAAAAATGTACGAACTCAATAAAAGGTACAATAAAATTAAAAGAGGAAATAGAAACTACTTTTAAGAAGTTAAAAGAAAAAGGCATTCAAATCGAGGATTTAAGAAAAATATCAGATCTCACTCAAGAATATGATCTTGACCTTTATAATATTATTGTTGATACTTTTGGGCAGGATAACAAGACAAAAAGTGCACTTATTGAAACACTAGAAAAAATCGATGATATTTTCAATGAATATGAAAAATGGAAAGAAATAGATTTTAAAGTTTTTTAATTAAAAAACCAAATTAACTAATATTATAATTATTAAATTCTGCTTGTAATAATTCAAAAGCCTGATTTCTTTCAGATTCTGAAAGGTCCTCAAACGATTTACCAAGATTGTCCATGTAATCAGAATATTCCACATCAAAACATAAATTAATTAAGAAAATTAAACAATTTCTAACTTTAAATACGTTAGAATCATTTTTGAAATTGTTCATTAATTTTATTAGTGCTTTATACTGACTACTTTTACCATTATCATAAACTGCTAAAATTCTATCGAAACAATCTTCCATTTTTAAAATCTTATTTAAATCATAATCTCTACGTCTTAAGCATTCACATAACGAAACACCTATTTAATTGTATCTGATTTCATGTTTGTCAAGGGAAAAAAGAGATAGGGGTTTCTAAGCTTAATTAAAACTATTTTTATTGCTGAAAACATAAAAATGGAAAAGTTAATCTGTACATACAAATACAAAAGTGGTGAATTACAGGATTGTATTCACGATTTTTCTTCATTAAAGAAAAGATTTCTTCAACTCACTTAATAATTTATGAAGAATTACTCATCTATTCAGTTATCGTCATTTCTAAAAAAATTAAACTCATTCTTTTTGGAAATAATCCAATGCGATCACCTTCTTTAACTTCTATACTTGGACTAGAGTATTTCCCATTAACGAAAATATGGCTGATCTCATTCAGTTCAATTTTATATTTCTTAAGGATGTCAAAGACAGTCCCCATATTATTCAATTTTAGGTTTAATGTACAAGGAATCCCAAGATTATTATCCAAAGGTGATCCTTTGTCTCTTAAGTCCCCATATAATTTTAGAATTATTCCCATTTTCTATAATCGTGACAATATTGAAGTGAAAATCAATTACAAACGTAATGAAATAGAAGTAAAACTATTAAGTAGTATAGCACTTCTATTGTGAATAATACAAGCAAGATTAAATATAAATATTATTTTTATAGATTAGAATCTTATAGTATCATGTTTTTACTTCAATATTTTCAATAAAAGAATCAATAGTCTGTTCTAAATCTATAACTTTTATTATTACCTTCTTAACAACTCTGATAACCAACTTCTGAGTTCATGGTAATTATACTCTTTAAGCTCATTAAACGACCAATTAAAAGTTTCGTAATCAATTTCATGATCGATTACCATTTGAATTTTATTTAATAATCCTAACCTATTATAGCTAAATATTTTTTCAAGGACCTTGATATTCAAATATCTTAGAACTTTTAACCTTATAAAGTTTGAAGCTTCAGATAAGCTAGGTTCTCCTAATAATTTTACTATTAGGTTCTCAATGTGTGGATTTATTCTTTCTGTATTAGAAAATCTTACATAATTATTTACTAGATTGACAATCGAATAAATCTTTTTATCTCCTAATCTTATTTCAAATTCAGATTCAAATAAATTTTCTAATTTTCTACTCTCAAAGCAACGATCTATGATTGGAATAATTATATGCCTATTCAACACAATATTATCGTTTATGAAATAAAAGTCATCATTATCGTAAATCTTGAATAAATTGACGACAGTTTTTGGCTCAAGATCATAGAATAATTCATCAAATTTCTTTTTTAAAATCTTCCATAAAAGAACTTCTATTCCATCTAAAAAGTTAATTTCAAGTTCATCAGTATCATGACTGTTATAAATTTCTTCATAAACTCTAAAAACATCTTCTAAATTGAATTTATAACCCCTCCTCTTGTCAGAATCATCACTTCGTAGAAAGCTGATAAACTCCAACAACTTTCTTTTAAAGTGAGGTTTATTAACAATATTTGACGTCAATTTCTCTAAAAATCCATCATTAAAGGAAAGGCTTTCCAGATAACACTTTGGTAAGTAATTTAAATACTCCTCTATTACGAGGTAATTTATTACTGTTGGACTGCCACTTTCAATTCTACTAGCAATTTCCTCTGTGAATGATTTCCTAGCTTCAGGATCACCTGCTTTAGCAAGCTCATGCAGAAGAGGAAATGCTAGATTCCTATGAAGCAGATTTGTGTTGTAACCATGTTCATACCATACTTGTAAATTTGAGCAGTGACCCCAAAATTCTGTCTTTGGATCCAAAGAAATATTTCTATTATTTTCTTCATACTCATAGGAATTGTCTAACTTTTCAGCTATCTCATCAATTGACTCAATTTCTTCTAATAACTCTATATTATCGACGGATATGTTTAGAAATAGAAACTTGCACTGCTTAAATCTTCTATTTGCTACATAAATAACTGTATTCCCTTTTTCAAATTTTAAAGACAGATATCGATTAATTTGTAAACCTTTCATCAAAATAAATAAGATTTCTGTGGTTTTAAACTTTAACGGGGTATATAATTCTTAAAAAAAAAATCACCAATGATGGGAAAGGTAATGGGATTGAAAGTATAACTTTGCTTCGGTATTGGTCATACCAAAATTATCTCTTATAAAATCGGTAACAAAATGAGCCGAACGATCTAGTCTTCTACCAATTTCTCGAATGGACAAACCTTCTGTTAGAAATCGTTGAATCAAAGGTTTTAGATATTTATCTCTTATTTTGTAAAATAAATATTTGTCACCTGTCTCTGAAAATTCTTGCCCCCATTCGACTCTAAGCAGATCTTGAACTGCTTCAGTCGTAAGTCCAAGGTCTTGAGCGATCTGTGTCTCACTTTTGCCCTCTTTTATCCCAGAAATAATTGTCGGAATTGAGTATATGTGTCTTCTGAGGTCATGATAAACAAATCCAGTGTATTTTTTAATCCAATAGCTAATCGCCGAGCGTGTATAGCGCGTAGAAAAATCTTTTTTGAAGTATGTCTTCGCAATATAATCTACCGTAAATCCTAACTTAATCAAGCTAATTAGCAATGGTCCAATATAATGTTCCCTAACATCTTCTGTTTTCGTGAAGCCTTCTATCTTCCAGTACTCTTTGATGCGGTTATTAATAGTGGCTGTAGTAGTCTTAAAATGTTTTGCAAGCGCTTTAACCTCGTAGCCGAGTGTAATTAATTGTAGAAGATTTTCCTTTGGGATATTAACCTTCTTAACTCCTCTACTAGCTCTACCTATTTGCCCAACAATTTGGTTGTATTCATAATTTTTCTTAAGATCATAACCTTCTGATGATGAAGGATCTGCATTATAAAAAATTGTCCAGAATTCTTCTTTACTTATTAATAGATCTAAAGAGGCAGATAACTTAGAATTGATCATTCCAGGAAGGAATTCTACTATATCCACAATTTCTACTTTAAATGCATCTTTGTTCACTACTGTGGTATGAGTACTGTCTAAGACGTTATTTCTAAGTGCATCAAAGAAATTACCTGACCTTCCAGCCTTTGCATCTTTTATATCTTCATCATAGCGGATTTCACCACTTCTTATAGTACTTCCAATTTTAGAAGGACCGCTTATGATAGGATTTCCATCACGATCTTGAACAAGAGTAATTTTATAAATAATCCCATAATGCTCATTACGGGCAAATTTATTATGTAATTCCTGCTGAGTAAGGAAAGATTCACTTGTACTGTAATCTAAGTCTTGAAAATTTTTATAAAATCGATTGTAAGGATGACTTAGGAAAGACTCGAAATAAGAAATGAAATTATTAATATCCACTCCAAAAGGGAGTGATTCTGAAGAAAGTTCTATTAGGAAATCTATCTCCTCATCAGACAAATCTTCTTGCCTCTTTTGAATCTCATTGTTTTGACCTAGATCGGGATGTAATTGCATCAACCCTAATTCAGGGAATACTAACTGCATCATAAGTGGAGAAGCATGTTCATAAAATTCTGTCATGGCATTGTTTTTATCTTCCGCAGTAAGTATACCCGTCTTATCATCTTCTTGAACTTCTCTTACAATTCGAGATTTCCACGCATCAGAAACTCTGGAGTGGATATCAAGAGTACCAACATTTTCTTGTTTGGTCTTCAGAGCTAATTCAAAGACATCCTTGGAAAGATCAACTCCGACACTGGACAAAATTAAAAGATTACCAAGTGAGGCGCCACTAGAACCGAAAATACCTCCTGAAAGAGCACCGGCAAACATTAAAATTGAGGAAATTGAGGTTGTAATGAGTTCGATTCTTTCGGACCTGAGTTGATCTTCTTGTTGCTGCCGTTCAGCAAACAATTTTCTTTCCTCGTCGTTAAAAGTAGTTCTCGAGTCTTGCGATGTCCCAGCAAGGGCTTGTTCAGTCTGTAGCTGTGCACGAATCTGGGAGCTTGTGGAGTAAGAGCCGAGAATACTGGTGACACCGCTTACTAATGATTCTCTACCACTCTCTGCCATGCTTGACCATAAGATTTGCTCGAAACCATCTCCTCCCGCATCTCGGACAGCTTTAGTCACAAAGGCTTCTATCCACGGGTCAACGTAGACTTCTTCCATCGATTCAGAGAATACTGCAAGACCGACTTTTGTAATTTGATACGATTTGGAACTGACGATTTTATTTAAGAAATTGACTACTTTGGAGCTCGAAGGCAATACTGTGCCTGTTGATACGGGTAACGCAGCGCTAATTAGTTTACTTGTACCGGCAGCAAGCCCAATAGTTATTAGCGTGGATGCAATTGTTAGCCATACCGTATAACTAATCTGGTCTAATTTTTGTTGTGTATCTTCAGCTATAGTATATTGATAGAGATATTCAAGGATACTTGCATGTGAGG
>JAHLWT010000122.1 GCA_019057775.1 Promethearchaeota archaeon
CTATCAGTTTCCTTGCAGGTAAAGAAGAAATAATGAATACATTAATCGAAGAAGTGTTTCTAAGTTCAACCTTCTTTCCAAATAGTGTACCACAAGTAGCAGCACTTAAAACTATAGAAATTATGGAGCGGGACAATGTTTTAGGTGTCATTCGTGAAAAAGGTGAAAAGTTTGCTAAAAGTGTTACCGAAATCATAGATGAAAGTGGCGTTCCGTGTACCTTTTCGGGAAGCCCATGGATGCCTTACATAACATTTGACCCCGATCCAAATTATTTATATCGAAAATTGAGAGAAGAGTTTTATAGACAATTAATTCGACGGAAAGTGTTCTTACAACCATATCATCACGGATATATTTGTTATAGGCATACAAATGAAGATTTGGAGAACGCAGCAAATATGATCGCCAAATCTTTAAAAGAATGCAAAAAGCTAATGTAATACTCACTTGGGATTTTTAATGGAGAAATTGATAATAACTGCCGCCATATGCGGAGCTGAAGTAACAAAAGAACATAACCCGAATGTACCTTATACTGTTAGAGAAATAGGTATCGAAGCAGAAAAAGCATTCTTAGCAGGTGCGAGTATTATACATCTGCATGTAAGAGAAGATGATGGCACCCCCACTCAAGATATAAAACGGTTCCAAGCGTGTGTCAATGAAATAAAAAACAGATGTCCCGATGTTATCGTTCAACCTTCAACGGGAGGTGCGATAGGTATGAGCAATGAAGAAAGACTCCAACCCATATACTTAGAACCTCCCCCTGAAATGGCGACGTTAGATTGTGGAACTATGAATTTTGGTGGAGATGAAATTTTTGTTAATACTGAAAATACTATAACTTATTTTGCTGAGGAAATGAATAAACGGAATATAAAATATGAATTAGAGTGTTTTGATAAAGGAATGGTTGACACAGCACTTAGATTACGTGATAAAGGTTATATCAAAGAACCAATGCATTTTAATTTTGTATTAGGAGTTAATGGTGGTATGAGTGCAACACCACGTGATTTAACTTTTCTTGCTGAAAGCATCCCCATTAATTCAACCTATACCGTATGTGCTATTGGCAGATATGAATTTCCAATGGTTTCTCAATCAATAAAAATGGGAGGTCATGCAAGAGTTGGTTTTGAAGATAATATCTATTTATCTAAAGGTGTGCTCGCGAAATCTAATGGGGAATTGGTTGAAAGAGTTGTAAGAATATCGAAAGAATTAGGGAGAGAAATTGCTTCTCCTAATGAAGCTCGAAAAATCTTAGGATTATTGTAATTTAATTAAAAAAGAAGAAGGAAATATAAGCATGTATAATGAATTAGCTAAATATTATGACCTAATTTACCATTGGAAAGATTATGAGAAAGAAGTTCATAAGATTAAGGAATTAATCAGTAAACATAAAAAATCAAATGGAAATGAGTTGCTTGATGTTGGTTGTGGAACTGGAAAGCATATAGAATGTTTTAAAGATATTTATTCATGTACTGGTATTGATCTTAATGATGAAATGATAGCTGTAGCTAAAGAAAACGTTAAAGGTGTGATCTTCAAACAAGCAGATATGGTTAATTTAGATCTAAAAAACAAATTTGACATAATAATATGCTTATTCAGTGCAATTGGCTATGTCAAAACATATCCTAATTTAGAAAAAACAATATATAACTTTGCAAACCATTTAAAAAAAGGGGGTGTAGTGATAATAGAACCATGGTTCACGAAATCTACCTTTTGGGAGGGTCACCCTGGAATGACAATTTACGATGGAGAAGATATCAAAATTGCTAGATTAAACTCAAATAAGATTGAGAATGACATTTCCGTATTAGATATGCATTATTTAATTGCTGAAAGAAACAAAGACGTGAAATATTTTGAAGAAAAACATGAAGTAGGCCTTTTTGAGATTGATAAATCCTTAGAAATTATGAATAAAGCTGGATTTGAAGCTGAATTTTTAGAAGATGGATTAATGAAAGAAAGAGGGCTTTATATTGGGGTGAAATTATGAAAAAAGGATCTAAATATGGAACACATAGAGTTATTTCACCTGGAGGCGCGTTACCTCAACCTGCGACTAAAATTTCTAACGATACTGAAATATTCGATAATGAGATTTTAATCGATGTGGATTATTTAAATATTGATTCGGCGAGTTTTACGCAATTAAAAGAAGAATCTAAGGGCGATCTAGAAAAGATAAAAGAGAAAATATTGGCAATAGTAGAAGAAAAGGGAAAAATGCAAAATCCGGTAACTGGCTCTGGTGGAATGTTAATTGGAAATGTTGAGAAAATTGGAGCTGATCTAAAGGATAAAATCGATTTGAAGATTGGTGATAAAATAGCTACCTTGGTTTCTCTTTCACTAACACCATTAAAAATTGATAAGATCTTAGATATTAACCCAGAAATAGATAGAGTAGAGATTGAAGGAAAAGCTATTCTTTTTGAAAGTGGAATTTATGCTAAATTACCTAAAGATATGGAGGATACTTTAGCACTTGCAGCACTGGATGTTGCTGGAGCTCCTGCCCAGGTGAAAAACCTGGTGAAAGAAGGTAATACTGTTCTGATTCTGGGAGCCACTGGAAAATCTGGGCTCATGTGTTCATATATGGCAAAAAGGATGGTTGGAGAAAGAGGTATAGTAATTGGACAGGCAAGAAATGAACAACGAGCTGATTTCCTAAGATCAACAGGTTTTTGTCATAGAGTTATTGCAGCAAATATCTTAGATCCTATAGATGTTCTAAATAAAACTTTAGAAGCCAATGATGGAGATGAAGTCGATATTTCCATTAATTGCTTAAGTATTCCAAACACTGAAATGTCATGCATACTTCCTGTTAAGGATGGTGGGATTGTGTATTTCTTTTCAATGGCAACCAGTTTCACTAATGCTGCTTTAGGGGCTGAAGGTGTTGGGAAGGATGTAACTATGATAATCGGGAATGGTTATACTGATGGACATGCTCAAATTGCATTGGATGTATTAAGAGAATCAGAAAGCCTTAGAAAAATTTTTGAAGAAAAATATACAAAATAAATGATTTGTATCCATGTTTGAGCTTCCATTATTTCAGCAAAATATTCTTTTGTTCGGTTTATTCAAATATTATTGTTTTGTTATTACTAATGAACGCTCGATCTTCAAATACAAGTCTTAATGCTTTCGAAAGAGCTACTATCTCAACTTCTCTCCCTGCTTGTCGCATATCTTTTACTGAGTATTTATGATCAATATTAACAGTTTCTTGCACAATTATAGCACCATCATCTAACTTTTCTGTAACAAAATGTGCGGTTGCCCCAATAATCTTAACACCACGATTAAATGCTTGTTCATAAGGATTCAATCCTACAAATGCAGGTAAAAAAGAATGATGAATATTAATAATTTTATTTTCATATATAGATACAAACTTAGGTGTTAAAATTCTCATATATTTTGCTAAAACTATATAATCTATATTATAAGATTTAAGAATATCTAAAATTTCATTTTCATGACTTTCACGAGTTCGATTATGGTGACTTAAATAATAAAACGGAACTTTAAACTTAGCAACCAAATATTTTAAATCTGGATGATTACTAATTACAGCTGCTATTTCCGCATTCATTTCTTGATATTCATTTTTAATTAACATATCCCCAAGACAATGATGTTCCTTTGTAACAAAGACTATTATTTTCTTTTTACGACTTTTTATCAAATTTAAGTTTGTTCCTTTTGGCAATATCTTTCTCATTTCTGTAAGAATTGTTCCATCACTGATATTTCCGGTAAATTCTGAACGCATAAAAAAATGATTAGTCTTTTGTTCTACAAATTCATTATTACTGATTATATTCAATCCAAATTGATAAAGAATTTTTGTAATTCTGTAAATAAGACCCTTTTCATCTAGACAATCAATTAATAGAATATAATTTTTCATAAATTATCTGTATGTATATTTTCCTATTATTAAAATAAATTATATCAAAATTTTTAAAAGACTTAAATTGAAGCATTATGTAATTTATAACATTAAGCTTCTCATATTAAGATGAAAATAAACTTATATAAATTGATATAAATTATAATCAAGAAATTCATACTATTGCCCCGATATTTTCTTGGATAGCAAAAATATTTGAAGAAAAAGAATTTTATTTAATTGGTTAATTCAAAAAGAAATTAAAAACTGTGAAATTAAATATGAAAGTCAATAGACGTAGGGAATTATTTGGTCATATAAGCGATGAAGATTGGAATGATTGGCATTGGCAAGTTAAAAACAGGATTACAACTTTAGAAGAACTCAAAAAACATATCACATTAACAGAAGAAGAAGATGATCCTCGTCTCCTACAAGAATACCGGATGGCAATTACACCCTATTACTTGTCATTAATCGATCCTGATGATCCTCATGATCCAATTAGAAAACAATCAATTCCAACGATTCATGAACTACAGCGTTATAGCAGTGATCTCGAAGATCCTCTACATGAAGATGTAGATTCCCCTGTTCCAGGATTAACTCATCGCTATCCAGATAGAATATTATTTTTAGTTACCGAAAATTGTTCAATGTATTGTAGGCACTGCACTAGAAGGAGGTTTGCTGGCCATCATGATAAAGCTCCCCCACAATCACATATTGATGCTGCTATAGAATATATTGAAAGAACTCCAGCAATTAGAGATGTATTATTATCTGGAGGAGACGCGTTATTAATTTCAGATAAAAAGTTAGAAGATATTCTTAAAAGACTCAAAGCAATACCTCACGTAGAGATAGTACGAATTGGTTCAAGAACGCCTGTGACTGTTCCTCAACGTATTACACCGGAATTATGTGAAATGTTAAAAAAGTATCAACCTATATGGTTCAACACTCATTTTAATCATGCTAATGAGATTACTGAAGATTCTACAAATGCTTGTAATATGTTAGCTGATGCAGGGATTCCTCTTGGAAACCAGTCAGTTCTTTTGAAAGGAGTAAATGATTGTATCCATATAATGAAGAAATTAGTGCATGGATTAGTTAAAATCCGAGTAAGGCCTTATTACATCTACCAATGTGATCTTTCCATTGGTCTTGGGCATTTCCGTACAAGTGTTGCACAGGGTATTGAAATAATTGAAGGCTTACGTGGACATACCTCCGGATTATGTGTTCCAACTTTCGTGGTAGATGCTCCCGGAGGTGGTGGGAAAATCCCTGTCATGCCTGATTATACTATATCTCAGGGAAATACAAGAGTTGTACTAAGAAATTTCGAAGGTGTCATCACTACCTATGAAGAACCTGATGATTACATACCTAAATGTCAGTGTGAAGATTGTGAAAAACAGATTGGTGTGAGTGCGTTATTGAGCGGCCAAAAAGTTACTATTGAACCAGAAGATCTACAACGAAAATTAAGAAGGAAATGAGTTCAGAAAAACTCTAAATTACTAGGTAAATTTAGAATATCCTCAGTCTTTCATATCATTAATATTAAATAATTTCATAAGTAATCACCTAAAACATTAAATAAAATTTAAAGTGAAAATTAAAATGGATCTTCAAAATAAAATTGATAACTTTTTAGAAAAGAATCCCCCTCTCGATAAAAAAGAAATAGATATTCCTGATTACATACCAGATGGAAAATATTTAGGTATATCCCGAAATTCAATCGTTGCGATAGGTGATAGTGCTCAAGAAGTGGCAAGTATTTTAGCTGAAAAGTTTCCAGATTCTGCTTCAGGAATCTTACATAAAGGTCATGAATCAGAAACAATAGATTTTGTGTTTTCACTATTTTCCTTAGATGATTCAAAATGGTACCACCAATATAATTATAAAAATAACTATTATCCATTAATTCCTTTTTCAATGCCCTTCAATGAGGTAGAAAAGACTTTTATGGGATTAATTGATACAGGAGCAACAATCTTCAGCGGTAGATAAAAAGATAATAGAAGAATACAGCATTGAAACTATCGAAAAAAAAGAGGTTTATACTGCTAATGGAATTATTAAAGTTCCAGTCTATAAAGGTCTGTTTCGATATGAAGGCAATTCAATTGAACTAGAATTTATAAGTACTGAAATTACCGGAGATTTCACTTTTCATGCCTTACTCGGAAAAAATTTCATAGATAAATTTAATATTCTTCTTTTAGGCAGAGAAAAATTACTTGGCATTCAAATGGTTTAATAAGTACCTTTTCTTAATAGATGGTTTTATTTATATCAACTTTAGTGATAATATCCAAGAGTTTCCCTTTGAATATAATGATATAATTCAAATCTAAGATTCTTTGATAAAATCTCTAATTATTTGCATAGATTCAAATATGTGGAAAGGATTAATATTAATGAGATGGAAGAAGAAAGAATCAAGCGATATAATGATAAATTGGAATATTTAAATCAGACTATAGTAAATTTATATGAATGGACAGAAGGTATTGATTCAAAAAAGTTTTCTGGAAGTATTGAATTACAAAAACAATATGGAATTTACCATGCATTTCAACTTTCAATTGAGATTATTACTGATCTTGTCGCAATGATAGTAAAAGATTTGAAATTAATCCCAAAAGATGATTATCTCAATCTAGAAACAATAACTAATAAAAAAATTATTAGTCCTGATTTAGCAGCAAGTCTTAGAGAAGCAACTGGTCTAAGAAATAGAATTGTCCATGATTATAATGGCTTGGATAATGAAATAGCTTTCAATTGTTTAATTGATCTTTTAAAATTTCTTAAAGAATTTATGGAGGAAGTTAAAGAATGGTTAAAAAAGAATTGTTAGAACAAATTTATACTGATTTCTCAATTATAATTCAAAAAAAAGAGATTTTAGGAATTTTATTATATGGCTCTTATCTAATGGATAAAGAGACTAATAGAAGTGATATTGATATTTGTATAATAGCCCCTAACGAAGATATTCATCAATTAATTTCTTTCATATTACAAAAAGTTAATGTTACTTCAAAAAAATATGATGTACGTGTTTTTCAAGAATTACCTTTGTTTATTAAAATTCACGTAATTGAAAACGGTGAATTAGTCTATTCGGCAAATGAATTAGATTTATACGAATATTTTTACCTATACCGTAAATTATGGAATGATCAAAAGCATAGACAAGAAATATCAAGAGAAGAGTTAATATCTTTTTTAGATTAGGTTTTAGAATTTTAGACATACATGCCTTCAGGAGGAGGTTTAGTATATGGATTTCTATAATAGATTTGTCTTAATATCTCTCTTATCGTAATGGAATCATATTTCCAGAAGATATCACTAATATCAATATTCTTAGGGTTATAACCCGCCTGATTGTAAACTTTTCGTTTGATTGGATCTATTAACGTCTCGTAAGCTTCATGCAATTCAATAAACTTTTCCTTAGCTTTAGGATCTATTTTGTTAAGATCTGGATGATATTTTTTTGCTAACCTCCGGTACGCCAACTTGATTTCTTCCTCAGAAGCATCTCTTTCAATCTCAAGAATGTTATAATAATCTTTATATTTATCCATTTTTTTTTCTGTTTTTACATTTTCTCTTGTAAAAGAAGAAAATCAAGGATAATAAAGTTGATCCTGTAATAATATAGAAAGTTTAGTATTCAAATTTTAAATTTAAAATCAATATTACATATTTAATTTTCAACCATTACTCAAAATCTTAATCTTGTTTCTAAGGTACCAACTATTTTATTTTGCTAATTTTAATTATACTTAATTGAAAACTATAAATAATTTTATACCTCTCGATATTGGACAGTAGAGTAAATCTCTACTTCGTTCTAGGAGGAGGAAGAAGACAACTCCTTTATTAAAATGGTGAGTAGAAACAAAATTTAATTAAACTACTGAGTACTTCAACTTTTTTGTAATAGAGAAAAAAATTAATTAATTAAATCCTTAATTTTAAAACATGGATATTGAAAATTCTAGTTTTTATAACTTTGTTATAGTTGGTGCCGGACCTGCTGGATTAACAGCGGGAATTACAGCAGCAAGACTTGGTTTCACATCAATAATATTAGAAAGAGGAGGACTCGCAGGGCCAAAACCACGCGGTGAAGGGATGGCTAACATGCCTATCGTTGATGAAATATTAGGAGATGGATATCTACCTTCCATAGGATTTAAATCGAACGGTGGGAGAGTATGGCATTCACCAAATGATTTGCAGATTACTACTACACACAAAGGATATGATCATTATTTCTTTGAATGGAGGGAATTTATCGATCGATTCACTGAAGTTGCTAGTGAATTAAGTATAAAAATGTCATTTAACTCCACTGTTATTGAACCGATCGAAAAGCATGGAATGACGATCGGTGTGAAATATAAAAATATAGAAGGTCGAATTCAAGAAGTTTATGGTAACGCAGTATTAGATTGTAGCGGGTTTGAAGGAGTCATTGGAAAAAAATACGGAATAGATTATACAAAAATGAATTGCCCGATAGTAAAATGTCTTATTAGTAACGCAAATTTTAATATTAAAGAAAATCCTGACTTAGAATTCTTTTTGATAGGAAATGGAGATCTAGGTTACTCACGCGAGTTTCCCCCTTGCGTGGCATACTTCTTTCCTCTAGAAAATAGAAGAGCCGAAGTAGGGTTAATGGTAAGAATGGCTCAAGTTCCCAATATGAAAACAGTGAAGATACCCGATAATGAAGAGATCATAAGAGTTTGGAATGAAATAAAAGAAAATTATCCGGGATTTAGCGTGTTTTTTAAGAATTGTAATATCGATTATGAAGAAATTACCTATTTACCTAATGCCAAAATAGCTGAAAAGTTCGTCCCTAATCCTGGTGTAGTGATACTAGGAGATAGCGCCGGATTTGTAAACCCATTTGGTTCTTCTGGACTCTATTATTCTATGGAAATGGCGAAATTTTGGGTCGGTATGGTCACTCAAGATTTACAAACCTTAATAAAACTTAATAAATCTGAAATAGGGATCAATGAAAACTTATGGACTTTCAATAAAATTGAGAATTACACCATAAAATTTGAAGAACAACAAGTGTTTAAGGAAGTAAAACATATGTACAACCTAATTGGTGCTTTTGAATATAAAATATTTAACCGATTACGCACGTCCGAAAAAATTAATAAGAAATGGGATTATATTGCTTCCCTTTTAAATCAAGCTTAATCTCAAAACAAAAACATGGATATGAAAAAAGATTTTCTTACTAAGCTTGGTGATTATAAGGTAATTTCAATCATTGGTCTCGCTAAAAATGTCAGTAAAACTACTACGCTAAATTACATAATAAAGAACTTAGAAGGCCATAAACTCGGATTAACATCTATAGGGAGAGATGGAGAAAAGTATGATGTGATTACACAGTTACCGAAACCACGAATATTTATAAAAATCGGTACAATAGTAGCAACGGCTAGACAGAGTTATGAAGCTAGTGAAGTCAAAATGGAAATATTAAAGAACACCGAATATAACACTCCATTAGGAGAAATCTTAATATTAAAAGCATTGAGTGAAGGTTTTATTGAATTAGCAGGCCCATCAATAAACAGACATTTACAAGAAATATGTTTAGAATTAAAAAATTTAGGGTGTGATTTGATACTAATCGATGGTGCCTTTGATAGGAGATCATTTGCAACTCCCCTTATTTCTGATGCTACAATATTATCCACGGGAGCATCTGTATCCAGAAACATGGAGAAGGTTGTTGATCTAACTTCCCATATTTATGATTTATTTAACTTAGAGATAGTTAAGGATGATAAAATCAGGAAAATCAGCAAAGATATCTTACTCACTGCTCAAGTAGGAATTATAAATGATGATTATTCTTCTAATAAATTAGAAGAATCTACGGCTTTAGGATCATCTAAAGTAATTTTTGACCAATTAACAAAAGACGCTAAATATCTGGTAATAAAGGGAGCGATAACCGATAACCTTTTAGATGAATATATAATCAATAAAGAAGTAAAGGATATAACTCTAATCACCACAGATCCTACTAAATTATATATTAGCAAGCAAGTTTTTTATAAATTTAAAAAAAAAGGGGGTCGCTTAAAAGTGTTAGACCGAATTAATTTAATCACAATTACGGTTAATCCTACATCACCCCTAGGGTATGAATTTGAAAATAACCAGTTCATGAGGTTATTGCAAGAGAAAATTAACATTCCTATATTCAATCTTGGTCCTTGTGATAACTTATAATTTAAATTTTAAATTAATACAATTATCTTATGAGATGAAACTCACATGAATAAATTAAATTTGGATTTCTCATTAGTGGAAAGAGCGAGGAAGATAGCGAGAATTATTGCAAATGACACTCAAAAGTTTATTGATAATCACACCACTACTTCAACTGAAAGAACCATTTGTAGATTATTAGGTATCGATGGAACTGATGAATTTGGAGTTCCATTACCAAATGTAGTAGTAGACCACATTCAAAAAACGGAAAAAATCAATGATGGCATTGCATTATACCTTGGGAATACTATTTTACATACTAATTTATCTCCTCAAAATATTGCGGAAAAAATCTCTCAAGAACAATTGAACATGGCAGAATTTCCTTTAAGCAGCATATCTGAAATAAAAGAAATATTATCTTCTATAACACAGAAAAATTTGAATATAATTAAACGAAACAAGCAACGTAGAGAAGAATTAATTAAAAGATATGGGGAAAAAACCGAACCACTAATATATTTAATTGTTGCTACAGGAAATATTTTGGAGGATATTGTTCAAGCGCAAGCAGCAGCAAGACAAGGTGCCGATGTTATAGCAGTAATACGCTCTACTGGGC
>JAHLWT010000123.1 GCA_019057775.1 Promethearchaeota archaeon
CAACTAGAGAGGACCTAATCTATTTTGTCGAGTGAGTGGGGTTTGACATTAAAGTTTTTTTTAGAAAATATTATTTTGCTTCAACTTTAGCCCATATTTCACCAAATTGGATACTATATGACACAATTTTTAATCCTTCAGATTCTATTTCTTCTTTAAATGTGTCTAAAGTATATTCAATATAATGTGATTTATCAAGTCGATAATCTAAACCTATTTCTTTCTTGTATATTGAAAGCCATGACCTATTTATCATAGGAACACGTATTAGAAAATGCTTCCCTAAATTCTTAATTTTAGATAGAAATATATTTCTTTCTTCAATATGTTCTAATACATTTGATAGAACTATATAATCGAACTTTTCTTTGAATTTGAATTTAGTTGCATCGCCATTAATATATGTAATATTATTCCTATTAGAAAATTCTCTAGCAAAATTTATTTTATTTTTTGAAATATCAATACCAATTACTTTTTTGGCTTCTTTTGCGATATCTTTTGTTAAAAACCCTCTACCGCAACCGATATCTAAGATTTTTGAATTTTCATCAATATTATTGGTAAAAAATTGATGAAAGTTCATAATTCTATGTTTTGGATGTATTCCTTTATTTAATTTAGTGGCAATAGTAGTAATTTTTTTATAGAGGAGATTATGAAGTTCTAACAAAATTTTAATATCATTTATACTATTAAAAAGAACTTGTAAATTCTCTATACTAATATTAGAATTTTCTATACTTCTTTTGCTATATCGATTTTTTTCAATTGTAGAGATTATTTTGTCTATTAAATATCGAAACTTTTTTAATATTCCAAGACAGAATTGAATAAATTTTCTCATAATTATTAATTGATAAAAATATTTTTATTTTTTTGAAAGCCAAGTATATATTTTATAATATTTTTTAGCAGTTTTTATAATATCATGATTTTCGATCGCATAATTTCTGCTTCTTTTAGCCATTTTTTTTAATTTATTTGGTTCATTAATCAATTCTTTAATTTTTTTAATAAGTTGATCTATATTTCCTTTAGCATGAAATCCTAATTTATTATTAGAGATAACATTATCAGGATCAACATTCAAACTAATGACAGGTACTTCATATAACCATGCTTGAATAAATGTATTAGGAAAACCTTCATAAATCGAAGTATTAACAACTAATGATGCTTTTTCATAATAATAATTGTCATTTCCTGTTGGAACACCATTTATAAAACTAAAATTTTTTTGTTTCATACTGAATTTGATAATTTCCTTTTTCATATAATTACCAGGACCAATTAATAAGAATGCTACATTTAAATCTCTCAAATTTTTTGCTATTTCTAAAAAAATTTCAGGTCTTTTCACTTCTTTGAGACTTGAAATCCACATTATAATTGGAGGATATTCCTTTTTAAATGGTTTTTTAGGAATTGGATGGCCAGATCTAATAACAACAGACTTAATACCATAATTTTTATATAATTCATCTTGCATTTGTTTTGATAAGACTGTTACAATATCAGCTGATTTAAGGCCAAACTCATAAAGTTTATAATGAAATTTACTTAAATCTTTGAAACCACGTATACAATGACTAATACTAGCGGCAGTGAATACAAATTTCTTCCTTTTTATAAATTTTGCAAAAAAAGCCCAGAATCCTGTTAATTTGCTAGCTTCTCGAAAGTGAAAAATATCAAACTTGAGTATATGAAAAAATTTTAAAAACAATTTTATGTCATAAGAATAGATTAAATTTAATAGTTTATCAAAAAGATTCTTAGGGGGAGATATTGGCTTATCAGCGATATTATATATTTTTATTCCATTTATAGTTTCAAAATTCTTCTGGTTTTGCTTTACTTTTAATGTAATAAAGTAAAAATCAATATTTTTTCTATTTAAATTTTGACTAATAAGTTTCATTTGTCTTTCTGCTCCACCAGCTGAATAAAATGGATGGTTTTTAAAACGAATTGCTATTTTCATTTTTATTGGATTTTTAGGTATGCAATTTTTTTTAAAATTTCCTGTGTAATTATTTTAATGAAAATTTTAGTGAGTTGATATATTAAAAGAAATTTTATAATTTTATTTTAAATTATCTACTACTTAATTAAAATAATAAATATATTTTATTTCCTTTAGAGATTTGGGAAAAATTCTTAATAATATCTAATTAAAGCAATAATTAATTTATTTGAAATTATAGTTTATAAGTCAATAAGTAAAATAATTAAAGTTCCTTGCTCAAATATTAACAATGTCGTTTATATTATCAAATAAACCTTTAGATAGTTTAGAAAAAAAAAATAAAATTTATTTAAAAGGAGATTTTATCGAGAAAGATAAACATTTACTTATTTTTAGTGGAATTTTATATCCAGAAAATCAAATAGATGAAAATCAAATTCTTATTAAAATTATTGAAAATGGAATTGATTTTATTACTAACTTAAAAGGGGTTTTTTGTGGTATTTATTATAATATTAAAAAAAGTCTGTTATATGCATTTAATGATAAATATGGATATAAAGATTTATTTTATGCTTTTGATGGTGATCTTTTTATTATTTCAGATAAATTTAGTAATATAATATCTGCTAAGAAATATGAATTTAAAGATGTTGATATAAATAGCATATATGAATTTTTATATTTTGAATATCCATTATTTGATAAAACCTTTATTAAAACAATTAAATTTCTCCCATTAGGAACTATTTTAAAAATAGAAATAGACAAGAATTTAATCAAAAAAATACAATATTATGATTATGGTTTTAAAATTGATAAAGATCTAGACCTTGATTATGCTATTAATAAGCTTGATATATTATTTAACAAAGCATTTTATAAAATTAAAACTCTCTTTCCTCCAAAAACTATATTTGGTTTAGGATTGAGTGGGGGGATGGATTCTCGTTTAATTGCATTTTATGCACTTAAACATAACTCAGAGATTAAAACATTTATTTTTGGAGAAAGAAATTCTGATGCTACGTATATTTCAAAAAAAATAGCACATCTTTTAAAATTAGAACATTATGAACTAGGATTTAAAAGAAATTTCTACAAATATTTTGATAAAAGTATAAATTATAATCCAATGATGAATGTACAATATACTTGGTATTATGCAATATATAGATATCTACCAAAATTTGATGAATTATTAACAGGTTTTAATGGAGATAATCAATTTGGATCTCATTTAAGGCAATCTGATATGGATATAAAAACTGATGATGAATTTTCTAAAATTATTTTTAAAAATTACTGTGAAATAAAAGATATTAATATACTACATGAATTTGTTAAAAACGACTTAATATATTCATCTATCAAAACTAATATAATAAAATTCTCACTAAATTCTTCAAATTCAAAATATTGGCAGAAAAAAGAAGAGTTTAATTATAAATACCGTCAAAGGATTTTTATTAAAAATAATCCTTCCTTTAATTTTTTTGGTTTATATGAACAAATCTCAATATTTACAAATCCTGAATTAACAGAATTTTTAATGAAAATTCCTTTTGAATTCCGAATAAATCGCTTTCTTTTCTATAAGTATCTAAGAAAAAAATGCCCCATATTGCTAAAAATTAGAGCAGAACGTAATCTACCAATTAGATATAAAAATTTCTTTCTAAAATTTATATATCGTTTTTTTTCTTTTATTGATAATAAGTTTAAAACTCATTTAGTTTTTAGAAAGTCCCATAAACAGATTTGGGATTGGTTATCTAATTATAAACCTTTTAGTAATTATATCTATAAATTATTTACAAAAAAAAATGATTTATTCTATAATTTATTTGATTATGATAAAATTTTAGAACTAATTTCAAAATGGATATGGAATTCAGATGAGATTTATTTAATATTTAGATTTATAACTATTAAATTATTTTTAGATAAATTTCAAGATTAGTTATCCAACAAACTCGAGAATTTTTTCACATCTCTTTTTATATGAATGATTTTTTGCTTTTTCATAAGCATTATTAATTAATTTATTTTGTAGTTCTGTATTGTTAAGTAAAATTTTTATCTTTTGACTTAAATCTCTTGGATTATCCACATTAAATAACAAAGATTCATTGTTACCACATAATTCTTTAATTCGATCAACATCACTAGCAATCATAGGAATTTTTGAAGCCATATATTCAAAAATTTTAAGAGGAGACATCCATTTTATGGTTCTGCATTTTAATGAATAAGGAGCTAATAATATATCAGCAGATTTAAGATAATAAGGAATTAGTGTATTACTTATAAATTTTAAAAAAGTGATATCACAATCTATTTTATTTTCTCTAATATATTTTTTCCATTTTTTTATTTCTTTATTTCTTCCACCTATTAAATAGAAAGAGAATTTATCTTTGTCTAAATTTTTTGCAGCATTAATAATAATATCAATACCTCTGTCATTTGCTAAATTGCCTGTATACATAATAATTTTTTTATTCAAAGGTAAGTTTAATTTTTCTCTTAAAATTGATTTTTTTATGGTAATTTGATTATACCTTTCTAAATCAACAGCATCTTCAATTACAATAACCTTATCCCTTAAAAATCCTTTTTTTATAAAACTTTCTTTCAAAGAAGACTCTATTGTAATAATTCCTTTGATAAAATTACTATTTTTTAATTTAATTAATAGATCTAATATAGTATCTTTTTTTGATTGGTGTAGTTCAAAAATAGAAAATTTTTTATTTATAATTGCGTAATATGGTACATTTTGAGTTCTTCGACAATAAATCAGATCTATGTCCTCTTTTTTACAATAGTTAATTATTCTTCTTTCTGGATCAAAAAGATATTTTAAAATTGATGAGGTTCTAATTAGCATATCCATAACAAATATTAAATATGGTCCTAAAAATCTAATTTCTTTGAAATAATTTAGAGAATAATCTCGAAAATATTTAATTTTTATATTTTTATCAATGTCATAGAATTGAACGATATTTTTCACTTTTAAGAAATTTTTATCTTCAAATATACGTCGAATGACTAATATTTCAACATCATGCCCTAATTTTAAGAATCCTTGAGCGTGTTTCATAGTATTTATGCTATGAGCCCATTGAGAAGGGATATGGTCAGTTATAATTGCAATTTTCATTTGAAGAAAGCGAACTCATATATTTATATTCTAATTATTTAATCACATTTGAAATCTTTTTGGTTTCTGAATGATATAAAATTCTTAGTATAAGTTCAGAGTAAAACAAAATCGAAAAATAGATTATGATAACTTTCGAGTTATTTAATTATAGGTTTTTATTAGGGTTGGGTTTTTTTTCCCATTTTATTTTAATTTCTATATTTGGAAGTAAGTTCTTGCACTTTTTAAATTTCTTATCATCCTGATCTACTCGAACTTGTAATTAATGAAAAAAACATTTTATTTCGTTTTATATATTAGTGTTTAAAAGATTTATTCCTTGTATATTTTGATTATTTCCTTAATAACACATTCCCATGAATAGTTATTCTTTGCTAATTGAACATTTTTTTTATAGATTGTTTGTATCTCTTCATCTTTAAGGTTAAGAGCTTTCACTAATTTTTCACTTAATTGATCGACATTTTTTGGTTCTACGAGAAAACCATTTTCATTTTCTTTTATGGCATCAGGTATGCCTTCAGTTGAAGATGCTACAATAATCAACCCCATTGAGAGTGCTTCCGCTATGGTTAAAGGAAAACCTTCATGGATGGAAGGTAAACAAAATATATTTGCTGATGCATATACTTCTGGCATTTCATTAAGTGGAATACTGTTCAAGAATGTGACATTATCCTTGATGTTCAATGACATAGTTAGCTGTTTAAGCTTTTCTTCTAACTTTCCATTGCCTAGGATGAAAAAATGTACTCCATTGAATTTTTCTAAAACCATGGGAATTGAATTTAAGAGGTATTCTACCCCTTTTTGAACATCCAACCGTCCAACAAATAGTACTTTTTTAAAATCATTATTATTAGGTAGATATTTATCAAGATATTCAGTAGCTCCAATATTAGTAAAGATAGAGGTGTCAACACCATTTGGGATAATTTTAAGTTTTTTTGATTTAATTTTAATTTTTAAGAAACGTTCTTTAAGAGATTTACTTACACATATTATTTTTTTGAGTTTTTGGTATATAACTCGTGTAAATATGTTATCAAATATATTTTCAAATATAGCAGTAAGCCCGACATTTAATCTCCCTTGAACAGTCAATACCATTGGTCGTTTGAATACCAGAATATTCATTAGAGCAGAAAATAATGATATGGGAAAGAGCCTACCTTCGATATGAATTACTTGAATATTGAATTTTTTCACTAATTTTGGCAGTTTTATCATTGCCATTGGCATGAAACCAAAACTTGAGATCTGGGGGAAAAATCTTATTTCAGGGATATTGAATGAATGGAATCTGTATACCCAAAATCCATCAGTTTCTACTAATTTAGGAAAAATTTTTTGATATCTACTAGTTATCACGTAAACCTTATGCCCAAACTTAGCTAATGTTTTTGCCGTGTTGTAGGTTGCTGTTTCAACACCTCCCTTGTGTGGAGGAAAAAAATGCGATATTATAAGAATGTTCATATTATTAAATGCTCTATTAGTGCAAAATAATTTAAAAATTTGTAATTTTTCAATATTTAAAAAAAAATTTCGCTGTTTGATTATCTCTATAAATGATTTTAGTTAATATCAAAAAAAAGTTTATTGGATTTTTGAACTTAGAGAGGGAAAAAAAAATCGAAATATTTTAAACCTCTAACTCACTGAAATTTTATTTGACTCTTTAATAGATTAAAATAGCATATCTGTTGAATTAGACAATCAAATTTATAGAAAAAACCTAAATTATTATCTTATTCATAAATATCTTGACACACAACTAATTGTTTAAAAAACTTATAAGCGATTTTTAACTTTAATTATCATAAAATTTAACAATTAAATAGATTGGAAAAAAAAATTAAGGCGCAATGGTATTTCTATTTGAGAGATAAAAATAACATTCTTAAACGTTCTGTAGTAACAACTGGTATTTATATCTTTATTATATTTTATATCATTTTTTTAGTAAATGCTTGTGCTATACAAGAAGAAACTCCTTTTAAAAATACTCTACTATTATTCTTGGGTTTCTCTTTATTGATTATTGGCATATTTATATCCTTTAATATCAATCCTCAAAATCGAGTCATTACATTTTGGTTCATTTCAGAAAATTTGTTTAAAATAATTGTTTTATCTTTGATGATTATTTTCTTTTTTTTAATTCCATCTGTAACATTTTCATCAATGGTAATAGCTTGGCATGAAGTTCAAATAACTAACTTGATCCGAGGATTAATATTTATTATTGGTTGTGCTTTCTTACCTGGTTCATGTTTATTCAATATATTCTTTCCAAAGAGCAGAATTCATAAGAGATTTGGAGTTGAATCTTTTCTAATTAAACTAACATTATACCCATTTTTATCATTAATTTCATTGGGAGTTATTGTACTTATATTTGATCAATTTGGTCTTACAAAAGATTTAATCACATTTTTTCTATTAATATTTCTAATATTCATATTTCTTCTTGATATTATTATCCAAAAAATTAGAAATCAAAAAATAATAAGAATAATTCATCAACTAACAGTTTCAAAAAATACATTTATTATATTATTAATCTCAATAGGGATTATTATTTTTTCAATTGGTATTAATTTAGATACAAAATATTTAATCCCGGGAGATAGTTGGGTGGGAATTGCACATGCAAATTATATTGGCCTTCCTGAATTGTCATTAAATGAATCTTGGGTGGCTTCATGGAAATATCCCCTATTTTGGGGTTATCCTACATTTGCATTAGGTGTTTTGAGTGGGTTACCTTTTATTAATATTAATGTTCTATTAACACCTTTTCTGTATTTATTTGTTACGACCATATATTTATTTATAAAAGCATTATTACATGGATTTAAAGAAAAAGTTATAATATTGTCAACAATATTAACAATAACCTTTTCAGGATTACTTAATCTTACGACAATTTCTGATGTTTTTGAAAAAGGTAATATATCTGACTTAATTTTTGATGGAATCATAACTTTTCGTTATAAAAGTTTTGGCATTTTTCTATCATTATTAGGTTTAGCTTTATTTTTCATAATTTCTAAAGATGTTATTAAAATAAAAGATAAACGGCTATTGAAATCTGAACAGTTTAAGATAATGAATTTAGGAGCGATATTCTTAATAATAAGTTTTATGACTTATATGTTTCCTCTACTTTTTGGTTTAATTATTCTATTTATCTACTGTCTATTTATAAAAAATCAGAAAAAATATAATATTTTGAAAAGTCTAACCTTATTTTTATGCTTTTTTGTAATATATTTCATTCTTTTTGATATATTAATGAATTTTTATCTTAGCGAAATTTTTATTAAAAAGATCTTTTTCTTTTTTGAAATAGATCTCTTACAATCTATTTTAGTAACTTTTTCATACTGGCAAGTAGTTTATTCAATCTTTTTTTTTATAATTTTGTTTTGTTTCATAATTCAAGGAATTTATTTCATATATATTAGAAAGAGAAAAAGAAAAGGCAATATTCGATTCAGAGGTGAATCATTAATTGCATTTTTTATATACATTTTATTTATAATAATTTTTATGATGTTTTTTGTTATATATATACGTTCTATCTTAAATAAAGAAGCATTGAATAATATTAATAATCAATTTATATTTTATTACTTAAACGTCTATATTTTCCCTAGTATTGGGCTTATAGGAATCTTAGGAAGTTGTTTATTATATTTTTCCTATAAGAAGAATAGAAATTTATTTTTAATTTTAAATATTTGGTTAATAATTGTTTTTATAATCGCATCACTTCCGATTTTTAAAATTTTCTTATCAGATTTCCCAAATATTCCTACCTTGGAACAAGCAATTAGACAAATCTCAAATACGGAGTACAATAACATGATTTATTGGTTTACTCGAACGTGGTTTTATGCGATCCCGGTAATTTCTATGCTTTTTGTAATGGGGATAATGAAATTTACTGAATACCTTAAAAAAATTAGATTTTTCAAGCGAAAAATATTTTTAGGATCTACTTTAAAAAATTTTTCTGTATCAATATTTATATTTTTCTCAATGACAAATTTAATTGTTGTTGGGATCTATTGGCAGAACCATGTGTATAATGTTAGTGATGAAGAAGCACAATCTATTGGATGGATTACAAACAATATTCCTGATGATTCAAATATTTTAATGGGCGCTGAATTTGATCAACACCTTGTAAGGACTTTAGATTATGGTATATATAAATTACGGTATTCTATCGAAGAAGCATATAATGAATATTTTAATGGAAATACTTCATGGTGGCTAATACCTTATAATTATGATGATAATTGCGCAATTACTATGGTAGATGAATTTGAGGGAAGAGAGAATGTATTGAAAATAGAAGATAATAATACTAATGGGAATGCTAGAGTAAATTTTAATTTTAATATTCCAAAAAAGCGTGGAACTATCCAATATTATATATATTCGACAAATCCGTTTAATACGTTATGGGTAGAACTCACAGACAGGAGCATTGATGGTCTCCATATATGGAATGGAAATTTTACCTATTTTAATGGAAGTGAATATGTGAAACTTCAAACCTGTGAAAAAAATAAATGGTACTATATAATTTTAGAATATGAATGCTCGGATTTTGATTACCATGGCCTAAATCAATATGAATGGCGTGTAACTATAAATGGTAATGTATATCGCAATTTGACAATGTATCGTAAAAATCCTGAGTTAACTTTTATGGAATTTACAACGGATATAAAAAATTCAAATTGGAGCGTATATTTGGATATAGTTCACATTTCTTGGATTGGATATTTTCAAATGGAAGATTATTTTTCAAAAACTCCCTATATAGAGGACTATATTGAAAAATATAAAATAAATTATTATATCCATACTTTATCTGACACGTGGTATAAGAGAAATATTGAAAGAGACTATTTAAGCATTCAAAATTTAATAGAACAGTATTTCCCAATTAAGAAATATGAATATGGCGATTTTATTGTTTATCAAAGAAATTAATCTATAAAATGAAAATCATATTTTTTTTATAAACACATAAATTATTCCAACGATAATAAAACCTGCTATGAGGAAAAAGTATACTAAAGTAAGTATTGGTATGTACTCCTCTTCTAATACATAAGAATAAATTACTCTATTATCATCAGTCAAAACTTTTGTTCTTTTTAAAAAACCATCACTGTTAAAGGTATGAACCTTTTTAACGAAATTTCCATTAATCTCCTTATATCTTATTGAAATTATTTTTCCACTTACCGTCCAATTTTCTGCCCAATTAATCCTGCTCAAATAATCTTCAATATCAATAGGAAAAACATATGGAAAATTCAAATAATCTAGTATGTATTTTTGAGAATAAGACATTTCCTCAACATCATAGAAGATTTTACCAAGATCTTCTGGATTTCTGTAAATTTTGAGGTTTAAATAGATTTCATCTGGATCTCCTTGTCGAAGTTCCCAGTCATGATTAGTAACCCATTCCCATGAAGATATATTAAGTTTCCAACCATCACATAGTTGACTGTTATTCAAAGATATTAAATCATTTACACCTTCTATTTTATCAATTCGTACGAAACGATATGCTCCAACATAGGCAAAATCTCCTAAAAAGAATGTTATATCACTGAATCCTAAGTATTCAGATGCTAAGTCTTTGTTAAAAGATAATATCTTATAAGTTAGGACTTCATTTTCTTCACATCCAAAATCAAAATTTGGCGGATCACTTTGATTATTAAGAAATAAAGTTCCATCTGAAAAGATAACAAAACTAACAATTATACTTCCAATGATTACGTTATTTATCTTCATATCTCTTTCTTAATTTTATTAGATATTCATTCATTTTTATTTTTATATGTAAAAAGCACTTTTATTCATATTACTTCCTAAATCATAATAATTATCCCAACTGAATCCAATTGCATCTAAATATACTGTTAAATTAGTTGAAATCCCAGTTTGGAAGTAATGATAAGCCCATTTACCTTCACTAGGATCAATAAAATCAATTTCTTCAGAGATATCAAAATTATCGATGATAACGCACCATTTATATTGCTCAAGGGCTTGATATTTCTGATTAGAACTTTCAAAATCAATTCTTATATGGTGCCAGGTATTATCTTTGGGCGTAGAGTTCAATTTGGGAATGACACAAATATCACCTGTTTTATTTACATATTTCCATTCGTTATTATCTATCATAAATTCAAACATTGTATTTTGATATTTATAAATTTTGTAGCTAAATCTTTGAGATGCATTTGTAATATAAACCCAAAATTCAACAGAGCCTTTAGAAATTAGAGGTTCTCCTTTACGAATAGCTGTATACCCTGAAAGTGAATTCATTTCTAAAACCTTAGAGTGATTAGCTTTTTTATTGAGAACTTGAATCCTAGAACCTAATGAAGAAAAGTCTTCCCATGTATTACTCAAATAACCGGGATTCATCCCTTCGGCATAAATTATAAAATCTTGTGAAGCTTGATGATAAGGTTCGATTTCAATTGGATTATATTCATAGAGTTTTAGCCCTTGAAATTGATATAAAATATTAGTATAAAAATATTTTGTTAAAAAATTATTTATAAATGATAAGATCACTTGCGCTAATCCAATATGACCATAATCAAATAAAATCGCATAATCAACGTTATATTTTTCAATATTTTCAATATATGACTTATAGTTTAAGTGTGGATCGAATAAGTAGTAGGCTGAGATATACCTATGAGAAGTCATAGTTTTTATACCATGAAATAAAGAATATTTATGTTCAGTTAAAATAAGTGAATTTTCCGGGATAAGTGTTGGTAAATAACCAATAATTTGAGCTTCTCTATCGCTTACTGTCCCTTCTCCTCCAGTTCTTCCCCAATTCATACTCGCTATTATGATATTTGTGTAGGAAAAAATAATAATTGTAGTGAGAGCTGAAAATTTTATTGCGGTTTTGGTTCTTGGTTTCAATTTGATAAGAAAATAGAAATTACGAATTTTAATTTTTCTTATAAATTTCTTTAAATCAATCACCCCAATTGCAAAGAAAATTGAAAGCGGTATAATAGCATAATACCAATTTCTAGTAAACCAAAATACCATATATTTTATGAACACGGTTTCAATATTTTGGGGTGGCGTTTTAAAAATATAACTACTTAGAATTTGTGATAGATGGACCAAGGAAGCATAGAATAATGAAAATAAAACCCATACAACTAAAATGGCGAAAATTCTTCTATTTTTTTCAAAGCATAGTACTGAAAACAACATTCCACCGATTCCAAAAAGACCTAAAGATAAAAAAATGATATCTAGAAATATTGAAATGGAATATAACCAGTAATTTGCCTCAATAAATACAAATTTAAAAATATAGAACTTAAAAAATAAATTAAAAATCTCTAGGAAAATGACTAATATGAAACATGAAAGCAATATTAAGATTATTTTTTTTTGATTTTTTTTATTAGTTAATGCATTTTTCAATCTATTTCTGTAATTCGAAGAGTTATTATGGGGCATTTTATTTTTTTGAAAGTAATTCGAATAAATATGCTTTTTTCTTAACTGGTTTAAGAAGTACGATGCAAAATATATTATAAAAATGATAGAAAAGAAAAGATAAGCAAGAAAATTAAGAATTAGATTATTTAAGTCTTCTGAAGCAGTCATCCACACAATAAAATCACTAAATTTATCACTGAAAAGAAAACTGTTAAAGAGATTTGTTCCAATATCGTATAAAAAAAAGAATAGTAGTAAAAATGAGAGAAAAAACAATAAATAATGATTCTGCTTTTTTCTTTTCTTAGAAAATACAAAAAATATTGTGATAAATGCCATCGCAGGTATTAAGGGGATCATATAGCTCATGTAAGACCCTGTTAAGAGTAACGCTGCTAAAATTAGTAGTTTCAAATCAAATTTCTTGTTGAAATTTTTTGTATCCTTTCGTCGTTTTTTAGTAAAAACGAATATAAATAAAGCAATTGATGTGAATACAAGATACAGAGCAAATGATTTATAATAAAAAAAAAACTGGCCAGAAAATATAAGAACACTTATTGAACCAACAGTTGATTCTATTATAGAGTTGTTGTTAAAAGATGGAAAGAACAAAAATAAGTCTGAAAACATTGAGATAATTAGAGTAGATAGAACAGCATACCGAGATTTCAAATTATATAAAATTGATTTGCATAATAAGTAAATACTAGTTACATATAGATAACAAAAAGGTGCCATCATGGCATTTGTATTGATAAAAGGAAGTCCGTTTAAAACACTCAAGCCATATGACACATAACACCAAAAAATAGGATAGCGACTGATTTTACCCTGAGTTATAGTTGACTCAACTGAATCTCCAATAAAGATGGTGGGATTTAATGCCGTCCAACTATCTCCTGTTATAAGATAATGGGTAGAAGCGTGTATCCCTAATGAAACTACTGATACACCAATTGTAATAAGAATGATTATGAAAGTGGTTTTTGAGATATGGTATAACCCAATTTTCCTTTTAAATATCGTATCTTTGCTATTTCGTAATCTTTGGGAAATAAACTCTAAAAATATTAACAAAATGATAAAAAGGAATAATACTATCATATAGATTTCTTTAAATATTATCCCTAAAGAATCAAGGATTAATACAATTGTACCTATCATTAGGAAGGATAACAACGGAGACAATGTTAACTTAATTAAAAAGGATTCCAGTCTAAATTTTTTTGATAACATTTTTCCGGGGAATAAAATATTTAGTATTGAGGAACCAGGTAAGAATGCACCACCTAGAACAAATACTATTCCACGAATGTAATTTAAAATTTGGATTTCAGTCCATGAAATCACTGTAAAAGGATAAACGATAGGCGGAATAAATAATGAGATCCCCATTAGTATTACAATGATTATTTTTAGAAAACCTTCTGAGAAGAATCTGAATTTTATAAAATGTTTATCTTCAGTTTTGAGATCGATGAGAAAAAACAGAAAAAATCCAAAAATAACAAAAGTAAAGCCAATGAACAATATTGGGGATATCTGAAGTGCATATCCTTGAGGGATTACATATAGAATAATAATGCAAGAGAAAAAGATAATAATGAAAAAGAAAATATAAAAGAAGGAAAAAGCGTTTTTAGGAATATTGAATTTTCTAAATTTCTTAATCTCCATCTCTTTTAATCTTTCAAATTTCCTTAATTTTAATACTTATTAATGGTATTTGGTTTAAATAATTTTTTTTAACCCTTCCTGACTAATCCTTGCTATAGAGATAAGTTGATATATGAGAAATAATACATCATAAACTTAATAATATTTGAGATTCGATACTTTACAGATTTCAGTGAAAACTAAAATTTACTTCTTTCTGAATATATAAATCTAAAACTTAGATTTTGATAATATTTATGAAATTTGCAGTAATTTGTCTATTATCATATGAGCAAATTTGCAAATAAAAAAAGCTCAGGAAATTATTAAAATAACAAATTATTTTTAAAAAGAAAATAAATGGAAAATTCAGGCAAAAATTCAACAAGAATCAAGGGGGAATATAAAAATCTTGCTAAGAATTCATTATACTCTCTCTTAAATCAATATAGCTCTATTTTTTATTCAATCTTGGCTTCATTGATTATTGCACGACTTATAAGTCCCGAAACATGGGGATTATTAATATTATCTACTTCATATGTTATGACGGTGGCAATATTTACTTTTTTTCTACCTCCAGCTTTAGAATATTCAATGATATACTATATTCCAAAATATATCATTTCAAATCAAAATACAAAATTAAAATCATTTCTTAAGAGAGGATTAATCATTAAAGCGTTAGTTTTGATTTTCATTTTTATTTTAAGTATTTTTATATTTCGAGTTATTGTTGAAATTATTAATTTTGGTCAAAAGGATAAATTTAATTTAATTTTAAGCATTTTATCTCCACTAGTTTTTGTTTTTGGTTCTAGACCTATCCTCAATAGCATCAATCAAGGATTTAATAATTTTAAAATTATTTTTCTTTTATTTGTTTTAAAGGCAGTTTTAAATATCTCTGCTTTAATATTTGTCTTTTTTGTTATTAGAGAAGTTCAAGTTGAATTGATAGCAGCGATAAATGTTATAACGGAACTAATCCCATTCATTTTGAATTGTTTAATAATATTTAGATTATATTCAAAAATTGACGATACTAATGAAGAAGGTTTAACATATAGAGAGTTCATTCAGATGACAATTAAATATGGAGGACCTATAAGTTTTAATTATTTAGAATATACTTTATGGAATGAAATTCAAATTCAAGGTATAGGAATATTAAATCAACCAAACTACATTACTGGTTATAATATTTCATTAAGTTATTCAAATGTTGCTAAAAACGCATCTACTTCATTGCATACGCCTTTAACTACAACTTTTAATCGACTAGATTTATCTAAAACTGATGATACTATTGTTTCATTTTATAATCTAGTCATTAAATATTCATTATTTATATTATTATTTTTTGCAGGGTTATTGTTTTTTGTCGCAGATTTTTATTTAGTCATAATTTATGGAGATCTATATCTAGAATATTCCATTTTTCTCAAGATAATGGTTTTATCAATAATTTTTCGAGTTTTAATTACTCCATTTGATTCATTATTATATGCCCAAAATCGAACGAAATTATTACCACGAATAAGATTAATTATGTTAGTGATTCAAATCCCTCTATTTTTTATAGGAGTAATCAATTTTGGAATAATTGGTGCTGTTGTTGCTATTTTTATCATTAATTTATTGTTATTTTTCTTTTTTATTATATTGAATTTTAAAATTTTAAAGATTAGAATAATTTTGAAAACAATTTTACTTCAATATTTAACTTTAATTATCTCAATTTCAGTGACACTTTTAATAAAGTTCTATCTTTATGATTATCTTACTTCTATTTTTATTGAATTATTAAACCTAACTTTCCTAAAATATTTCCCTCTATTTTCAATAGTTACATTCTTGTTATTATATTTTATGTTTAATATAATCTTTAAGATCTTCTCAAGTAAAGATCTAGAAATTGTGGATTCTTTTTTAAACAAGGATAGTAAAGTTATTAGATATTTTAGAAGGAGATTCAAATTTTTAAAGAAATTAATTAAAACTTTCGAATAGTCTTAAAATTTTCATTGAATCATACTTTTAGGATTTTGAGGACGATTATTTTAATGTGTTTAGTAACCTTTTCGAGTATTTTTACTTTTTTTATTAAATTTGACAAATTTAATCTCTCAATTGAAATTTCTAAAAAGAAAAGTAGTTTTCTATCAAATGTTAAGAATTTGCTCGTTAGGATTCGATATAATGCTTTTCTTCTTTGAATAATTTCTATTCTTTCTTTAGAAATTTTATAATAATATAATAATTCTCTTAATGTATCCCGAATATAATTTTTATCTATGTGGCTATTATATTTTTCATAAATATATGATAAAATTCTATGCTTCTTTACATAAAATTGTGGATTTTTATAGAGATTTTTTGATATATCGCCATTATCTCTATATTTCACCATAACATCTTTTAGAATTAAGATCGAGCTATCTTTCAATTGCGAAATTCTTAGCCAATATTCATAATCTTCTCCATATTTTAAGTTTCGATCTTCATCTAATAATCCAATTTCCGAAATAAGATCCTTTCTCATTAAAACACTTGAATTAATAATAATATTATTTTCTAATAACTGTTTAAATGAGATTGTAGTATTTTTTTTAATATCTATAACTTTAATAAAAGGTTTAGTTGGGAAAAAAACACCATTACTGGCTATTATTAAAATTTCAGGCATTAAATTCAGGAATTTAATTTGGATTTCTAATTTCCGGGGAAGCCATAAATCATCTGAATCTAAAAATGCTATATATTCTCCTTTTACATGTCTTAATCCTACATTCCTCCCTGATGCAGGTAACCCTGTATGAGCTTGAAAAATATATTTTATTCTTTTTTCGTGAAAAGATTTAATCATTTCTTCAGTATTGTCAGTAGAGCCATCATCAATAATTAAAATTTCAAAGTTTTGGTATGTCTGATTTAAAACTGAATTTAATGTTTCTCTTAATAAAATACTACGGTTATATGTGGGGATTATTATGCTTACCAGTTTATCAATCAATTTATAATCTCACAGAGTTATATCTTTCAAATGCTTGAATGAATATTTTTAAGATAAAATTTCTTATGCTTTAAAAAAGTATTACACATATTAAAAAGAACATGATATCTAAAAGGAATCGTTGGATTCATTTTTTAAAATCAATTTAATTCAAATTGTAATGAAAAAATGAAAAATTTTATGATTTAATTTGATTTTCTAGCAATGTGTTAATCATTGTTGGAATTTCTAATAAAAATGGTGATTTGAATAAATATTTGTATAATTGTTTCTAATACTCATGAAAATAGAGAATTGAATTTGCCTGTAGGCGGTGTTGCTTCTCAAATATTAGAATTATTACCTGCTTATGAAAAAATTAGTAATTTAAAAATATTTTTAATAACAAAATATTCAGAATACACTCCTTCTACTAACAAAATTAAAATTATAAAAATTAACAAATTTAAGAATCGAAAAATTGATGAAATTTATTTCTTTTTTAAATCCTTTAAGGTAATTGTTCAATTACACAAAAAAGAAAAAATTGATGCTATCAATATCCACACTTATTATTATAATGTGATCAATCCCTTTTTGTTAAGAATATTGTATAAAATTCCTCTTCTCATAACAACCCCCGGAGATTTTAGAACCCATCAAAGAGAAGAATTTATGTCAAATCCTCATTCTTTATTAATAAAAATGTTTTACTATAGTTGGATGAAATTTTTTATTAAAATTCTTCTAAAACAAAAGAGAATATATCTACAAGCTATAAATAAGAAAATTTACAATGATCTCTTAAAATCGGGATTTCCAGAAAGAAATATATGTAAAATTCCAAATGGAATTTCTAGTAAATATTATATAAATATAAAAAAGACTTTAAGAAAGGAAATTCACTTTGGTTATGTTGGTCGATTGATAAAGAGTAAAAATATTAGATTTCTACTTAGATCTTTTTTAAAACATTTATCAAATTATCCAGATGATAAATTAGTTATGTTTGGAGATGGTCCTGAAAAAAAATACATATTAAATTTTATCTCAAGGTTTAACTTAGAGAAAAACGTGATATTTTGGGGTTTTGAAAAGGACAAAAAAGTGATTTTTGCAGAGATTGATGTTTTGATACACCCTACCTTTGGTGAAGGAGTACCTATGACAATATTGGAAGCAATTTTGACAAATACCTCTATAATTGCTTCAAATGTATCTGGGATTAAAGATATTATAGAACATGAGATATCAGGATTGCTATTTAATCCATTTAGAGAAGAAGATTTAGTTGATAAATTAAAATTTTATAGAGAAAATCAACATCAGATTGAGGATATGAAAGTTATAGCTAAGGAAAAAGTATTACTCAACTATGACATAAAAATAGTATCAAATCAAGTTTTCCAATTCTTAAAATCAAGATTGGGTTTAAATACTTAATTGATTTCTTCAAATTATTAGGTTATCTCATATTTATTCAGATCACGAATATCTCCAATGACATGTGCAGGATTACCGGTAACTATTGCAAAGTCTCCCACATCCTTTGTCACCACACTTCCAGCACCAATTAAAGCATATTTACCTATTTTAACTCCTGGTAAAATTGTAGAATTAGCACCAATTTTAGCAAATTCTCCTATAGTTGGACCAACTAATTCACTTTTTACATTAACAGATTTAGGGTATTTTGCATTAGTTAAAACAACATTTGGTCCAACCCAACAATCATGTTTAAGAGTGGAATATTCTGGAATAAAGCAATTAGAATGAATTCTGACGTTATTTTCTATGGTTATATGATGTTCAATATTTGAGTGAGATCCAATACTTACATTAACACCAATTTTGTTATCTTCTCTAATAGTAACAAAATGACCAGTATTAAAATTATCTCCGATGTTATTCCCAGGATAAATTACAGTTGGTTCTCGAATAATCGCATCCTTTCCGATGTTATACTTTTTATTTTCCATAAGTTTGAACACTTTAATTAAAAAAAATTCTTTTGTTTTCTTTAGCTGATTGAAAAGC
Source organism: Promethearchaeota archaeon (assembly GCA_019057775.1). Next base: position 19,372 of record JAHLWT010000123.1, read on the forward strand.
TTTTTCACACATTTTTACAGCGTTATATCCAACAATACCATCGGTTTCGGGACTAACCCTATTCTTTATACAGTATATAAAGTGAAGAATCTCCTCTTTTAAAGGCTCTTTATACTCTAAAATAACCTTATTTATTGAATTATCCTCCTTTTCTAAAATAAAAGTTCCATCGATATATCTTTTTTTAATCTTTGTATCAAAAATATTATACTCGTTTGGTATTAAATAATCCAAAATTGCACTTTTCTCTGATCCAACTATTACTAACTCTCTTTTACGATTGTATACCGGTACATCCCAACTTTCCATCATATAACCTTTAACTTTATCTTTAAAAGTTAAGCTAATATTTGTCATTTCTATAACGTTGTCTTGATGGAATTTAGCATTGTCTACTAATATTGATTCAGGTAATTCCTGGTTTAGCAGATAACACGTTAAATCTAAATCATGAACAGCTAAAGCAAAAATTACGCCCATATCTTTTCTTGGAACCCCAAGTGCAAATCTATATGACATCACGATATTTATCTTACCAAATTCTCCGATATCAATTCTTTTTTTTATATCCTTTACCGCAGGATGATAACGAAATAGATGCCCTACCATCAAAATTCTTTTTTTCTTCTCAGCTAACTCAACAAGTTCTTTGGCATGATTAGAACTAAGACTTATCGGCTTTTCAACAAATACATCTTTACCGCTTTCTAAAAATAATTTAGCTAAATCATAATGCGTATTAGAGGGGGTAACTATTACAACAGCATTAATTTTAGTATCATTTTTTATATCATTTATGTCTGTAGTATAGTCGAGTTTATAATCTATACTCATTTCTTTTGCCCTTTTTTCATTTGAATCACAAATTTTTAAGTAAGTAATTTGTTTTTCCACTAGTAAAGTTTTGTAATTTCTTATATGATTTTTACCCCAATATCCCGCACCTATAATTGCAATGCCTAAAATAGTTATCACCTCATAAAATTTTCAATTTCAGATTTGATTTTATTTAATTCTTCATCGGTTAAAAGAGGGGATAATGGTAAAGATACTATTTTCTTTACAATCTCTTCGGTTATTGGTAATTGTGGTTGTTTTCCATAGATTTTTTCAATTATAGGTTGTCTATGTGTCGGGATTGGGTAATAAATACCAGTAGCAATATTCTTATTCTTCATATATTCAATAAATTTATCTCGATTATCTAATTGAATCGTATACACGTAGTAGGCATGCTTCACGATATCTCTGGCGATAGGTGTTTTAATTTTTGAATATTGATTTAAGAACTGATTATAAAATTTAGCAATTTCTCGCCTTTTTTCTACCCATTCTTCTAAATGCTTCAGTTGAATTCTACCAATTGCGGCTTGGATTTCATTTAGTCGAAAATTTAGTCCTAATATATCATTTTTATATTTGGATGATCTGCCATGATCTCGCCGTAACCTTAAGATCTCACCGTACTTATCGTAATTTGAAACCATCATCCCTCCATCTCCTCCAACAGTCATATTTTTAGATGGAAAGAAACTGAAAATTCCAATGTCTCCAAAATTGCCAACCTTTATACCATTGTATTCAGCTCCATGTGCTTGACAGCAATCCTCAATTACTTTTAAATTATTATCTCTAGCGATTTCCATTAATGGTTTCATATCTGCGGGGTGTCCATATAAATGCACAGGTACAATAACTTTTGTTTTTGATGATATTTTTTTTTTTAAATCTTCAATATCTATACAATATGTGTCTGGATTAATATCTACAAAGACAGGTTTAGCTTTGAAAAATGCTAAAGGTGAAACTGTTGCAATAAAAGTATGCGATGGGACAATAACTTCATCCCCTTGCTTCAAATTCATCTCAAAATAAGCTAAGAATATGCCAGCCGTCCCAGAACTAACTCCAATGGAATGTTTAACATTTAAATATTTCTTAAATGCGTTTTCGAAATCCTTTAAATATGGTCCTTTAATGTAATAGCCTGAATCTAGTATATTATTTACTTCCTTTCGAATTTCATCATCCATATACATTTTTACTAATTTTATATCATTCATTTGATAAAGACACTATCTTTTCTTTGGGTTTAGTAAAGGTATTTAAAATTGATTTTGAACTTTTTTATTTGTGCCTTTTGTAGTCTAGGATACCTCCTTAAACGTGATAATTATAATACGATTCTTAAGAATCATTAACTTTTATATCTATAATATTAAATTTTAAATTAGAGAAGAATTCGTATAAATTATCAAATTTCCATACTGATATATAATTTCTGATAAATAGACCTGAGTAAGAAAATTATCAAGGAAATCACTTACTGTTGGATGAACTTCCGGATGAGAACCATTATATAAAATAGCATAAGTCACGTTCATTCTTTTTATCCACTCAAGATTGAAATTATAATCTCTATTTGCCCAAATTATTTGTTTGGTATGATAGAATTGACAATATGTTAAATCTTCTAATCCGTTAATTATGAGAAAATCTTTCTCAGTTAAAACTGTAGTTCGGTTTGACAAATTATTGGAAATCCAACCAAGAATTTGTGCCTGACTATCGCTTAATGTTGCACTACCTTCATCTCTTCCCCAATAAATCGCTGATGTAATCGCACTAGTATATCCAAATGTAATAATACTTGAGATTAAAAAAGATTTAAATAAGATTTTTATATTATGATGAGTTCTGAACTTAAACACTTTATCATTGAATACTTCCATTATTCTAATTATCCCAATAGCGGCAAAAATACAAAGAACGGGTACGATAAAATACCAATTCCTTGAATACCACAGTCTCATATACTTCATTTGATCGTACTCAATTTCTTGAGGAGGCATTAAAATAATTTTATCAAGTAGAAATCCATTTAGAAAATTAAGTGAAGAATAAATTAAGTTAAAAATTAGCCACGTACTTAAAATGTAAAACAATTTTTTGTTCTTCTTATAGCTAAAATATGATAAATATATCCCTATTATCCCTAATCCTCCAAAATTTAAAAAAATCTCATCAAAAAATATTGTTATGAAATAAAACCAATAATTTTGCTCTACGTAAATGAATCTAAATACATACTGTTTGAATAAAAGGTTGAAAAATTGAAGAAATAAGGCTAATGTGAATAAAGATAAATAGAATATGAAAAATAATTTTAAAACATAATTTTTTACTGCTATTTTGCCTTGATTCTTTTTCCTTAAGATTGACTTTAACTTTTGGTTAAATTTTTTAAAAAATTTATATCTTCCTAATCGTATTTTTCTCATACAAATTTCTAGACATAAAATTATAGTAAATAAAAAAATTACACTAAAAAAAAGAAAATAAGGTAAATTATCAAATATTAATTTCTCTCCCCCATTCTCAACTTTTAGTAAAGACAACCATATTAGAAAGTCGCTGAATTTATCACTAAATAAGAAATTGTTTAGATTCTTGTTCATTAAATCAAAAAGATAAAAGAATAATACGAGAAAAATCAAAAAAATATAGAGAAACCGGAGATTTTGTAATTTTTTATTAGAAATTAATATATATATAAAAATGAAGATTAGACCGATTATCAATGGAAGCATATAAACCATATAAGAAATTAATAGAAAAAGAGCAGATACGATGATCAATAAATAAGGTTCTAAAGAGTTTTTATGATTTTCATGAGTCTCTCTATTAGATTTACAAGTAATTACAAATAATGCTAACGCAAAATAACCGAGGTATAAAGAAAAACTTTTATATATAAAACTCAACTGCCCAATATAATTTAAAGCACCAATATTCAAAAATATCGAACTAACAATTGCTTGATTATCTTTATAAGGAGAAATGAAGAAAAACCCCGAGAAAATTGATACTAAAATAGTTGAAAAAACAATGTATTTTGGTTTGAACTTATATAAAATCGACTTCATAAAGAGATAAGTAATTATTATATGAAGATAACAGTATGGTGCTAATAGGGCATTAACATTAACAAGAGGAATTCCTGATAAAATGCTAAAACCATATGAGATATATCCCCAGAAAATAGGATATCTATATTGCTTAGCATAATCAATTGGAGTAAAATTCACTTTTCCAATATAAAGAGCTGGTCTTATACCCGTCCAACTATCACCGGATATTAAGTATTGAATTGCCTCATGAATGCCTAAAGAGATGCAAATAACACCAACTGATAGAATTATAATTATTAATGTGCTGTTTGAAATCTTAATTGAATTGATTTTGTTAAAAAATAAATTTTGTTTAAATTTCATTTTGTTTCGCAATAATTGAATGAGGAAGTCTAGTAAAGCTAAAATTAAAATGATAAGATAAAGAAAGATCATAAAAAGCTCTTGGTTTATAATTCCCATATTCTCAATAACTAACACACACGTACCTATAAATATAAATGATAAAATCGGATAAAAAGCAATTTTAATGATAAAAGGTTCCACTTTAAAACGTTTATGTATAGTGCTATGAGGAAAAATAAGATTAAATAATAACGAGCCCGGTAGGAATCCTAAGCTGATTATAAAAATAATTGCTCTAAGTAAATTTAAAAACTTAACTTCTTTCCATGAGATTAAAGTGTTAGAAAAGGTTATTGGTTTAATATATAAGCTTATACTCATTAACGCCAATAAAATAATTTTAATAAAATTTTCTGATAAAAACTTTACGTTGAGAAAATTTTTTTCTAATATGGGTTTTTTAATAAAAAAGAATAAAAATACACCAATAATAACAATTATAAACCCCACGTACATGATCAAAGAGTTTTGTCCTTGATATTTATTCGGAATGGTATAAACTATCCCTATAATAGAAAAATAGAAGACTATGAAAACGAAAATTAAGGTGGTTATTATTGAGGATCGTAGAATATTTATATTTTTTCTCAAAACGGTTATACCTTAATTTGTAAAGCTAAAAACGATTAATCTGTATACTTATGAATATAAAGTTCTCTATAAAAGTTTTTATAATAATTTGAGCCCTTTCATAAAATATTGAACTTTTTAAAATATTTTTTTTCAAAAGGATTTGGGATCTAGGATTTTACTATCATCCATTTTTGTCTTTTAATTTTAATGAAAAAAAGAATGATCAAAAAAAAGATAAGGACTGTTGAAAATAATTCAATATTGAAGAAATACACAGGGGAGTTTATTAATATTAAGCGCAGTTTACAATTAGATGGCTCATGAATAGAGATTTCTATAAAACCATCCTCATTAACTTCTACTTGTTGAATTATTCTCCAATAATTATTACAAAATTTCTCTAACTGAAATTCTGAGCTATTTAATCCTGTATATATACTGTAATTAAAATTTTTTACCTTATAACCCAATTCAACCCACTCCATAACTGATTCTTCACGAGTATTCCATTCTTCTAAAAATTTTAATATTGTGATATTTGAAATATAAGAATTTTTAGTTGATAATTCAAAGGACTTTCCATTTAAATAAATTGTGTTATTAATAATGTCAATATCATTTATTTCAGAGGAAATATTAATAAAAACATTACCTGGCCCTACAAGCCCATCTATACCTAATTTTGAGCTATTTGGTAAATAATTAATAATAGGGTCAATTATAATGCAATCAGTAGGAGTCTTACCCGCAATTCCATGCCGCTGTTCTAAAATAACTGAAAATAAAGCTCCGGAAGAAGAATAAATATCATGGACTACAATGCCATCTGCATCCGTTATTCTGACTGCACAATCAGAAAAACTATTTCCATAAATATGATGAATATAAACCCCCGCAAAACCTCCGTGTGAGACCATATCACTCTCATTTCCGTAAGCTTGATAAATATCTACTATCTGCCTTTCTACATTATCCCCAACATTACTATAAATCAAACACCCTGTTCGAGGATAGGCTAATTCAAATGCATCCTCTGTACACTCAGTAACCCAATTATGGTGAAATTCAATGTTTTTTCCAAAGAAAGCTTCTAAACATTCATCTCCTGGTCCACCATAACCTACTGAATCTGTGAATTTACAATGGTGTACTGATATATTTTCAGGTAAATTCTCATCTGAAATTGAAATTAGAATTAATCTCTCATCAGGAGCACTATTACTTATTGTACAATAAGAAATTTCCAAATTTGATTCACCTAATAAATTTATCGAAGTAGATTTTGTATTAGAGATCTCAAGATATTTTATGATAGAACCTTGAGAGATGAATCCGATTGCCATATTACTTCGATATAACGCCCTTGAAACATTTATCAAGTAACAATTAGAAAAGATTAATTTAGTATCTTTAAAGATATATACAAAATCAAGAGAATCAGCATCATAAACACTAGTATATGTAATATTTATCACTCCAGTACCATTACTATATATACCTTTACTATTTACGCCCCATTGGTCTAAATCGCTATTGAATTGAGAATTTCTCACAATTAGAGAATTATTTTTTTCAGATGACGCAAGAATTCCTCCACTGCCTAATCCAGAAAAGTGTGCTTCAAAGATTTTTAGATCCCCTCCTTCTTGATGTACGCCATAATCATTCGAATAAATAGTACAATTTGAAATTATGACTTCTGTTCCTATATTAACATATATTTGTTCATTTTTATACCCAAAAATCTCACAATTATCAATGTGTATATAATAATCCGCATCAGGGTCCAAAATATATATTCCAGCTGGATCTTGTGAGGTTTCGGAATTATCTAATCTTTTATCCTTAATAATAAATGGGTTCTCCTTCGTCCCTGACCCAGAGGAACTTTTTGATTCAGCGTCACTATAAGTTAAAATTACTATACGATCAGAATCATCTAATGAACCATTAACACCCGGTTTTTTGCCTTTTTCAACCCCAACAGTTTCGTTTTTAGGAACGCCAGCATTATCGCGTATGAGTTGAGCATCCTCAATTGGATTAGATGCTTTAATAATTTGAGACTGAGACGTACTTAATTCATACTCATTTGGCAGGAAATTACTTCTATACGATATTTTAGTATCTCTATTAATAAATTTACTATAAAAAATTATTTGGAAAATGTTATTTATAGAAATAATAATTATTAAAAAAATTATAAGTATATAATGGTAAATGTTTCTAGTTCTCAAAGCTCTAATATAAATAAATGTAGAAAATTATTTAAAAATGATGATGATGTAATTAATTAAACAATATAAATCTTTTCAGTTTCAAGTTTTTATGGAAATTTAATTCATACAAATTATTTCCTTATTTTTAAAAAATTTTAGATCTATTCTATAAGATTCTATAACGAAAAAATAAGATTCAAAAATTTAATTTCTATTTTTTTTACAGATTATGAATGAAAGGGAGAACCTTTTTCAAATTATTTTTATCGGGGTGATCTCTTAAGATCTATTTAATTTTAATCATAATATTTTCAATCTGATAATAATTTCCTGTAAACATCATAAATTTTTTGAGTTACAATTTCCCATGAAAATTCTTTTTCTATTAGCTTTCTTCCATTTTTACCTAATCTCCGTATTTCATCATTATCCTCTGCAAGATCTAAAATTTGATTAATAACTTCCTTATACCTATTTATATCAAAAAGATAACCATTTTCATCTGAATTAACGACTCCGGATATTCCTCCAACATTCGAAGCGATAACTGGAGTTTCACAAGCAAGACTCTCATATATTGTATTTGGAACTCCTTCAAACCGAGATGTAATTAATATTAGTTTGCTTTTATTGTAAATTTTCTGTATATTTTCGTAAGGATAATTTGAATAGAATTTTATAGGTAGTTTAGTTTTAGCATTTAAGACAAGATTTTTTAGGTAACCATCACCGATGATTAAAAATTTCAGTTTTTTATTTCTTTTATAAAGTTCTTTAATAATGTTAAGATAGATATCTACTCCCTTAATATATGATAGCCTTGTCGCAATCAGGGTAATATATTTCCTCTCCTGATTATTGACTCTCTTAAATTTTTCAATATCAACTCCATTTGGGATGTGAAAACTATTTTTTTCATCAATTTTATACATTTCACGGATAATTTCAAGATCTTTTTGTGCTACAGAAATTATCCTATTAGCAGATTTTATGGGTATTCTGCCAATAAATTTATCAAATATTTTTTCTTTGAAAATTAATTGATAATTTTCAAACCGACTACTTGTAACTGGAACATTTTTATAGGAGGTTTGAATTCCTCCATGTATATGTAATATAAATGGGAAATTATAAAATTTTTTCATTAATGCACATTGTAGTGTAGAGAAGAAATAATATCCGTGAGCGTGAATAATATCATATTCTTTATAATGTTTTTTTAGAAAGGGAATAATATTTACAACTGGATTTTTTCCAACAAGAAAAAGATGACATTTCTTGTAGATAACCCTAACTGAATCATTAAGCCATTTGATTTGATTATTATTTTTCAATAAATCTGACGTTAAAATATCATGTTCAACATTTTTCCTTGATGCTAAATTAATAGATATGTTTTTGCAATAAAATGGTAAGCCACCAATATAATCTGGTGGAAAAGGAACAACTCGTAATACCTTCATTATTTGACTTTATGCTCTAATTTAAATTATTTTAACGTTTGGTGTATAAAATACTTAATTACTTTAAAAATTTAATAAATTATCCAACCATTCTTCAAAAATATATGCTGTCCAGCATTTCTGGGCTAGAAAGAAATTCTTCTTATAATTTTCTTTACTATTTTTCAATTTATTAAACAAATTAATGATAACATTCTTTTTATAAAGTGTATGAGATTTTTCTTCTAATAATTCGTGAAATCTATCACGAAGCACAGTTTTCAGCCAATAATCCATTGGTGCATTATACCCTCTTTTTCTTCTTTTAGTAATAATTTTTGGTAAAAAATGATTGAACGTTTTTTTCAATAGGAATTTTTCATTCCATAAATATAGTTTATATTTTGAAGGAAGATTAATTGCAAACTTAACTAAATTATGATCCATATATGGCACCCTTTCCTCAAGTCCATAAGCAGAACTCATTTTATCAGCTTTCATAAAAAAATCTTCAGTTAAAACAGATTTAATATCAAAAAATTGCATTTTTTGCATAGTATTTCCATAAGGTAACCACATCAAATCATTTCGTATAGGAGTAATCTTCATTTTATACATTTCTTCTTCATTAAATGCACAAATTGACTCTAAATATCCTTGCTTTCCTTTTTTATTTGATAAATTTGATAATCTTCGCAAAGTTTCATCTCTATATTTTATTTTAGGGAGAAAATAAGATAACATTCTTCCATATAAAAACATTTTATACCTATCATAACCACCAAATAATTCATCTGCCCCCTCACCAGCTAAAACTACTTTGAATTGTTTGCTAATTTCTTCTGAAAGTAAGAGTGTAGGGAAGAATGCAGCATCACCTATTGGTTCATCCATATGGTAAATCATTTTATCGATATATTTTATTACATGTTCATTTGATATAATAAGTTCGTGATGATTAGTATTGAAATGTTCTGACACAATTCTCGCATATTTAAATTCATTAGATGTCTCAAATCCTACAGTAAAAGTATGTATATTATCATTATATCTCGATGCTAAACCTGTAATGATACTTGAATCTATACCTCCAGATAAAAAGCTACATACAGGAACATCAGCAATCATTCTAAGTCTAACAGAATTATTCAACAATCTAAATAATTCAAGTCCTATTTGTTTAGGGGAGTAAGATTTGTTTTCGTTTATTTCAAGACCAAAGTACTTCTTTCTAGTTAAATAATTTGTTTTCAAATCAAATAGAATATAGTGTGAGGGTTCTAATTTATAAACATCATTTAAGATTGTATTTGGTGCCAAAGTATATCTAAAAGTGAAGAATTCTCTTAATGCTAATTTATTAATAATTCTTTTGAAATTATATCTTAATATTGACTTGATTTCAGAACCAAAGATAAAAAGCCCCTTTTTTAGATAATAATATAGAGGTTTAATACCAAATCGATCCCTAGCAAGGAACATTAAATTTTTATTTTTATCATAAATACAGAATGAAAATTGTCCATTAAATTTATCAAGGCAATCAATACCAAATTCCTCATAGGCATGAATTATTACTTCTGTATCAGTTTCGGTATAGAATTTATGATTATTTTTCTTTAATAAAGCTCTTATATCAATATAATTGTAAATCTCTCCATTAAATATAATCCAAATAGATTCATCCTCATTATGGATTGGCTGCCTCCCTTTTTCTGTTAGATCTATTATTGACAAGCGTGTATGACCAAGTGAAATATTGTCGTCTATAAAGTTACCTGAGTCATCAGGGCCTCTATGGGTTAATGTTGAAATCATTTCAGTAATCAGATTCTTATCTGAAAAATTGAAGCCGCATATACCACACATTGTTATAACAAAAATTCATTTATATTTAAAAAACCTTACAATTTGTTGATAATAATCTAACTAAAACTCAAAGTATACAGTTAAAAAACTAGTAATTTGCTTTTTTAATCTTAAAGTTGATTGTTTTCCTTATTAAATAGGTTTTTTTATTCGTAGATTCTAGAAATAGAGACATTATTGTTCACTTTTAGTTAAGGAATTTTTGTGATTTCTTGTTTAAATTTTTCTTAGATTTGGTTTGAAGAGTAGTTTTATGATTTTATAAATTGATAAAATACTTTTATGATAATCATTTCTAATTTTTAAAGAAAATAAGTCATTACTGATTAATACTCAATTGAAGATATGAAATTAAAAAAATCTTAAAATGAACATTTTATATCCTCTAAGTTACTTTCCCCCCAGTACTGGAGCAGCCGCGATAAATACATCTAAAATTATTGATTTTCTACTAAAATATGGGCACAATGTTACGATTTTAAGTCCAGGAAATATGGGTTATAATTATAAAATAAGCTCTAAAAAAAGTGTTAAAAAAAAACCAAATCTTAAGTTATACAGTTCTAGTAAATTCGTCAGATATCCTTTTAATATGGTATTATCACATTATGAAAATGCCCTTAGATTTCTGATAAAAATAAAGACAAACTTTATTCCAGATATAATTATCTCTCAATATCACGCTTTTCATTATGCAAGTGTAGCAGGAAGTTACATTGCAAAGAAATTAGAGATTCCACATGTTATTAGGTCGCATGATATTTTTTTTACTCAAGAAAATCTATCATTACCTTACAGAATTTTTAATTCAGTTTTTTATCCAAAGATATTTAATTCTATCTCAAAATGTAAAGTTTTTTACGCTGTATGCTCAGAACTGAAGAATTATTTAGAAAAATTTAAGAAATTCAGTAGTATTGATTTTAGGGTTCATCATAATGGGATAGATACAAAGAAATTCTATCCTATGAATTCTCAAGATGAATTAAAGGAAAAATACGGTTGTGATCAAATTTTAATTTTTTCAGGTTCCCTTATTCCAGGTATAGGACTCCAAGATTTTGTACCTATACTACCAGCAATTTTAAAAAAGAATAAAGAAATTCATCTAATCTTTCTTGGAGATGGCTCCCTTAAAAATTATATAACCCACTTTGCAAAAAAAGAAAATATCAATAAACAGATCCACATCTTAGGTCAAAAAGATCATAATGAGATCCCCTATTATATAAATAATAGTGATATAGGTATTGGGAGGATAACGCACAAGAAAATATGGAAATATAGTATTCCTGTTAAGTGTTTAGAATATATGGCTTGTAATAAGCCTTTTATTAGTACTCCAATTTCAGACGATATCATTAATTATGAAGAAGTAGGGATAATTTTAAAAAGAAACTTTACTAGGAAAGATATGATTGATAAATTCCTAATGTTAATTGAGGATAGAAATTTACAAAAGAAATTAGGTGGAAATGGGTTTAGAAAAGTCCAGAAGGAGTTTAGATGGGAAGATATAATGGAAAGTTTTAATAGAGACTTATCCAGATTTCAACTAAAAAATTGAGTTTATATACTTATTTAGAACGAATCAATCTTTATTTATAAGAGTAAGGTTTCTACGTTTTTAATAAATTTTCTAATCTGTTTCTAGTTTCTTTGCTTAACAATCTATGAGTAATCCATGTAATTTTTGGAAAAATATAGTATTTTATGAAGAGAAGAATTATTTTTGTAAGATAATTTTTCAATTTGATAAAAGATTGACCATGTTCTCTTTGTTCTACTTTAATTGGTATTTCCTTAAACTTATATTTGGGAATAACCTTAAAAAGCATCTCTTGGGTTAATGAGTATTCTGATTCAAATTCTACATTGTTGATTATTTTTGCGGATAAGGCACGGTATCCATTAGTCGGATCTGAAATCTTTTTTCTAAGAAGTAGAAAATAAAAAGCAGTCATCAATTTTGAACAAAACTTCCGGTAAGCATTCATATCATAATACTGTGTGAATCTATTCCCGAGTACAAAATCAATACTATCTTCATTAATAATCCTCACAAAATCGGATATATATTTAGGATCATGTTGTCCATCTCCATCTAAAATGATGGTAATGCTACAATTATTTTCCTTACAGAAATTTAAACCCGTTTTTGTGGCTGCTCCATTGCCTCGATTTTTAGGATGTTTGATAATTTTAACTCCAAAGCGACTTGCTACTTCATAAGTATTGTCAACAGAGCCATCATCCACCACAATAATTTCCATGCTTTCTGAAATATTATTGGGAATTCGCTCAAGCAATTCTCCTATGTTGAACTCTTCATTATACGCGGGTATCACTACCCCAATTCTTAATCCGGGAAAAAGGTAAGTAGGACTCATCAAGCCATTTTTCGATTCTTTAACTGAAACATCTAATTTCTGAGAAGGAACTAACGTTTTCAATATGAAACTCTCTTTTAGATCAAAAAAAATCTTGTTTTAATAATAATAGTGTTTTTTGATGGTATTTAAGTTATTTATTTAAATATTCCAAAATATAAAATGCTTATTTTATTTCTAGAGATATTTTTATTAGAATAACAAGTTTTAAATTTAACTGTTTAAGAGCAAAATTAAATAGATAGGTTAAAAATCGGTATATCCTTTTTTTTATATATGGGGGATCGTTGCAAAAAACTCTGTTATGTAAATCCTGGTATAAATGTGAGAAGACCTATCTCCTCCATCATGAAAATGATGAAGGAAAAAAATTATTCTATATCTCTTTTAACTCCAAGGAATAGAAATGATGTGGAAAGAGAAAAAACAAGACATTATGATGATTTTGAAGGAATTAATCTATTAACTTACCCCATTTGGACAAAATCTTCGGGGTATATTTGGCCAATTCCAACTAATTTGGAGTTTTTTAGAAAGAGTTGGAAAGTTTTAAAAGAAAATGATATAATCCACGTATGGGTACCTTTTTATCCGAATACATTTATATTTTGCTTTCTAAAACTCTTATTTTTTAAAAACAAAACTTTAATTTTAACAATGGATACTTTTCCGGGATATTCTTTTAAAGTATCCCCGGTTTTAAACGTTTTATTTGGGATATTTTTTAAAACAATTGCAAAACTATGTTTTTTAGCTTCAAAATATACAGTAATATATGGAAATTCATTCGTTAAATATGCTAAGAAGGTTGGAATCCCCAAAAAAAAAATCAAGATTACTCCTACGGGAATTAATTTAATTACAAAAAAACCAGAAAAGAATATCAGAGAGGAGTTTGAAATTGATCCTAATGACAAGATAATACTTTTTGTTGGACTTCATAATAAAAGGAAGGGTCTTGATTTAATAATTAAAACTGCAGATTTAATGAAAGATAAAAACGTTAAGTTTATATGTGTAGGAGATGGACCGGAAAAAATGAGTGCAATGCATCAAGCTCTGAATTTAGGTTTAGAGAAATCATTATTATTTGTAGGGAATAGACTTGATGTTCACAATTTTTATAACCAAGCAGATATCTTTTTCCTTCCAAGTAGGGGGGAAGGTTTAGCAGGTGTATTAATGGAAGCCATGATTTATCAAGTACCAATCATCACAAGTAATATAGCAGGAACTCGAGATCTAATAAAGCATATGGATAATGGAATTCTATGTGAAATGGAAAATTGTATGTGTTATGTCAAAGCTATTAAGAAGCTTTTATATGATGATGAACTAAAAAAGAAATTTAAAGAAAATGGGTTAATTACAATAAAATCTAATTATTTATGGGAAAATAACATAAAACGCTTTCAATCTATCTACGAAAACGCTCCCTAAATAAAAGGATATTATTAGAATATCTTAATACGTAAATTTCTTACTATAGTTTTGAAATATATATAATTTTACTTGAGCAAAATCTTTAATTATTTGTAAAACTTTCAACGGTTGTGATAAATAATAAGAATATACTTATTACTGGTGGCGCAGGTTTTATAGGAACTAATTTATTTGAAACACTAATAAAGGGTAATAATTATATCGTAATAATTGATAATTTTAATAAATATTATAATGGGAAAGAAGAGCATTTAGCAGAAGTTACGAGTGGTTTTAAAAATTTAAAAGATTTTCACTTAATTAAAGGAGATTTATTAGAAGCTTTGATTTATGAGAAAATTGACTGCGATATTGATATTATCTTCCATCTAGCAGCTCAAGCAGGAGTGAGATATTCAATTCAAAACGCTGCTGGAGTTTCAAGAAATAATATAGAAAGTACGATAAACACCTTAGAGTTTGCGCTAAAAAATAACGTAAAAAAAGTAATTTGTGCCTCTTCATCTTCTGTATATGGGAATCCTATCTACACACCCTGCGACGAGAAGCATCCAAAAAATCCAATCTCTCCTTATGCTGTATCAAAATTATGTGGAGAAATGTATACAGATTACTACCATCGAGAATATGGTTTAAATACGACTTCCTTGAGATTTTATACTGTTTACGGTCCGAGAGGAAGACCAGATATGGCCATACGTAAATTTTTTGAGCTTATTTTACAAAATAAAGAAATTAAAATTTATGGGAATGGAGATCAACTTAGAGATTTTACTTATGTATCAGATATAATCAATGGGTTAATTTTATCAGCGGAAAAGCCAGAATCCTCAGGTCAAGTATTTAATTTAGGTTGTTCCAACCCTATTACCGTAAATGATTTAGTGAAGAAAATTTATAATATAGCAGGCAAACCTAAAAAGATCACATATGTTGACAAACAAAAAGGAGATGTAGATGTTACATATTCAGATACGAAAAAAGCAAAAAAAATGTTGAATTATCACCCGCAAATTAAGATTGATGAGGGTTTACAAAAATCATACAATTGGATAATAAAAAATTATTAAACACTAAAAATAAATCTCAATTTTATATCAATCTCTCCATTTTATTATCAAAAACATTAGAAATTTAATTTCTTGTAAATTTTTTTAAGAAACTTAAAATCTTTTTTATTATTTTATCAAAAAATATATAGCGATGGATGTAATAAATACAATAAGAAAATTTTGAAAAAGTGGGATTTTATGAACGTTGGGAAAATCTTTTCTACTTTCATGGTATACTGATTGATGGGGGGCTGTAATTTATTATGCGGGAGGATTAGGTATAATTAAGAACCTTTCTGCTAAGTTTACTGATGCCCAAGGATTAGGAACCACATTAGGAATACCTTTCTTTGCATTATATATTATTGCCGGAATTTTCATATTATTCTTAGCTTCAGGTGTTTTACAAATATTAGGAATGAAATCTCGAGTACTTTTAATAATAGGAACAATCACATCATTAGGAATATGTAGTTTCATATGGTTAGGCAGTGCAGATGTTATTAATAGAGTTGGTTGGATAGTAAATATTTTAGGTACTGAAACACCTTTAATTGAAGGCATTATCCCTATGAATCTATTGGATATTGATACAATTGATAGTGGAACGTATCTCTTATATGCTGGGAGTATTATAGGAATCCTAGTTGCTGTATATTAGCCTTAAAATCCTCAAAATTCATTTTTTTTTTTTTCAAATAAAAGGTTATTTTTATATATTCGACTTATCTATTAATATTTAAATTTAAAAATAAATAAAATTAAAAGTGATAATTTGTGGATGCACGTAAAATTTCTTATATCATTGGAGGATTACTGACACTTATATCTACATACTTCTTCACATTCCATCTCTATTTTCCTGGATTACATTTCTATGGTATCGGATTTATTATGAATATCCCTACTTTCTTTACATCAGGTGACATATTAGAAATTATAATGGCTATAGTTTTTATTATGTTTTTACTTTCAGGGATTTTCATGTTAATAGGCTTAAAAAGTCGAAAGTTAGCTATAATAGGTTCCTCATTATGCATTCTTGGTGGTGTGTATTTTATATTAGTTTTTTATATGGGTATTTTTGAAAATTCTCAGTTTGCATTTATGTTTTTAAATACCGAATTAATTGAGGGGATTATACCTTTTTATATTCCTATTGGAACGGTTTCAATGGGGCCAAGTTTTGTACTCGCTGGGGGATTGTTAAGTTTATTCGGTGGAATTAACCGTACAGGTTGGTAAATTTTTTTTTAATTTAATCATAGAATTTTACATCTTTTTAATTATTCTTATAAATTTGCTTTATTTAGAATTGTTTCTTATTGTTAACATTTTAGTGTTAGAAATATTTAATATTCTATTAGCTCTTAACTGGAGCTCCTACATTTGCGACCATTTTGAATAGAGAAATAAAAGAAATGATATTTAGACCCCAAACAAAAAAACGGATTAATTAGAATGATCGAAAATGTAATAACATAATTTGAGTCAATATGTTATAAAAAATCTTAATTAATTGGAGAAAATTAAGTTTTATGATATAAAATTCTTGTAAACCATTTCTATTTTATCTGTTATTACATCCCAAGAAAAATTCTTTAATATTAAATTCCTTCCATTCTTCCCAAACGTACTTGACTTGTCTTGATCATGTAAAACATCTATTATTTTTGAAATTGCTGATTTTGCATTAAAATGTTTGACCAATAAGCCGTTTTCATCATTTCTTAGGACTTCAGAAATTCCTCCAACATTTGATGCAATTACTGGTGTCTCACATGCTAGACTTTCAAGTAATATTGTTGGAACACCTTCAAATCGAGAAGTAATAAGTACTACTTTACTGTGATTGTAAATATCAACCATTTTTTCATATGGATAAAAGTCAGAGTGCAGAATTGGAAGGGTTTTTTGCGCGGTTTTAATTAGTCTTTTTAAAGGACCTTTTCCTATTATTAAAAATTTTAAATCTTTATCATATTTATAAAGTTCTTTAATAACATTCATATATATATCAAATCCTTTGATATACGATAACCTTCCGATGAATGTGACATATATTTTCCCCTTTTCTTTTTTTTTTTGAAAAATCTCAGTATTTACACCATTTGGAATGTAGTAATTATTAGTATGTCGAATCTTATAGCGTTTTTCAATAATATCTAAATCTGTTTTAGATACAGAGATTAATGCATCTGCAGTTTTTATTGTAAAACTCCCTATCCATTTATCAAAAAAAATGTTTTTAAAGCCTAGTTGTAACTTTTCAACAATGTTTGAACTAAGATTTTGCGGAGTTTGTATACCTCCATGTATATGTAGTATAAAAGGGAATTTTCTTATTTTTCGAAATAGTGCACTCTGAAAAGAAGTTAAAAAAAGGTAAGAATGTACATGAATCACATCATAATTTTGAAATTTTTTTTTTAAAAAGGAGTATGTATTGACAAGAGGATTCATCCCCCATAAACTATGATAGTTTTTTTTATAAATTATCTTAATTGAACCATCAAGGAAATCAATTTTAACATTTCTTTTTAAGATATCTGAGGTTAGGATCTCTGAATCAATGTTTTTTTTTTTTAAATTGATTGCTAAATTTTTACAGAAAACTTCAGAACCTCCTAAATGTTCAGGAGGGTAAGGATTAATATGTAGAATCTTCAAATTGTTAACAGTATTCACCAAAGATATATAATTACTTGATAAATCTAAAAATGATGCTTAAATAATAAAAATCAATAAATCTAATTTAAAAATTAATAAAATGCTTGAGATATTTACAAGTAAAATAAAATTTCAATTAATTAAAACTTTTTTTTAGAGAATTGAATAAATCTATTAGAAAATACAAAAATGATAATTCTTGTTTCTAAGTGCCAAATGTGAATTTATTTAACAAATCAAATTTTATAATTTTCAATCATCTATTAAGTATGCTCAGTTAATTTTGTCTTTATAAAATGATCTATTGAAGCTAGTAAGATATAAAATTAAAATAACGGTACCTTATCTATTTGTTGACCGTAAAAATTAATATTTTAATCATAAAATAATATGAAAAAGATGTTAAATAAAAGGAATCATGTTTTAATACTAACTCTCATCTTCTCCATGCTTTTCGGAGCGTCAATACTCTCTCTCAATACTCCCGAAATAGTACAAACAAGTTGGAATAATAATGTTAAGGATGAAAAACCAAAAATATCGGCAAATCACGACGCTATTTTTATTAATGGTAATGATATGTTCGCCAATAATGCAAGTATCGAGGGTTGGAATGGTAATGGAAATTATAGCAACCCCTATATCATCGAGAATTATAAAATCAATGCGTCTATAGGGCACGGGGTTGAAATTCGAAATACGAATTTATATTTCATTATAAGAAATGTGACCGTGAGTGATGGTCGTTCAAACTATAATCATGGATTTTATTTCACCAATGTGACCAACGGAGAATTGATAAATAATAATGCTGATAATATTATTGCTGGCTTCCTCCTTAGGAATTCCAATAATAACACATTTACAGGTAATTCAGCAAATAATAGTTTACATGGCTTTCGAATCTGGTATTCCAATAATAATACCTTAACCAATAATACCGCTAATGGTAATATTGAATACGGTATATTTTTAGATAATGGTAACAACAATACCTTAGAGGACAATACCGTAACGGGTAATCTCAATGGTTTTACTCTTAATTTTTGTAATAATAATACCTTAACCAATAATTCTGCTAATGGTAATATTGAATATGGTATATATTTAGAAGAAAGCAATTTCAATGAAATTACGGGAAATTTTCTAGCAGATAATGGTTTAAGTGGAATTTATGAGAAAAATTGCGTGTGGAATATTTTAGACAATATAGGCGATCTGCAACTATTTACCTTATTTTCCGACGTCGTTGGCTTCGATGAGGATGGGACATTCACATTAAACTGGACGGCTTCGCAATATGCCGATAGCTATACTTTATATCAAAATGGCGAAATTATAGCCGGAGGATTAACGATAACGAATTACACTATTACCAATTTAGGTATTGGAACTTACA
>JAHLWT010000124.1 GCA_019057775.1 Promethearchaeota archaeon
ATTCGACTAAAACTTTAAATTTCTTTATAACCTAAAAGGCATTAATGCCATAATTTTGCTTTTTCTTAAATTTTGTATATCAATATCAGTGTAATTTAGAGATTTCAGAATTTCTTCAGTGTTTTGTCCCATTTTAGGAGCAAAACTTCTAATTTTAGTCGGTGTTCTTGATAATTTAATTGGTGACGCAAGGTTTTGAACTTCTCCTAATATAGGGTGATCCATCTTCACAATCATGTTTCTAGCTAAAATTTGTGGGTCCTCACATGCCTCCCTGAAGTTTTTAACAGGTGAGACGCAGGTATCATAATTTTCGAAAATTTCGAGCCACTCTTTTTGCGTCTTCTCTAGGAATTCCTTTTGTACTTCTCTGATAACCTTTTCATTTTCTTCTCCCTGAATATATTGCTTTCCTCTCAAATCTTTTCTCCCCAAGCCTTCACAGAGAGCATGCCAAAATTTCGGCTCAATTGCTCCAACTGCTAAATATTTGTTATCTTTTGTTCTATAAACACCATAATAAGGAGAACCACCGCCCCCCCTAAACCCCATCCTTTCTTTCCACTTTGATCTCTCACAAATTTATTTGCAGCAACAATTGGCTGGAAAGAGAAAACCGAATCTGTCATAGATATATCCACGAATTGACCTCTTCTTTCAGGGTTTTGTTCCCTCTCAAAAAGAGCACTGAGTATACCTATTGCCGCAACTAATGCACCGCCAATATCCGCGGGAGAAAGCCCCGGAACTATAGGTGGTCTCTCTTGATCTTCCTTCCCAAATATAGATCTTTCTCGAGTGGCATCTAAAATCCCACTGATTCCTATATAATTTATATCATGACCTGCCTTTTGTTCATAAGGTCCATATTGCCCATAACCCGTCATAGAACAACAGATTATTGAAGGATTAATTGATGATAAAGTTGTATAATCAATTCCCAACTTCTCCATAACCTTCGGTCGAAACGTATCCATAACAACATCAGCCTCTTTTACTAATTCATAGAATATGTTCTTGGCCTCATCACTTTTCAAATTTAATGTTATTGATTTCTTATTTCTCATGAGAACAGCATTAAACGCACTCTCGTAATATTTACCCTTCTTAAAAAAGGGGGGTAGATTGCTCATAGGATCCTTCGGGTTCTCTACACGAATAACTTCTGCTCCAAGATCGGACAAAATCATGGTGCAATAAGGTCCAGGCAACATTCTTGATAAGTCTAGAATTGTAATTTTTTCTAAAGGTAAAGTCATAATCATCCAAATCAATTTAATTTTAATAAATGTTAATTTTAGCTCAAACAGAAATAAAAAAATGTAGTAAATATATTAATCTCTTTTAATTTTATAACCAGCCTTTTCACGATCATACGTTTTTTCAGAAACGCCGCGTTCTTTAAGAAATCGCTTCATTATTCTATGAACTTCACTCTTAGGGAGCTTTTCTACGAAATCGATATATCTTGGTATCATAAAATATGCCATTTTACCTTGACAAAAATCTAATAGTTCCTCAGGAGTCATTGATTCCCCTGGTTTCATAACGACGGCCACCATCACCTCATCTTCCCCCAACTCCGATTTAACACCATAAGCCGCAGATTCTAATACTTTACCGTGTAGATTCACTATCTTTTCAATACTAAATGAAGCAATATTTTCACCACGTCTTCTTATAGAATCCTTCTTTCTGTCAACGAAGTAAAACCAACCATCCCGGTCCTTAGTTGCGAGATCCCCTGTATGGAACCATTTTTGTCCATCTTTTCCTAGTTGAATCAAGTTTTTTGAAGCTTTTTCATCCTTGAAATATTTTACTTTCCTTTGTTCAACCTCACTTTCTCGCACGAGAAATACTAACTCTCCAACTTCATCAGGTCCCAAAAGCACTCCATCATCACCCATAATCTCACCAATACTTCCTGCTGCGGGTTTTCCCATAGTTCCTATAGGAACATCATCACCAGTGCCAGCCAATAACATAAAACCACCTCCATCGGTTGCAGCATAAGCCTCTGAAATTTTAACTCCATATCTTTCCTCGAAGGCAACCCATAATTCTTTAGGGCAGGCCGCAGACCCAACAACTCTTACTTTATGATCTCTGTCATTTGGTCTTTCTGGCTGTTTCATTAGAATAGGAATCATCGCACCAAGAGCATTAAATGTCGTTACACCGTATTTTCGACATATATCCCAATGGCGACTGGCACTAAATCGCTTTCCTAGAATGATAGGTCTCTCGCCAAAATAGGAAAGTAAAGTCGTTAAAAATAACGCATTTGAATGAAACAAGGGTAAACTCGTAAATGCAATATCGTCAGGTTTAGAAAACATCCCGGAAAAATTGACTAAAGTCTGAAGGTTATTACCACCCAGTAACTTTCCTTGCCAAAAGGTAATAGCTTTTGGAAGACCTGTAGTACCTGCAGTATACATAAGCATGCACATATCGTCCCGACTGATCTCAACATCTATGTCATCGTCAGTGGCTTGCATTACTTCTTGAATCGAAATGGTTCCCTCTGGTAATTTAAAATCACCAGGAGCTTCATTGATATCAACTATAATATACTTAATCTTCGATAACTCACTTTTAATATCCATAATTGCTGGTAAAAAAGACCAATGAACAATAATGGCTGAAGCATCTGAATGATCTATAATATATTTTAAACCCTCTCCTCTTAAGGAAACGTTAACCATTACTGAGTATGCTCCCAATTTAAACGTGGCAAAAACCGTTAGTAAGAACTCAGGTGAATTAATTTCCATTAATGCTACTCCCTCACCCTTTTTAAGACCTAACTTGATTAGACCATTTCCTAAACGATTTGAAAGAACGTGCAAGTCTTTATATTTATATTTTTCATCAATATCTTTATCGAAATCTCTTATATAGGTCATGAATACTTTATCTCCCGTAAAATCTGCCTTATGTTTAATGAAATCTCTTAAAAGAGTTCTTCTTGATAATCTGAATTTTTTTTTAGTTTCCATCTTCTTTAACCTACTTTTTTAACTAGCCAGTCTAATTGTAATTATTGATTTGTTTTAGGAAATTAATAAAACTTTCCAATTTTATTTAAAATATGATTGGTAGGTGATTTCTTACTATTTTTTATGGAGTTTTATAACCAGCCTTTTCACGATCATAAGTTTTTTCAGAAACGCCGCGTTCTTTAAGAAATCGCTTCATTATTCTGTGAACTTCGCTTTTAGGGAGTTTCTCAACAAACTCTATAAATCGAGGTATCTGAAAGGAAGCAAGTTTATCTTGGCAGAAGTCAAGTAATTCTTCAGGAGATATCGTCTCACCAGGTTTCATTACCACCGCAACCATAATTTCATCTTCTGCATAATCTTCTCCAACTTGGGATGAT
Organism: Promethearchaeota archaeon; assembly: GCA_019057775.1. The sequence continues at coordinate 3,389 of JAHLWT010000124.1, forward strand.
TTAATGCCATAAGCTGCGGATTCTAGAACTTTCTCGTGTAGATTAATTGCTCTTTCAACACTAAAAGCTGCGATATTTTCTCCTTTCCGCCTAATTGAATCTTTTTTCCGATCAACAAAGTAGAACCACCCATCTTTATCTTTTGTACAAAGATCTCCTGTATGAAACCACGATTTACCATCAGGTCCTTTTCGAATTCGTTCTTTAGAAGCTTTTTCATCCTTATAATAATGAACCTGATGTTGTTCAGCTTCTCCTTTTTTCACCAAAAACACCAGTTCTCCAACCTCATCTGGTTCTAAAATATTATACTCCTCATCAATTATTTCTGCAGTGATATTATAGTTAGGTTTTCCCATTGTGCCAACAGGAGGGTTTTTTTTACCAAAGGTAGTAATTGAGAATCCACCTCCATCAACCGCTCCATACCCTTCATACATTTTCACATCAAACCTTTCTTCGAAATCTTTAATTATCTCCCTAGGACATGCAGCTGAATTAACACGCCATACTTTGTTTTCTCTATCATTTGGTCTTTTTGGTTGTTTCATTAAATATTGCGGCATTGAACCAAGAAGATTAAAATTTGTGACTTCATATTTCCGAATCATATCCCAGAATCTTGAAGCTGAAAATCTCTTTGAGAGTACGACGGGGAATTCTGATAAATATCCGGGCATAGCTGTTAATTGAAGAGCATTCCCATGAAACAAAGGTAAACAAGTAAACAGTGTATCCCCCGGACGGCCCATACCATAAGCAATAATAGCGAAATATGTAAGAGCATCGCCTATAAGTGTTCTTCCATAGAAGAAAATAGTTGCTTTTGGTAGTCCTGTAGTTCCAGAAGTATATATCAAAATACTCTTATCTTCTGGAGCTAGTTCTACTTGAATTTCATCATCGGGAGCATCCATAACGCTTTGAAGTGATAAAGCTCCTTCGGGCAATTTAAAATCTGTGGGAGCTTCATTGATATCTACAATTAGATGCTTGATTTTGGACAATTGGTTTTTAATATTCATGTATCTATCTAGGAAGGTCCAATGAATAACGAGAACCTTGCTATCACTATGATCTATAATATATTGTAATCCTTCACCTTTTAAACCAGTATTAACTAATACACAATAACAACCCATTTTGAAAGCCGCGAACAACACAAAGAGATATTCAGGGCTATTTATTTGATATATTGAGATTCCTTCTCCCTTTCTAATTCCCAATTTTGCCAGCCCGTTTGCTAATCGATTCGATTGCACGTGCATATCTTTATATGTGTATTTTTCATCTATCCCCTTATCAAAATCTCTTATATAGGTTAGATATACTTTATCTCCCACTTTTTCAGCTTTACTTTTTACAATTTCTCCAAAAGTTGTTTTTGGACCAATTCCTAATTGCTTTCTTAATAAATTCATCATTCCATCGATGCTAAGACCCATTCTTAAAACCAGTTTTTTATTTTATTTATTTTATTGTCTAATACGAGTAAAATATTAATTTTATTAGAGAAATTCAACATTGTTAATAAATTATTGAAATAATTCCCCATCTAAAATTGGGCATTAGTTCTAAAACTTTAACAAATCTAAACTCTAGACACTAAGATATGAAATTAAAGAAAAGGTATTTATTTTATTAGTATTTGGGAATAAAAAAATTTAAACAATAAAGACTTAATTTATCGGATTTTTTTAATTCTTATCATATTAATAAAGGTGAGACATTCTATTAAAGAAAAAAATGAAAATGTTAAAACGCTGAAGATTAATCAGAAAGAAATTATTCGGCTTTCCGAACCGAGAATTCATCCCCAAAAAGAATCTGAATGGGATGAAGATGCTCGAAAGTTATTAGAGGGATTAAAAAAAATTAATAAAGGAATAGTTACAAATATAGCAGCTACGTTAGCTAATTATTCAAAGTTGTATAATCGATGGAGAGTATTTGGTAATCATGTTTTATTTAAATCAACACTTCCACTTCGAGATAAGGAAATCCTCATTCTACGTATCGGATGGCTCTGCCAAGCTGAGTATGAATGGGGTCAACATGTAATAATAGGAAAGCGATGTGGGTTAAGTGATGAAGAAATAATTAGAATAATTGAGGGTCCTGATGTGGAAGGTTGGAATTCTTTTGATGCTACGCTACTTCGAGCTGTTGATGAATTATATATTGATGCTTTTATAAGTGATTCGACATGGCAAAGTCTTTCTGAAAAATATAACACACACCAACTTATTGATCTTGTATTTACTGTTGGACAATATAACTTAGTATCAATGGTTCTTAATACGTTAGGAGTTCAACTAGAAGAAGGCATAGACGGATTTCCGAAGTAACATATAATAAAACCAAATATTTTATTTCAAATTTCTGGCAAAAATTGTGCTATAGGATATAAAAAGAGGGACAGTAATATTTTTTATTTTAAACTTCGGGCAAATTTTTGAGCATCAGCCATAGCTTCTTTTATGTCCCGTGGTTTTTTGCAATCTCCAATTAGTACGATTTCAGGAGCAGTTCCTTCAAACTTCTCCTTTAGAGACTTGCCATTCGCAATTCGAGAGCCACAATAAACTAATGTGTCGGCTTCAATAAATTGCTCTTCCTGGTTTTCATTGAGAAATTTAACCCCTTCCTTCGTTACCTCTAATAATTTTGCTTTAGTATAGACAGGTATCTTGTTTTTTCTTAAATATCGGAGTAAATACATATATCTTCCACCATTTCCCATAAGCAATTGTCCCACAATAGTATTTGATCCCACGAGTGCCTTAACGTTATATCCTTGTTCTCCCAAAGTTGTAACTGTTTCTAAACCCCCTTTCCAAAATGCATTTAGTCCCCAAATAACCACATTTTTACCCATTGGTTTCGACTTCAGAATTGATTCATCTTGAGTTATAACATTTGGTTGATCTTTATATTTTACGGGAATTGTCGCATCAGAACCTGCTGCAAGAACCAGAATATCTGGATTTAATACCTCTAATTCTTCTCTTGTTAAATCTCTATTTAGGTGTATTGGGACATTTAATTTCTTTAATTGAGTTTCTAACCAATCTGCTATCAAAATAAAGCGTTCTTTCTTATATTCCGCCGCAAGAAGTGGCATTAAACCTCCAGTTTTTTTCGATTTTTCATATAGTTCTACTTTATGACCTCTAAGTTTCAAAATCCTTGCCGCTTCCATTCCTGCAATCCCTGCACCTAATACAACTATCTTTTTCAATTCCACGGAAGGTGTAAGCTCTTGGTAATCCAAACCGCTATAACTATCATAAACACAGGTACCGCAGCTTTGTAAACATCCTATACAGCGTTTGACATCATCAATTTGGCCGTTAAAATATTTACTTGGGGTATCAGGATCGCAAATTAATTGTCTTCCCATATTAATTATATCTGCTTTTTCTTGCTGTATAAATTCATCTGCCATTCGTGGATCATTAATATTCCCAACACCAAAAACAGGAATATTAACTACTTTTTTAATTGCTTCAGGTAAATGTATATAGCATCCATACTCACAATAAGGAGGAATTGTTATACCAAAAGGACTTCTGAGTATGATTCCTTGGGATACATCTATAGCGTCGACTTCCGCTTTTTCAAGTTGCTTTGCTATTTCTATTGAGTCTTCTATTCTATTTCCATCATATACTAATTCATCAGCTGAAATTCGAACCATAATTGGGGGAATTTCACCTATTGCTTCCCTTATTTTAGCTATAGTTTCTTTTATAAATTGACATCTTTTCTCAATCGATCCACCATACTTATCACTTCTTTTATTAAAATATGGTGATAAAAAAGAGCATGGTAATGTTCCATGAGCAGAATGAACCATGACATAATCAAATCCTGCTTGAATTACTCTTTTTGCTCCTGCAGCATATAAATCTTGAATATCACTTATTTCATTAACACTCAATTCTTTAACCTTAAGATCTTTACTTCTTACAGTATTAAGCCAAGTTGGCGACATTAACTCAAAAGCGGAGGTTGCATGTACTAAATCTATACTTGATGGGCCAATATTTGATGGGGGAAACATACCATACATTGCAGCAAAAGTATATCCAATCATACCCATTTTATTAATTTGCATTCCAATTTTAGTACCATATTTATGAATAATATCAGTCAACTTTTTGTAAGCAGGAATATTCTCATCGCTCCCAATATTCGCACCCATTCCTCCTTTAGCCCATGGGTCAACTTGAGTCGCCTCATATGTCATTATGCCTACCCCTCCACGAGCTTTTACCTCATATCCATTAATTGTTCTTTGAGTAGGACGACCTTCAGCATCCGAAGAATTAGTTAAACAAGGTGGAAAACCAAACCTGTTCTTTACTTCCATATCCCTTATAGTAATAGGATCTGATATTTTTGGAATTTTTATTTTACACCTTTCTCTAATTTATAATAATTTTTTAATAAAGATAAGAAAAATTAACTCTAAAAAAAAGTTATTATTTTATTTTCTACGAAAAAGTTTAAGCGTAATTAACTTTGTTGTTCCATAGGATATAGTTTTAGCTTAACTGACAGAACTGAATCGATCGACAATAAAATTTAAGTTAAATCAAGTAGATAAAATATTTAAATATAAATTTTTGAAAAAGTGAGAAAAGTATGCCAAAAGTAACTGATCCATTAAAAATTAGAAATATGGAAATTAAAAATAGGCTTGGATTTCCTCCCATGATGTCAGGTTCGATCTCAAATGGTATCCCTGGAGATAAATTCTATAATGTTTATGAACCAATTGCAAAGGGAGGCGCTGGATTAATTACGGTAGAAGCCAGTGGAACAGATCCTATGAATAATCCAATTCAGCCATGTTTGGGATTAGATGAGAATATCCCCGCGTTTAAAGAATTTACTGATAGAATTCATGAATATGGTACCAAGATAGGTATTCAGTTTGCACATGGAGGTATTCTTTCGCTAATGATGATTGCTATAATGAAATTTAACATGCCTGTATGGGCGCCCTCCAGTGTGGATCCTGTGGTAGCAAGTTCTTCATATGATCTGATAAACCCTAATTGGCGCCAAGATTTGGAGAAAACAGGATTTAAAGGAATTCATGAAATAACTGTGGAAGAAATGAATGGAGTGGGGAATCTATTTGCTGCTGCTGCTAAAAGGGCTATTGATTCGGGATTCGATTACATAGAAGTCCATTCTGCACATGGTACACTGTACCACGACTTTTTATCACCCTATTATAATCAAAGAACAGATGAGTACGGTGGTTCATGGGAGAATAAAACCCGATTTGTTAGAGAAACGGTTGAAAAAATAAGAGATAAAATCGGGGATAACCCCATTTTTGTGCGGATTTCTGCCGAAGAACTCCTAGATGATGGCTTAAAATTAGAAGACCAAAAAAAAGTTGCTGTACTTCTTGAAAAAGCGGGGGTTGATTGTATTGATGTCAGCCAAGGAATACAGGTAAGAACTCCCGAAGGAATAAACATTCCAACGTACATTCCACCTGGTGGTTTTATTCATTATCCTGAAGCAATTAAAAAAGTAGTTAATATTCCTGTAATAGGCGTTGGAAATATTATTGAAATGAAAATGGCTGATGAGTTTATCCAGCAAGAAAAAGCAGATATCATCTATATGGGAAGACAATTAATTACTGATCCTGAAACCCCTAATAAATATTTCAACGGTCAGACCGATGATACTAAATATTGTATCGGTTGCCAAGTAGGATGTGGTGGTGTATGCGTTCTTAACCCTTATGAAAGGCATAGCTATAAAGAACTTATTCCTACTGAGGAACCCAAAAAAATCGTTATTTTGGGAGCTGGTATTGCGGGGATGGAAATAGCAAGAGTAGCGAAACTTCGAGGACATGATGTTGAAATATATGAAAAAACAGATAAGGTAGGCGGCGTGATGCATTTACTGGCAGCAGAATACAAAAAAGAACAATTTATGAATATTGTTAATTACCAGAAAATTCAACTAAGCAAATTAAATATTCCTATTCATCTTAATAGAGAATTAACAACCAATGAAATTAAGGAACTGGATTGTGATGTTTTAGTATTTGCTGTAGGAACTGAAGCAACAATTCCTGTAAAATATAAAGATCACCCTAATGTTTTAACTCAGGATGAGGCAATTTTGAAATCAAAACCGATGGGCAAAAATGTGGTCATTTGGGGGCTAGATACCTATTGGAAGGGAGGAACAGAAACAGCTATAACTCTAAAAGAACAAGGTTATAATATTAAAGCAATTGCTGGAACAGAGAGAACTTTAGCAGGAATACTTACCCAAGCAAGGCTTACAGGCAGGGTTACATGGATTCATCGGTACTTCAAAGAAAAGAAAATACCTCAATTCAAAAAAGCAAAGCTTATTGATGTTACTGATAAATCAGTTATAATACATGATTCTGATGGCAAAGAACACGTAATTGAGGCTGATACGCTTGTTCATTGCGGTGCCCGAACTACGCCCAAAAAGGCTCTAGAAAGGGAATTTGAGAATGTAGGATTTAAAATCGAGTTTATCGGAGACTGTAAGAAACCAAGAGATATTCAAGCGGCAATAAAAGATGCTCAGAGATTGGCACGTGCAATCTAATTCATTCTATACTAATTTGTGATAAAAACTATTTTTTTTATTTTTATTTTATATGTATTAGAATATGTACTAGTACTACAGGTAGTTTGATATTTATGATTTATTTAAATATATTACAATAATAAGAGATAATAAAAAGAATAAAAAAAGAAAATTTAAGTTAAAGCTTGGTTTATTAATTCTGTTAGATCAACCATCTTAATATTAGATCCACTTGCTTCTATTGCATCAGCTAAATTTCTATAGCAAAAAGGACAAATGCTCACAATATACTCCGCGCCTGTTTCTTCTGCTTCTTGAATTCTGGATTTTGCAATCTCTAAAGCCAATTCAGGAAAACCTTTTTTAACGCCTCCTCCAGCACCACAACAATTTGCACTCTGTTTAATTGTTTTCATTTCAGTTAGATTTGCTATTTTTTTCAATATCTCTCTAGGTTCTTCATAAAGTCCTATATGTCGTCCTGTATGACAAGGATCATGGTATGTAGTATTCAATCCTAAGTTCTTTAATTGTACATTGTTTTCCTTTATGTGTTTGTTTAAGAATTCAATCGTATGATAGACTGTAATTCCTAGCTCTTCCATATAATCAGCATAATCTTTCTTTAAAGTTCTGTAACAACCTGCGCAACTTGTGATAATTGATTTCACACCACTTCTCTTAAACATTTCATAATTCTTCGTTGCAACAGAATTAAAAGCTTTAAGGTCTCC
>JAHLWT010000125.1 GCA_019057775.1 Promethearchaeota archaeon
TACTAGTACTTCTGAAGTTTATGGAAATCCTCCAAGAGAAGCAGTTCCTACACCAGAAAGTTATTTTGGACATGTTAATCCTGTAGGACCCAGGAGTTGTTATGATGAATCAAAAAGAGCAGGAGAAGCTTTCATAAAAGCATATGAACTTCAACATAAAATGAGGACTAAAATTGTAAGAATTTTTAATACTTCTGGTCCAAGAATACGATATGGGCCAGAGTTTGGGAGAGTCATTCCTAATTTCATTCATCAAGCTTTACATGATGAGGATATCACGGTATTTGGAGATGGGTCTCAAACTAGGTCCTTTATTTATGTTGTAGACGAGATTGAAGGGTTTCTTAAGATTGTTCATTATGATGGTGCCACTGGGGAAGTTATTAATTTAGGTAATAACAAAGAATTTACTATTATAGAAATAGCAGAAGTGATTAAAAATTTAACAAATTCTAATTCAAAAATAGTTTTTAAACCGTTGCCTATTGATGATCCAGTATTTAGGTGTCCAGTTATAGAAAAAGCAAAGAAGATTCTAAATTGGGAACCGACAACTTCACTTGAGGAAGGTTTAAAAAAATCAATTGCTTGGTTTAAAGATAATGAAGGACTTAACTAATCATAAAAATAAAAATGATTTAAAAGAGAGTAATAGACAATTCGAGGTATTACTTAAAATATGTTTAATTATTGGAATTCTTATTGTTTCAGGATTTATTGTCTATTATATTCTTACTCCTGAACCAGGATATGTAACATTTGGTATCTTAAATGAAGATAGAAGAGCAGAGAACTACCCAACTGAAGCACCTGCTAATGAGACTATTTCTTTCTACGTAACAGTTGGGAATTATTTAGATAGAGAATTCGCATTTAGATTCAAGATACTGAAAGGTAATAATGATACTTTGGTAGGTTCATTTCCCTCAAATGGATCTTTATTTCTTACAGTAGGAGATTTTATTTTGGAATCCAATATTGAAAGGATTTTTGGGGTTTATAACGTATCTTTCTCAGAAGTAGGAGCTGATCAAAGGATTATTGTCGAATTATGGGAAATTAAAGATGAAAGTGAAGTATTTTATAATAATTTATTTCTATGGTTAAATATAACTACTTAATCTGCTCCCCCTATGATATTTACTGAGTTTATTCTTACATAAGGTGCGTGAAATGCCCCATAAACCTTATATTTCTGAACAATTAAATATTTCTTTCTCACAATTAGGTGATAATCAAAAAATAATTGCTGAATTATGGCAAATAAAAAATAATGAAGCTGAGTTTTATAATATATTATGGATAAGATTAAATGTTACTAATTAGTTAGCTCCGCCGATTATATTTACTGATTTTATTTTTACATAAGGTGCTTGAAATGAACCATAAAAGTTAGACTCCTTTGAAACAGCCTCTATATTTTGATATAAATCTAAAAGATTAATCCCAATCATTGTTTCATTCAGTCCTTCCTTTATTTCTCCGTCTTTAATTATATTTCCATAGAGGATTAATCCAGAGAAATCGCCAGTTGCGATATTAGGGGAATCAGGAGAATAATTTAGGAGAATTCCATTCCTCACACCTCTTATCATTTCAGTAAGAGCCATATCTCCAGACTTCATTATTAGATTAGATATGCCTATTGAGGGAAGAGAATAATATGAATTCCGAAAGGCGTTCCCTGTACTATCAATTCCTTCTTTATTAGCAGTATAGCTATTATGCAGCAAACCAGTTTTCAAAAATTTCCCTTTTTCAAAAATTTTTTTATTTTTACAAGGGACACCTTCACCATCAAATGCTGATGAGCCATATGCTCCGTTGATTAAGGCATTATCTTCAATGTTCAAATATTCTGAACCAATAATTTTATCCCTTTTTCCAATTAAGAAACATCTTTTATGTTGAAACGTTTCTCCGTTTATAGCTAAAGATATTGGTTTCAAAATTAAATTTATCGTTCCCTTTGGAGTAAGAATTACAGGAACTTCCATTTTTTCTATTTTTTTTCTTTTAAGATTTCGTTTAGCATCTTTCAAAGCTACTAGTGCTACATTAGTCGCATTTAATTTATTTAACATCCGTTCTCCTTGCCATTCATAGCCTGATGAGCTTTCTTTACTTACTTTATCCTTAACAATAATATTTGAAGATATTAGGCAACTTGTGTCCCTACCAAAAACTTCTAACCCATTCGAATTAAAGATATATGTTTTAGAATAAGTTGAAGAAAAGTTCCCAGATTGAGATATGGCAATCTTATCTTCCTCACATACTCTAATTAAATCATTTATGTAACTTAGAGAATCTTCAATTTCAAGATTTTTCAATTTTGGATCACACAAATCTTTTATATTTGGATAGTGCATATATGAATCGGGAAGTTTTTTAAAGTCAGGATCAGGTGTGCTGATATTCATCATTTTAATCGCGTTAATACAGATTTCTTCTATAGTTTTTCTCTCAAGTCTATTCGCATAAGCAAATCCAAGACATCCGTTTTTATTAATAACTCTTATCGAAACCCCATTATCCTTTCCAATTTCACTATTTTTTATTGAATTTTCTTCAATTTCAATGTTAATATAAGAATTTATTCCAAAGAATATTTCTGAATGGATAATCTCTGAACTTTTTTGTTCAAAAAGTTTAAAACAGTTATTTGCTAAGGTAAAGATATTAGAGTCTTTCAATCAGTTAAGTCCTCCGACTGTTACATTTTCTATTCTAATATATGGCCCTCCATCGCAAACTCTTACACGCTGACCTCCTTTTCCGCACATCCCATCAGAATAATGAAAAGTTTGTTTGTTCCCCACAGCAGATATTTTGTTTAGAACTTCCAATATCATTCCACTAAGTGCGACATCTCGCATCATCTCTTTTCTTTCTCCATTAATGATTTTATGGGAAAATTTACATTTAAATTGAAAATTTCCTGTTGGAGGGTCAGTATAACCATATTGAAAATCTTCACAAAGAATACCATTTTTTGTATCTTCAATCATTTCTTCAATATCCCAATCTCCTGATTCTAAAAATGTATAGCCCATACGTACTTGAGGTCTTGAAGCACTAAAGGATGCTCTACCATGTCCATTGGGTTCAACATTCATTCTTGATGACGTTTCTAAATTATGTAAATAATTTTTAAGAATTCCATTCTTGATTATTGTTGTTTTTTGTGAAGGGATACCCTCATCATCGACAAAATAACACCCAAATAATTCATAAGGCAAATTAAATTGTTTACCTCTACCCATTGTTGGATTATCTATAATATTAATGTTTTCAGCTGCAACTTTTTCACCAATTTTACCTTCTAAAATGCTTTCATTGTTTAATACTAGATCTGCTTCACAAGCATGCCCAAATGCTTCATGTATCATAGTTCCTGTTAATTTTGAGTCTGTTATAATAGTGAATTTACCTCCAACTGGTGATTTTGCATTTAGTAGATCTTCAGCCTCTTTAGCTGTTTTTCGACTTAAATTAATAGCTTTATCAGTTTCTGTAATTTCATATCCTCCAATTCCGGCAACTGAATTTACGGATCTCTGTATAATACTATTTTTTTTTGCATATACCAAACAAAATAAACGTAAAAATGATAAATCTTGAGTTATATTGCTATTGAAAGAATTTAAAAATAGGCTTTGTGTATGTCCATCCATATAGAGAGTATGAGTATTTTTTATTTTAGGTGAGTAATTTGATGCGGTTTTCTCATGATTCATAACGAGTTTTAATTTATCTTCAATATCAATATTATCTAGGTTCTTTTTTCTAGAGCTTATAAAATTACATATCAAAGGATCATGATCCACTAGTTTAAACTTGTTTTTGGTCAAAGATTCTGAGAGATTTGCTAATTTTACTGCTTTTTGAAATCCCTTTTTAATAGATTCTCTTTTCAGATCTTTTAGAACGTAAAAGCCCCAACCACCATTATTAAAAGTTCGAATTCCACATTCATTGATTTGATATGTAGAAATTTCCTTGCTTCTTTGGTCAGTTAAATCTAGATTTGTACCGATATTTGCTTCTGCTCTAATATCCCAATATTCAACTTTATCTTTTGCTAGGCGGTGTAATTCAGTGATTAATTTTTCATCTAAATCTTTTAAATCCTCAGCAATTTCCATGTTCCTTATTTTCAGATGTCTCTATAACAAAATAATTAATTAAAATTAGTGAACTTCAATATATCATCAAAAAAATTGAAAAATAGCTTAAATACCTTTGTTTTTTTCACACTCTAAAGAAAATTAGAAATCTTAATGAAAAATATTCAATTCTTAGTTTTCAGTTCTTTTACAATTGAAATAGCATCTCTTATAGAACATGTCTTTGAAAATTTAGTGGAGTTTTTCACTAGAAATGAACGATTGCACTTCCAACACTTCTTGGTCCTTATGAGTCCTTTTGAATAATACCACATTCCGCAGTTATAACATCGAAAAAAAAATATTTCACACCAGCACTCATTCTGTTAATATTCAATTTCAACTTAGATTTAACTTATAATAGCGGTGAGATTTTCTGATTTTTTTTTTATGAGTTTACGCTAAAAAAAAGTAGATTTAGGCGATATAAATAACAGAATTGAATATATTTTAATCTAATTATTACATCTTAAATAAAATAAGATATATTTCATGAAGAATCATTACTTTAATTAGATCAAAAAAAAGGAGAGGGAAAATGGATCATAAATTTTTACACCCTATTGAAACTCGCTATCGAACTGGAATAGCAAAATTATTTACTGAAGAGAACAAATTAGAAAATTGGTTGAAAGTTGAAGCTGCTTTAGCACAGGTTCATGGGGAGTTAGAGAATATCCCTAAAGAAGCTGCAGTTGAAATTAATAGAAAAGCGAATTTACGTTTTGTAAAACTAGATAGAGTAAAAGAACTTGATAATAAAATTCATCATGATCTGATGGCTATGGTCAAAAGTTTGGCAGAGCAATGTGAAGGAGACGCAGGTAAATATGTTCATTTAGGAGCAACAAGTTATGATATTGAAGATACTGCAACAGCAATTCAATTAATAAAAGCTCTAAAACACATACAAGCCTCGCTGTTTGACTTATTAAAAATCATAATAAAAATCACTAAAGAAAGAGTAAATTTAGTTTGCATTGGTAGAACTCATGGTCAACACGCGATTCCCACTACTTATGGTATGAGATTTGGAGTTTGGGCATATGAAATAAATAGACATTTAGATAGAATTGTAGAAGTTCTAAAAAGAATCTCCTATGGAAAAATGTCAGGGGCTGTAGGAACAATGGCTAGTTTTGGAGAAAAGGGGATTGAAATACAAAATAGAGTAATGAAAAAGCTTGATTTGAACCCTACATATATAGCAAATCAAATTATTCAAAGAGATAGGCATGCAGACGTAATTTTTTTAACATCAATTATAGGACAAACTTTGGCTAAAATTGCCAGAGAGAATCGAGTTCTTCAAAGGAATGAAATAGCAGAAATGTTTGAACCTTTCAAAAAAGATCAAGTGGGTAGTTCTACAATGCCTCATAAAAGAAATCCCCATAAGTCAGAAAGAATCTGTAGTTTAGCTAGAGTTCTTAAATCTAATGTAATGGTAGCGTTAGATAACATTGTTTTAGAAGATGAAAGAGATCTTACAAATTCTGCATCTGAAAGAGTAATTTTTGCTGAAAACTTCGTATTATTAGATTATATGATAAATCAATTAACAGTAAATTTAAGAAATATCGAGTTTCATGAAGAAAATATTGAAAAAAATCTTAATCTCACTAAAGGTGCTTGTTTAACTGAAAAGGTTATGGTTGAATTGGTGAACAAAGGCATAGGAAGACAGGAGGGTCATGAAATATTAAGACAAGCAGCAATTACTTCAAGAACTAAAAATCTATTTATGAAAGATATATTGAATGAAAACAAATTGATAAAAGATATATTCACACAAGAAGAATTAGAGGAGATTTTCGATCCTCATAAGTATATCGGTAAAGCACCTGAACAAGTTATGAATTTAATTGATATGTTAGAAAATAAATATAAATTATAATTTGAAAATGGATGAAAATAAAAATATCTACTCTCAATTAGGCGTTTCTTCCAAAAAAGAAGATGTACACAAAGCAATTGAAAAATTAGACAGGGGACTTTTCCCTGGTGCTTTTTGCAAAATCGTCGAAGACGTTAATATTAGAAAAGATTTTTGTTCAGTTTTCCATGCTGATGGTGCGGGCACTAAATCAAGTTTGGCGTATATGTACTATAAGGAGACTGGAGATATCTCAGTATTCAGAGATATTGTAAAAGATGCTGTAATAATGAATATTGACGATATCTTATGCGTCGGAGCAACGGGTAATATTTTTTTATCAAATAATCTTGGAAGAAATAGCAAACTTATCTCAGGAGAAATAATCGCTAACATTATTGACGAATATTATGAATATAGTAAAAAATTATCATCATTTGGATTACACGTGATCATGTGTGGAGGAGAAACTGCTGATATGGGTGATATAGTTAAAACACTTATCGTAGATGCTTCAGTTTTCACAAGTATGAAAAGAACAGATGTAATAAATGCCGATAATATAAAAACTGATGATGTTATAGTAGGATTAGCAAGTTATGGTCAAGCATCTTATGAAGACAAATATAATAGTGGAATTGGAAGTAATGGTTTAACTCTTGCAAGACATGGTACTTTTTCATATAAATATCGCGAAAAATACCCTGAATGTTATAATCATAACATAGATGATAAAATGATTTTTTTTGGTAAATATAAATTAACTGATAATATTAACAAATTAGACCTAACAGTGGGCAAAGCACTCCTATGTCCAACCAGAACATATGCTCCTGTAATTTTAAATATATTAAAAGAATTTAGACATGAAATAAATGGTTTGATACATAATACTGGAGGAGGACAAACTAAAGTTTTGAATTATGGAAGAGGGATTAAATACATTAAAAATAATCTTTTTACAGTACCATTAATTTTTGAACTCATCCAAGAGTCCTCTGAAACACAGTGGAATGAAATGTATCATGTGTTCAACATGGGACACAGAATGGAAATCTACTGTAATGAATCAATTGCAAAACAAATAATTCAAATTGCTCGAAAATATCAAGTAGAATCCAAAATTATTGGTCAATGTGAAAAATCTCAAAAGGGAAATCGAAATACAGTCGAAATAAAATCTCAATATGGTTCATTCACATATGAATAGGTGGATCAAAAACGATCCAGAAATTCGATGTTATATGCATTGGTGCTGCTTTAGTTGATATGGTCGCACAGGTTGAAAGGTATCCTCTTGAGGATGATGAAGTATTCGTTTCAGATTTAAAATTATTTTCTGGAGGTGCTGCGGCTAATACTGCTTATGCTTGTGGGAAAATTGGGCTTAGATCGGCATTTATTGGTAAATTAGGAGAGAATGACGCCTTTGGCCTTAAAATCATTAAAGATTTTAATAAAGTCAATATAGATACTTCAATGATACGATATTCTAGTAACCATAGTACAGGTTCAGCATATATTGTTCTAAATAAAGAAGGAAACCGAAGGATTTATGCTCATAGTGGGGCGGCTAACTATCTTTCAAAGGAGGATATAAAAGAGAATGAATTAAGAACAACAAAATTAATTTTCTTAAGTAGTTTAAAAAATTTAGAACCTTTATTAAACGCTGCAACGATTGGACGAAATTTTAACATTCCTATAATTTTAAATCCTGGGATGTTAATCATTGATCAAGGGCTTGAAACAATAAGAAAATTACTAGAACAAGTAGACCTTTTAATTCTATCTAAGAGAGAATTTCTTACTCTCTATCCAAATGAAAAAAAAAATAGAATGATAGAACACATTAAGGAAAAATCAGATTACCTAATTAATTTAGGGCTTAAAGCTATCATTGTCACAATAGGTAAAGATGGCGCAATTGTTTCTAATTTTGAATTTTCCGAATTGATTCAAACTATCACAAAAAAGCAAATAGTTGACACAACTGGAGCTGGAGACGCTTTCTCTGCTGGATTCATTTATGGATTTCTCAAAAATTTAAGTTATAAGTTTGACTACCTTAAAAAAAATGTAGAAATAGGTAATTTTGTTGCGGGAAAATGTATTCAACAATTAGGAGCGAGAAAAGGTCTTCCAAATAGAGAGGCGTTAATATCAGAATTTTTTAAATAGGAAACTTTATAATTTTATGAATCAATAGTTTTTATTCTAAATTAATATATTCACTGATTGTTATGGTTAGACCAATGCAAAAGAGAAAGAAACAGATATTTCTTGATAGGTTTCGATTTTTTTCATATGAAGTTGCGTTAGGATTTATTCTAATATTTATACTCTTATTATTACCAGCATTTATTATCCCATTAATTGCAGAGCCTGGTTCTGTTCTCTATGGGATATTGTTTTATTCTTTAAGAGCTATTATGGCATTTATAGGTGTACCATTAATACTACATCTCTCAAATTTATTATTCCTAGATAAAAAAAGAGATGTTATTGTTGAAGAAGATGTATCTCCAGCAATAGGACATTTGAGACTTTATAAAATAACAAAAAATAATTATCAATATCAAATCTTATATGGCTTCCTCATCTTTTTTTTAGTATTTTTACCAATTGATTTCTTAACCTATTTATTGGTACCCAAGATTCTCGAATATCAATCTTTTGCGCTAGCATTTAAATCAACAGATAGCTACTTATTAGCAGACTATTCGATATTTTTAATCTCTGTCATTATAATTCAAGTTTCTGTAGCTATTTCCGAAGAAACCATCGCGAGAGGTTTATTGACTAAACGAGGGAGCGAACATTTTTTCCGAATGTCAGCAGTCATGATATCATCTCTTTATTTTGGATTAGGTCATTTTGCTTATTTCCTTGATCCGATAAGCAGGGGTTATCCTCTTTGGTTTCCCTTTATTTGGTTCTTGCAAGCATTTATCATTGGAATTATTCTTTCTTTATTAATCATAAGGAGAAAGTGGTTGATTCCAGTAATTATTGCACATGCTTTAAACAATATCGTCTCGGCTCATGCAGTTTGGAGTTTTTTAAAAGGAGTAGATTTTATTGAGGTAGTGCTACAACTTTATTTGCCATTAACAATTATTGGGCTTTTAATGTTGATCTGGCAGTTTTCCAGGATTAAGGATGGTTTGTTAGTTGGACTAAACATTTTTAAAGAGTATTTTGAATTTGATGATACAACAGAGGAAACTAGTGCTGATAAAGTATTTCGAGTATTTATTGATATAGTTTTAGCGTTTTTAATATTCCTAATGGGGATAATGATAGTGATATAAGGAGATATAGTTATATGAAGTTAGGTATTATCTCCGATACACATATTACAGAAAATTACAATACTAACAAGCTACGTCAATTAATAAATCAGTTGAAAGTCGTTTTTAATGATGTTGATGAGATTGTACATGCAGGTGACATCTCTGAAAATTTTTTTTTAAATCAGATTAAAGAATTAGCACCCGTAAGATGTGTAAAAAGTAATTTTGACAACATACCAGATTTGGAGGATTTCATTAAATTTTCAGTAGGTCGATATAAAATTGGAGTCATTCACATTTTACCTGAAAATCTAGAAGAGTTTGTTAAGGACAATAATTTAAATATCCTAATTTTTGGTCACACTCATCAACCGCTTATAAAAGGGACAAACTTTAATGTACTTCTTCTAAATCCTGGGTCTCCAACAAAACCGAAAGCTCCGGTCGAAAGACCGGGTTTTTTAAAACCTAAAGCTAGGCCAAGTGTTATAACTTTAAATATTGATGAGGATGATGTCTTATCAACATTTATTGTCAATCTTAAATTGGATTAGCTTTTTTGACAGTAATTGATAATTAAACTCGTTTCAATAAATATTGAAACCTTTTAAAATTGTACTTTGAATAATTTTAAATATAAAATACCTCATATTATTTATACGAAGAAATTTTATGTAAGAATATTAGATTTAAAACACTTGAAAGTAATTCTTTCAAGTTATTTTTATAGAGGATAAGAAAATAATAAACATTAAAAAAGTGAGTATATTTGGTTAATAGACTTGAACTAGTACTTAAAGAACTTAATGAAAATGGCAATTTCCGAGCATCCCTTTTTGCTACTTCCACGGGTTTGGTCTTGGCATCACAAAAGGAAGAGGGTATAGATGAAAGAGTAGTAGCAGCTATGGGATCATTATTGAGTGATTCTGCATATAAAGCTGCAGAGGAACTAAATCTTTCTGCTATACAAAGTATGAACATTAAGTATGAGGAAGATTATATCATCATGAGAAATATTATTCTATCTTCTGACAATAAAAATCAATTTCTTTTAGCAATTTTATCAAAACGCCCTGAGAGTGAAGATGTTGAGCGCTATATCGATCAACTTATAGATTGGGCAGTTGAAAACTCCCAAGCAGATTTAGAAAAGCTTTCGAGTTTATAATATATTATCCTAATATTCTTTGATTTCACACTTTTTTCTAGTTTATCGTTTTATTGAGTTATAAAATTCTAAAACTTCCTGGTTTATCTTTCTTTCATAACCCATATAAAAGTGATCTCCTCCAGTAATTATTTTCTTCTTTTTTGGTTGATGATAAAAGCTATAATGGAATTCAAAATTTTTGTATTGAGCAATGGTATCCTTATC
Source organism: Promethearchaeota archaeon (assembly GCA_019057775.1). The sequence continues at coordinate 10,720 of JAHLWT010000125.1, forward strand.
TCCTTGAATAAATAGTTTTGGTTTAGTAGACTGAGTTAATTCTTTGTACTTTACTCCAACAAAATCCCAAGGAAATGATATTGAAATAAAACCAATGACGTTATTAGAATAATTTATTGCTGAACAACCTATTGCGGCGCCATAAGAATAGCCACATATAATTATACGCTCAGATTTTTTATCATTTAATAGAAAATTAATACAAGCTCTTACATCACTTAATTCACCGCTTCCTTCTGAGTGAGTTCCAGTTGATTTTCCAACACCTCTAAAATTAAACCTTAAACATGAAATACTATTTTGGATTAATGTATTAAAGACTCCAGATACCACATTGTTAAACATGTTTCCACCGAATTCTGGATGGGGATGGCAAATTAACACAGTTGGATATTTAATATCATTATTTGATTGGAAATATTCGGTTTCTAGTATTATCTCACCATTTTTTATGTATAGCAATTCTTTTTCTACCATAATTTTAATTAATTTTTAAACAATAATAATACTACTTATACAAATTTCTGCGAAATATGAATTATAATATGATCATAATTGAGCAAAAGCTAAGAGAATTTTTGCTAGAAGATTGCACTTATAACGATGTGAGTTCGAGGATCATTCCGGAAAATACTCAAACAACTGCCAAAATAATAGCTAAGAGTAAAGGATACGTGTCTGGTCTAGAAGTATTAAAGATACTCTACAAAATATTAGATTTATCTTCACATTTTTTCAAAAAAGATGGAGAATGTGTTATTGAAGGTGATATTATCCTAGAATTAAAAGGAAATATTAGAGATATTCTATTAGGAGAAAGAACAGGATTGAATATACTTACCCATATGAGCGCAATAACATCTACCGCGAGAAAATTTATTAAAATAATTAAAGATTCAGGTAAAAATGTTAAAATTGCATGTACAAGAAAAACAATTCCTGGCATAAGAATTTTTGAGAAAATGGCAGCTGAAATAGGACAGGCTGATCCACATAGATATTCTTTAGATGATATGATCCTTCTAAAAGATACGCATTTGAGATATTATAAGGGAGATATCCCACAACTTTTAAAAGATGTGAAGAAAGTAGCTAGTTTTACAAAGAAAATCGAAATAGAAGTTGAGAATGCCGAAGATGCATTAATTGCTGCGAAGAATGGAGCTGACATTATTATGCTTGATAATTTTAGCCCTGACATGGTCGAAGATGCGATTAATTCTTTAAAGATGCATAATATCCGAGATAAAATAGTAGTTGAGGTATCAGGAGGAATTACACCAGAAAATATCATAGATTATTTACTTTCGGAACCAGATATTATAAGTTCTGGTTTTTTAACTCAATTCCCATCTGAGAAAGTCGATTTTTCACTTCGATTTGATTAATTTAGACTTAATCTATAACTACTTCACGAATAGTACAAATTACATCTTTAATTTTTGCTATTTCTCTGTAAAGGTCTTTTATAATTCCAAATTCACCAACCAATAAAATCAATTCAATTTTTTTTTCAGCAATGCGCCAATCTGTTATCGTTTTGATAATTTGATGAAAGTTTGAGTATATTTCAGTTATTTGATCAATTAATACGTCTTTAAAAGGATATACTAAGCTAACAGTCATTATTTTATATCCTTCTAAATTGTCAAATTGTTCAAATTTTTCAATGAAAGACACTATGGAGTCTCTTAATGCTTCACTTTTAGAATTAAAACCACTTAGATTACGAATTTTTTCGAATCTCTCTAATAAATCATCACTAATTTGAAGGGATATTATTGGCATAATAACTTTTTAAAAAACTTATTCCTCTTAAAGAAATTTAATAATTATAAATTTAATAATTATATATTTAATGTTTAGGTATTATTTTAAAAATTTCTTAATAAATTCAATACTTTGGGATAGCTCCTTTGCTGAAGATAACTCAATTATTAACGCCCCATTATATTTATAACTTGATATAATTTCAAAGATTTTTTTAAAATTGATTTTCCCTGATCCTAATGATGGATGGGTATCAGTAACTTTACTAAAATTATCTACGATATGAACATTCCTTATAACTTTATGAAATTTTGACCATAATTTTCCCACATCACCATTACAAGTATAGAAGTGGCTTGTATCATAAGTAAGAAATAGATTATTTCTATCAACAATATTGAACACTTCCTCAATATTATTATTTTCAGTCATAATATAGGCATTTTGAGGCATGTTTTCCAAACATACACAAATATCTAAATTCTTTGAAAAATCTAACAACTTATGAATAGCATGCTTCAATTTAATTTTATTAAACTCTCTAATTGAACTAATCAGGAAGTTAGCTAATCCTGGATGGATAGTAATTACTTTAGCACCAATTTCTTGACTTACCTTTATAGTTTCAATATAAGATTCTGTAGAAGCATTAGAAATTATACCATTATGAGAACACAAATTCACATCAATAAAAGGTCCATGAACTTGCTTTTTTAATGAATAAGAATTTACTAAATCAACAATTTTCTGTCGATTCTCCTTCTCAAATATTTCTGGAGGATCTAACACTAGTTCTACAACGGTAATTCCATTTTCCTCAGCATAATTAAGACATGCTTCTGAGGCGTTAAGTTGGAGATCAACAAGATTTTCAAATTTTGTAGAAAGCCCCATCTCTATAATGAATCCAAGAGAGCTAATTCCTAATTCCACAATTATCACTTAATGAATTATTATACCTTTTTTTATTTACGCATGGTACGAGGATAATTAGCAAACAAACTCTTAAAAAGCTTTTGAAATCTTTCAAGTTGTTTATTGGATAAAATATAGGGTTCTCCTATTTGTAATGCACCCCAGTACATTTTTGCTAGTTTTTCTACTAATTCAGCGAATTTTACAGCATGATCTAATGATTTTCCACAAACTATATTCCCATGATTAGCTAATAACGCTGCGTTTTTTTTACCTAAGGCTTTTAGGGCTGTTTGACCAATTTCCCCTGAATGTGCTTCACCGAAATCAGAAACATCAATCGTCCCACCCAAAAATATAAACATTTCTTCCATTATTACAGGAATACCTTTTCTATTGATTGAGAGTATAGTTGCAAATGGTGAATGTGTGTGAATTACTGCTTGAACTTTTGGTCTTGATTTATAAATTGCAATATGCATTTTTGCTTCAGTAGATGGTAATTTTCCGGCACTCAAAGCTATTGCATTAAAATTCATATGTACAATTTCTTCTTTTTTAAGAGTTTCATATTGATTAAATGAAGGTGTAATGAAGAGCTCTTCTTTCTTGCCATTTCTTACACTAACATTACCTTCTCCTGCTTCTACTAAACCCTTTGAGAAAATTGATTTTGCAGCTTTAACTACTTCCATTCGAAGTTGATCTTCTTTATTTAAAGTCATAAAGTTAATAATTAAATCTCGATTAAAAACCTAATTTCAATTTATTCTTTCTAAAATGATTTAAAATAATCAATTTATAAATTTTCAATACTCTTATTTTTTAAATTTTATAAAGTTGTACCAAATAACATTATTATAATCATTCTGATATTACCATTTAATAAAAATCATGACTCGAATGATTTTACATTGTGATTTGGATTGTTTTTTTGCTGCAGTTGAGATAAGAGATAATCCAAACTATAGGGGAAAACCCGTTATTATTGGAGCAGACCCAAAAGAAGGAAAGGGAAGAGGTGTAATATCTACATGTAATTATGAAGCAAGAAAATATGGATTACACTCAGCATTGCCAATTTCCCAAGCTTTTAAAAAATGTCCTCATGGGATTTATTTAAAACCGAATTTTAAAAAATATTTAAAAGCATCTAGGGAAGTAATGTTTATCCTTGAAAGTTTTAGCAATGAATTTCAGCGGGTAGGAACAGATGAAGCATACTTAGAGGTGACTGAAATCACTAAGGAGTATGAAAAGGCGGAAAAAATTGCGAAGGAGATTCAGAAAGAAGTTTTTGAAAAAGTAGGTATTACTATCTCAATAGGTATAGCACCAACTAAAAGTTTAGCTAAGATCGCATCAGATTGTAATAAACCAAATGGAATAACAATTTTCAAAACGGACAATTTCAAAGATTTTTTGAAAGATATGGATATTACTCGGATTTCAGGCATTGGAAAAAAGTCTAAGCCATATTACTATAAAAATGGGATAAAAAAGATTGGAGATATAATTAACATTTCTTTAACTAGAATGATTGAACTGTTTGGAAAACAGGGAAAATGGGTTTGGAACGTCGCAAATGGAATAGATAATCGTAAAGTAAGAGAGTTTCCTGAGAGTCGGAAATCTATTAGCGCTGAAAGGACATTCTTTAAAGACACATCTGTTTTCAATGAAATTCTTTCAAAATTTGAAGAAATTAATAAACAAATCCATGCGACTGTATTTAAGCATAATATAACATATAAAACAATAACCTTAAAAATAAGGTTTGAAGGCTATCAAACCTATACACGGTCTAAAACTCTGCCTTATCATATTCAAGATGAAAAATTAGTATTAAATGTTATTTTAGAGTTGTTTAAGGAGTTTTCAAACTTAAAAAAAAAAATAAGGCTTGTTGGGATTAAATTGTCTAATTTTGACACAAATCAAAATGCTCGACAAACAAATCTCTTAAAATATGCTTCTATATAATAGAATTAATACTGGAAAACTCCCCGAATTATTGATTATGCTTCTTATTTATTCTTTTGATCAACCAATCAGGCATTATTAAAGAAAAGTATGACAAGATTATAAAAATTACACCAAATAACCATGCGATATATATAAATTCAGAATACCCTTCATGCCCAAAAGTTATCAATACAGTATCACCTATCAACATCGCGAACAGAAGCATTAAACTTATCATTGAATAGAATAACAACTTTAATCCAGTGTACATAATTTTATCTTCAACATTTTTCTTAATTTTGTTGGCAATTAAAGCAATATATATATAAATTAAATATGAATACAAAACAAGAATGAGCGTTGAATATATTCTTATATTTAATTTCCCTTCATAGTCAATTTGGGGGACTCCCCACCAATTCCAGGGTAGGAAAATCATTATAGCAATAATTAATCCTATTAAAGCGACTGGAAGGAAACCTTTTTTCCCTTTATTTGTCATATGGCTAGCAAAAATAAATAGAAAGATATCTGCTAGAATGACCATTAAATATCCTAAAGGAAGAGAAATACGATAGATTTCACGATATTCTCCAATAATTATTGCTTCTAATAATCCAATCATTAAAGTAATAATTGTAAGAGTAAGAAATGTAAAAACTAGTGCTAAATATAAGGGAGGACGCACTTTTCTTTCCTTCCATTTTAGGTACATCTTAATCGTAATTACTGCTCCAAAAATAGATATGAAAATATAATAGACAAATATAGGAATAACTCGGGGTTGAAAAGGTGAATAACTCATAACAATTAGATTATACTCAACACTTAAAAATTTTCATTTTAATTTTAATTCTTTTTATAGAAAATAAATTTAAAGCCTAAATTTATTAAACATATAAAAAACATCTTGCTATAATTTTATATAATATGGCTAAGTTAATACAGGATATCTGGATTCTGAGAGATAGTGGAATTGTAGTATTCCATAGAGTTTATAATGAACATTTAGATGCACAGTTATTTGGAGGATTAATGACTACCCTGAATTTATTTGCAGAAGAATTATCTACAGGAGGTTTGTCTAACTTTGAGTTAAGTAACAAGCGTTTTAGTATTATAAAGAAAAACCATTACCTATTTATTGCAAATTCTTCTAAAGATAAAAAAATAAAAAAAGTTCATCAGGAATTAGAAGCTATTGCAAAAAAATTTTTTGACAAGTATTCTAAAGATGTTTTATATGATTTCTCAGGGAATATAAATGCATTTTCTGATTTTGAAGAAGATATTGAACATTCATTGGAGGAAACTATTAGAAAGTTTCAAAAGGCCTTCTGGTAAAAAATTTTATATTTTTTCAAAACCCAAGACATCTTTAATATTGTCTAACAGAACTAAGGCAGTAGAAATGTGTATATTTACAGATTTTGTAGGTTTTGTGATTTTTGATTTCTCCATCTCGTAATTATATTCTTGTAAAAGCCATAATACTTCAAAAAATTTAATTCTTGCTTTGAAATCGGAATTAATTTTATATTTTTTTTGAATCCTTAAAAATTTCAAATATCTCCATTTCATAATCAACTGTATCTTCTGGTAATAAAGTAGGATCTTTTACAAGTTTTGCTAAGTAGAATATTTTTGCCCCTCGCTCTACATATTGGAGAACTGTAAATGCTCCCTCTAAATGGCTACCACAGCATAAATTTCCGTGATTTGCAAGTAAAACAGCATTTTTTTCTTCTAAAGCTTTAATCACTCCTTCAGCTAATTCTTCTGATCCTGCCTCTCCATATTCTGCACATGCTATTTCTCCCCCTACATAAGGTACTAACTCTTCCATAACAGGAGGGATTGATAGATTTAACGCACTAAGAACAGTAGAATATATACTATGAGCATGAATTATAGCATTTATATCATCTCTTTCTTTGTAGACACTCAAATGCATTTTTTTTTCTATAGATGGATTTCTTTCTCCTTCGAGTACTTTACCTTCCATATCAATAATAAGGATATCATCAGATGTCATTTCATCATATCTTACGCTACTTGGAGTTATTAATACAAATTCTTGTTCATTGTTTCTTAACCTTACACTGATATTGCCCGCAGAACCAATCACATGTCCTTCATTTAATAATTGTTTTGAAAGATTAACGATTTCATATTTCGCTTTCCTAATTTTTCTATCCATTTTAAAATCTATTGAATTTTTAGCCTTAAATACTTCGGGATTCACTATATTGTTTGGTATGCTTCCATTTAACCACATCTCTATATCTGAAAATAAAATCTCTGATTGTCTTTGTATCACTTCAAGTGTATTTCCACCAATATGTGGGGTAACAATTGTATTTTCCAATTCTATAAATTCGTTATCCTCATCTAAGGGTTCAAGAGGAAATACGTCAAGGGCGGCACCACGAATACCTTTTTCTTTTAACACCTCTCGTAAAGCTTCATAATCAACAATACTTCCCTTTGAAGTATTAATCAAGCAGGCAGAATTTTTCATCATGAGTAATCTTTCTTTATTAACAAGATTATCATTATCATCCGTAGCAACAGCATGAATAGTAATGAAATCTGAATTTCTCATAAGGTAATCAATTTCAACTTTTTTCCCATGCTTTTCAATTTCACTTTGAGGGATAAATGGATCATAAATTAAAAATTCGACTTCAAAAGCTTTAAGTCTTTCAGCAACCCTTCGTCCTATTTGTCCAAAACCTATTAATCCAATTATCTTTCCTTTAATTTCTACTCCTTGAAATGAATTTAAATATTTAACATAATCTTCAAAGTCTATTATTTCAAATTCATCGGAATGGACGACTCGATCAACCTTTTGTAACTTTCTTGCAAGCATCAATATAAATCCTACAGTTAATTCTGCTACAGAATCGACATTTCTGAGTGGAGTATAAAGAACAGGAATATTTTTCTTAGAAGCAGCTTGTAAATTAATATTAAAGGGATCACCTCTGCATGATATAAGAAGTTTTAAATTAGTTTGCTCAAAAAGCTCCTTTTTTTTAAGATCATCAGCTTCAGTAATAAAAATATCAACTCCTTCTAATTTTTTTGCTAGTTCTTTGGCACCAAAATAAATAATCCCGGTTTCTCTCCATGGTTCATAAATGACATCAAATTTTTTCTTTAATGCATTTAAAATTTCTTTTGTTATACTAGCAGTTATGAATATTTTCATTTTTCTAATTATTAAGATGTTTTAAGTTAATTATTTTTTATTCATTAATTATCATTATAATTAAAAAAAGAACTAAAAATTTATAAAAAAACTTGAGATATACATTTTAAAACATAAGGCTTCGGAGTTTCATTAAATTTCTGGGTTGTCCTTCTATTATTTTTATTTTTCCAGATGAATATCCCTTAACCGCACCAAGGTCTTTATTGAATAAATCAATTAATACTTGCTCAGATGTGAAATTAATTTTTATTGGGGCATTCTCATCTGAAGCATTATCTTTTATTTCAATTCCCTGATCCTTGTTTACTAAGAGTAAAGCATTTCTATTTGTGTCTAAAAAAGTCATTTGAATTGGATCATCATATTTTGCCAATTTTCTTCTGATTTTTTCGTTGTTTTCGTATCTATTTTTTATTTCATCTAAGCATTGCTCAATACTTTCAAAATTAGACACTTTTTTACATCCTCATGATTGGTTATTCATTGTTAAAATTAAGATTTAAATAACAATAACTAACAAATTCATTTATATTTTTACAAATCGTCGACCTTTTTTTTTAAATTATGCCAATCTAAATAGATTCCTCGATATTTTTTAGAAGCAACTGAATCTACCGAATAGTAATCGTAATCTATAGAATTTTTAATGAGATTCTTGTAATTTGAGTATGTTTTTATTCCAATTAAAGTGTTCATAGCAAGTCCGATGAATGCAGAGTCTTTCCAATGAGGAACAGTGAGAGGCGTTTCTAGAATATTAGAAAGAATTTTACAAAATTCATTAGATTTTGCCATGCCACCTGCACAAAATGTCTGTAATTCTAACTTAAGAAATTGATTTAATGCAATGTAATTTTCATATATTCCAAAACCAATATTCTCAAGAGTACATCTCGCAAAATTCTCAATTTTTGGTACTTCTTCAGTAATTAATGTAGGTGGTGGAAAAACAAACACACCTCTTTTAAGTGATACTTGATCTTTGATATTCATAATTTCAGGACCTAAAAAGGCAAATGTAGATCCCGCGCCAGGAGTAGTTTTTTTCAAGTATGATTCTATTAGTTCATTAGCGTTTTCTCCATTCCTTAAAAAAGATTCCTTAAACCAATCAAAAATTATACCTGTATTACCGGAATTCCCTTCAATAATCCATTTATCCTTTATTGAATGAAATGTTGTCCAATAATTACATTGAGGATCTAAAATCGGTTTATTTACAACAAAATGTACCGGAGCAGTACTTCCTAGGGTGATTCCAACATTTCCCTCTTCAATTGCTCCCATACCTAACAAAGAGGCTTGAGTATCTCCACCAGATTTCACAACTGGGATATTTTTATGTTTAATTCCAAGTTTTTTAATTAATTCTGTTTCTAAATCACCGATTATTTCTCCTGAATCAACTATTTCAGGAAAAAAATCTGGATCAAAATCAAACGCTTCTATGATTTCCGAACTCCATTTACCTTTTGTAATATCTATTAATTGTGTTTCACCCGCTGATGATAAATCTGTGCAGAATTCTCCTGTAAGTTTATATACAATCCAATCATCTAACGTTAAAACTGTTTTTATTTTATTATAACTTTCTTCCTTTTCCTCTTTAAACCATAATAAACGAGACAGGCAGAATAATATAGATGGACTATGTCCTGTGATTTTAAATAGATCTTCTTCAGAAAATTCATCTTCTATAAGAAAAGCACTATCAATCCCTCGCACATCTGTATTTGGACCACAATATATAACTTCTCCCTGATGATCTAAGAAAGCTACAGCCATTCTTTGAGCGCAAGAAGAAATTCCAATAATATCAAAGGCAACTTTTTTTTCTTCTTGTTGTAAGAGATCACTGATGTTTTTCTGTATTTTACTCCACATTACATCCGTATCTATATATTTAGCAAATCCATCAATATCCTCATTTAAAATTTTTAAATCTTGACTTCTAAAAGATGTTAATTTTAAATCATCCGAAACTAAACCAACTTTTATTTTATTAGAGGATAAATCAATCGTTAAAATCCTGTTATTAGAATTGAGCATAGTGGACTTTTTCGTATATATTATTATTCTATAAATTTCTTTACAAAACAAAATTAATTAAGGTATTTTCTAACTACTTCACCGCGAGGTTCCTTCTCTTCAAAAAGTATCGCTTGGAAGGAATAAACTTTTGTACTTAGATCTTTCCATGCTTGACTATCTAGCCAAGCTTTTACACAAGTTTGTGAAAGAAACGTTTCTATATCCCAATTTCTATCATGGTCTATTGGTACTTGAGGTAAAAGTAAACCACGTCTCATTCCTTTCTCAACAATTAAACCATCTTTTCCAATTACAATTTTATTAAGATATTCCTTAGGATCATTAATTTCTATTAATTTAGGTGGAGTTAATATAGATAACTCAATTATAATATTATCCATTTCCTCATAAGTTACTGAAGGAAATCTAGGATCTTCAATAGCAGAATTAATTGAAACCTTGTGGATTACATCATATAAAGAATATTTAGGTTCAATATACCCAATACAACCTCTTAATGGATTTCCCTGCACATTATATTTATTTAAAGTAACAAAAGCTCCATATTTATTGGTAAATTTTTCTTTTATAAGATTTGGTATTGGAATTCGTCTATCATTTCTTAAAAAAAATTCAATATTGTCTCGAGCGAAATTTATAAGCATTGTTCCCTCTTCTACACTAAATTCATCATCTGACATTTGCGAATCCCTTTATCAATTAGTTTATGTATTATTATTCTCTTTAAACATTTATATTTTACATTTTCTTCATTCTTTTGAGGATTATTCCTTGTGGGGAGAATTCATCCGATTTGATTTCAATTCCCCCTAAGAATACTTTCCAAATTTGAATAGTTGTTGTAAAGTTCTCGAATGGAGTATATTTAGCTTTAGTTTTAAATTTTTTAGGATCTAATGTAAATTTTGGTATTTTTTCTATTATTAATAGATCAGCATCATATCCTTCCAAGATAAAACCTTTATTTTTTAAATTAAATGTTAAAGCCGGATTCTCTGAGGCACTTTTTACGAAAACTTCCAAGGCTAATTCATATTGAGTTATTTTATCTAATATAATTAATGGATAAGTTTCAAATCCAGGAAATCCTGATGGAGCCATTAAATATTCATTAGATTTTTCTTCTAATGTATGTGGAGCATGATCAGTGGCTATAATGCTAATATTACCTTCCTTAAATTTATTATATAAATATTTAGAATGGGAAACATCTCTCAACGGAGGTAAAACCAATCCGAAATTTTGGTTTGATAACTTTACCATCTTAGACAAGAGAAGATGATGTGGTGTGATTTCATACGATATTTTTAGCTTATTATACATGTTAATAGTATTAACGAGAAGATTATAACTATTTTTAGTACTAATATGACAAAAATGAATTATGGGATATTTCTCATAAGAGATGTCGTTCTCATTAATGTATTTAAGAAGATTTTCTATAATAATATTAATATAATTCAATTCCATCTTAGGAGGATATAACTTATCATGTAATTCTAATGGATTATATTTTTTTAAAGACCAATCCTCATAGATTTCAACCCATTTTTTTTTATAAAAAGATTTATCAGGATGAATAAATATTGGTATTTGATATATTGATGAAATATTAAGAATTTTTTGAATGTTTAAATCATTAGTCCAATCTAAATCGTTTAAGCTTTTAAGAGGATAAATTTTAAAGCCAATAACTCCAAGATCAATTATTTTTTTTATCTCTAATTCATCTATTTCTTTGGGTACTCCAGCGATAAAACCTACATCTACATATATATTATTACTGGCTTTCCTCATCCATAATTGGATCTGTTTCGCTGTAATTGCTGGGGGTTTTGTATTAGGCATAGTAAAAACTGTTGTTATGCCGGAAATAGCAGCGGCTTTTGTTCCTGTTAAAAAAGTCTCTTTTTCAATTTGTTCCATATCCCGCAGATGCGAATGAATATCAATGATTCCTGGCAAAATTAGTCTATTTTCACAATCGATAATTTTACCATCTTGGTTAATTTTAATTAATTCTTCTGTTTCTTTGTTTAGAGGGTTAAATTTCAAAGACTCTATAATTTTGCCATCTATGAGAATGATTCCTTTATGTATTAAACCTTCAGAAAAAATTCTTGCATTTTTTAAAATCATTTTTCTATATTTTTAAAGAGATCATGTTGATCTTTTAGAAAATTTATATATAAAATTTTATTATCTACACCTTCAATTTTTGAAAGCGATACAAGTTTTATATTTTTCACTTCTTTGAATGAATGAATAAAATCAGAATCTTCTTCACTTATTGGATAAAAGGGTATTATAAAAAAGTTCTGTTCGATGTTATTTACATCAAGTTTTTCTAAATTGAGAGGGATTATTGTTTGCTTAACAGATTGGTCATTATCTATTAAAAAAAAACAATTTCCATTGAAATTTTCACAGAAATTAATAAATGAAAGAATATCATTAAACCTTCTAACAAAGATCCCTGGAGTTGATTTTATCCACTTTTTATCATCAATGTTTCTATCCTTTCTTGCCTTGTTAAGAGCTTTTTCTAATAGTAATGCTTGAGATCTTTCATCGGGACCTAAGTATCTTAACTCATTTCCTTTAAATTTAATGAAAACATAGTTCTCTTGGAAAAATAAGTATAAATTATTATTTTTTCTTATAGCATATGATAAACAAAAAGTTTCTCTGATGCAAGAGCATAATTTATAAACATCAAGAGGAGTTTCACCTTTGTCAACATACTTTTTAGTATAATTTGAGAGTTCTTTAATTAACAATATAAAATTTACCAAGATAATCAGAGAAAATAAATTTAAAAATATTAATTTAAAATTTACCTAATTTCTTCATAAAATCAGCTGTAGCTTTTCCTCCAGAAATACCCGGCATTCCTGGCATTCCCTTTCCTTTTTTCTGCATTTGTAAAAACTTTTTCATGAATTTTTTCATTTGTTGGTATTGTGCCAACATTTTGTTTATTACTGAATATTCAGTTCCACTTCCAATCGCAATTCGCCTTTTCCGAGTTTTTTTGATGATTTTTGGGTCCATTTTCTCTTCCGCTGTCATGCTTGATAAAACTACTTCCCATTTAGCTAGATTTCTCTCAGCGTCGTCTTTTAAAGCGTCTGGGATATTACCTCCGCCCATCATTGTTAAAATTTGTTTAAATTTCCCTACTTTTTTTATACTCTTCAGTTGAAGAAACAGATCATCAAGAGTAAATTTTCCATGCATCATTCTTCTAACCATTTCTGGTTCTATATCAACTTCTGCTTCCTGTACTTTTTGGACTAGAGCTTCAATATTTGGTATACCCAGTAATGTTCCTACGAACTTGGAAGGATCAAATTCTTCAAGATCATCAATTTTTTCTCCTGTTCCAATGAAACGAATACCTACATTTGTGGCAGCACATGCTGATAGTGCTCCTCCCCCTTTTGCGGTTCCATCTAGTTTTGTTACGATAATGCTTCCGAGGTTAGTGGTTTTAGCAAATTCCTCCGCTTGATTATATGCTTGTTGACCAAGGGTACCATCAAGTACTAAACAAATTTCATTTGGTTTCAATTTTTGCTCAAGAATTGCCATTTCCTTCATAAGTTTTTTTTCCTCCTTATGTCTTCCAGCAGTATCCGCTATTATCAAATCATTTCCATCATTTATAGCCCTTTTAGTTTCTTGAATAGCTATTTTGATAGCATTTTTTTCATTTGGATTTCCATAACATTTTACACCAACTTGTTCCGCCAATTGAACGAGTTGTTCATACGCTCCAGGCCTCCAGGTATCGGTTGTTAATGCTGCTACTTTAAAGCCTTTGCTTTTATAGTATTTTGTTAACTTCCCTATTGTCGTAGTTTTCCCTGATCCTTGAATACCAACAAGTAAAATCACATTCTTTTTACCAGGTTTTATTCTTATTGGAGCTGTTTTTCCCCCCAATAATTTAATAAGCTCATCGTGAATTAATTTTATTATAAAGTCTTTCCTTCTTGCTTTCTGAAGTTTTGTATTCATTGCTTCTTTTCTTATATTTTCAGTCATCTCAAATACTAATTCTACACGTACATCTGCTGAGAGTAACGCACGTTGAATTTCTTGAATAAGAACGTTAATAGCATCCTTATCTACTTTTGGTAATCTTCTGATTGACCGAATGGCAGAATCTAATTTTCTTCCAAGATCGTTGAAGGCCATAATTTGCTATGTACAAAAGCTAAATTTTTTTTTTGATTAAATATAATATATTATAAATTAAAAGAAATGTTAAAATTAAAAATATTTGGGATAAAAAGTAATAAACTAAGGTGTAATTGTAATTGTCTATAAGAAGAACTGAAATACAAAAGTTAAAAGCTGGACAGTACATCATGGTTGATGAAGAACCATGTATAATAAAAAGTACTGAGCGCTCTAAAAGCGGGAAGCATGGTCATGCTAAAGTTAGAGTCGTATGTGTCGGAATGTTTGATAAAAATAAACGCTCGCTCACAATTCCGAGTGGTCATGTCGTTGATACTCCAGATATTATGAAAGGAAACGCTCAGATCAATTTTATAGAGGATAAATCGATCAATATAATGGATCTGGAATCATATGAATCTATAGATGTAGATTGGCCACAAGATCAGGAAATGAATAAAAAATTGAAAGATCTACAAAAAGATCCTGATAAAATCTCGACCACCCAAGTTGAATATTGGCAACTCGCAGGTAAAACACTTATTACAAGAGTTTTCACGAGTTAATTAAATTGCAATTTTAATTTTCAAACATCGTTTATTTTTTTGAAAAAATCATAGAAAGTATAGAATTTCCAAGGATTATTGAGGTCTATGGAGAAAAAACCAATTGCTTTAGCTTGTAGATTGGACTCTGAAAGAGCAATTAAATTAACAAGGAGAATTTTTGAATTCTTAGTTCAAAGGGGTGAAGTAGTTCATTTAGAAACAAGAATTGCTCCAAAAATATTTCCCCATAATGGTATGGACTTGAATGAGATGAATTCTCATAACATTAAGTTTATTGTTATTGTTGGGGGTGATGGATCAATACTAAGAGTAGTTAAAGGGCTATCCCAAAAAGACCCCCCTCCAATTTTAGGAGTTAACGTGGGCTCCATTGGCTTTTTAGATGAATCTAATGGAAGATTAATATTTAAAGATTTAATAAAAGTACTAAAAGGAGAATTTGAATATGAAACTTGTTCAAAAATAATGCCATTCATTGTAAAAAATTCTGAAGAAATTAGATTGAATAGTGCTTTAAATGAAGTTTTAATAGTATCATCTAAAAGTTCTAAGGTCCTACAAGTATCCATAAAGATTAATGGTATCTTCCTTAATCGCCTTTATTTAGATGGAGTAATAGTTTCAACATCTACTGGATCAACAGCTTATAATTTAAGTGCGGGTGGAGCGATTGTTAATCCTAACTTAGAAATTATGCAAATAACACCATTAAATAGTTTTGCGAGATCTGGTTTAAAACCTATAGTAGTTCCATTGGATTCTGAGATTGAAATCCAATTGTTAAGGCCTCGTTTAGAAGCAAAAATAGTTATAGATGGGCAAAGAACGATTAAAAAAATTCAACCTAATACAAAAGTTAGAATTCGAAAATCATATTCGAAAATAAAGTTCATTCGTTTTAAAAAAAGTTATTATACCCGTTTAAGAAAGAAAATTATTGGAACATTAAGAGTTCCCCTTGATGATTCACCAGAAGAATAAAAATATGCAAAATAAGTCTTCAATATCGATTTTTGATACAAATATATTTCTTACAGGTATTGATTTTAATTTATTTGATGGACTAATTTATACAACACCTACAATAATTGAAGAAATTAAAGTTAAAAGATATCTAAAGAAAAATCGGAATATTTTATATAAAATTCAAGCTGCTCTTGAAAATCAAAAATTAATAATAAGACCTCCAAAAAAAAAATATATTCAGGAAGTTATTATCAAATCAAAAGTCACAGGAGATTATAGTGCTTTATCCGAGGCTGATAAGGAATTGATTGCTTTAGCGCTAGAATTAACCGAAATCGATGAATATAAAGTAAAATTTTTCTCAAATGATTATTCAATTGAAAATGTAAGTTTTGAATTACAAATTCCATTTTTTCCCTTATTTAAACAAGGGATTAAATCTAAAATATTATGGGAAGTCTATTGCCCACATTGTAAAAATGCTCATAATGTTGAAGATTTACACAAAAATTGTGAAATTTGTGGTTCGATTATGAAAAGACGCCCGAAAAGTAATAAAATATATTAGTTGTTATTATATAATTTGTATCATAAATATTTATCGAAGTAGATAAAAAGGGAATCTTAAGAAATATGGGCGTAAAAATAAATGAATTAGTAAAAGAAGTTAAAAGAACAATTACATTTGAAAATCTTTTTAATAAGGAGATAGCAATTGACGCTTTTAATACCATTTATCAATTTTTAGCTATCATACGCCAAAGAGATGGTACATCTTTGAAGGATTTTCAAGGAAATGTGACTTCTCATCTTTCTGGTCTTTTTTATAGAACTTTAAACTTTTTAGAACATAATATCAAACCCATTTACGTATTTGATGGCACCCCTTCTGATTTAAAATTAGAAACAATAATAAAAAGAAGAAAAATTAAGGAACAGGCAAGAGAGAAAATGATCAGGGCTCAAGATGCTGAAAATTTTAGAGAAGCCAGAAAGTTTGCCCAATTAACTTCTAAACTCGATTCTGGGATGATAGCAGAAAGTAAAAAATTAATTGAATATATGGGGGTTCCAATAATTCAAGCTAGTTCTGAGGGTGAAGCACAATCTGCGTATTTAGTGGAAGTAGGTGATGCATGGGCATGTGCTTCACAAGATTATGATACACTATTATTTGGTGGAAAAAGACTAATTCGTAATTTCGCAATAAATCGAAGTAAAAAAGTAAGAGATACAACAGTTACCTTAGATATAGAATATATTTCATTATCTAAATTTTTAGACACTCTTGCTATTACTCGAGAACAACTTATAGAAATGGGAATACTTATAGGCACAGATTTTTTTCCTGGAGTTAAAGGGATAGGACAAAAAACAGCTTTAAGTTTGATTAAAAAATACGTGTCAATTAAAAACATTTTACACAATAAAGTTAAAATTGGTAGTAAAGAAATTAATGTCGAATTGGGTGAGGTTAATCAAATTAAAGATATGTTTTTAAATCCTGATGTTAAAAAAGAATATAAACTGCCTAAATCAAAAAAGATTGATTACGAAAAATTAGGTGAATTACTTATTGAGCAACATAATTTCTCTAAACAAAGGGTAGGAAATGCTCTTGATAGGTTAAGAAAACTAGATTCATCAAAAGTTCAAGTCTCATTAGATAATTTTCTTAAAAATAATTAATGAAAACTTCTATGAAAAAAAGGAAAAATTTTTACGAAATTATAAATTCATTATACTAGGATAGTAATTTTACTAAATTTGAAAAATCATGTCATCAAAAGGCAATAATAATAAAGAAAAGGATGAGAAGAATGGAGATAAGGTGCCAAGTGTGACTTTAAGAATCCAAAAAGCTAAAAAAAGAGATATTGGGCGTAATATCATAAGAATCGATCCAGAAACAATGGAAGAGTTAAAGATACAAACTGGTGATGTTATTGCTGTTATTGGTAAGAAAAATAGTGCAGGTATTGCTTGGCCAAGTTATCCTCAAGATAATGGGTTAGGAATTGTACGTGTGGATTCTAGATTACAAAAAAATACTGGAACAAGAATTGATGATACTGTCGAGATTAAAAAAGTAAAAACAGAATTGGCTCAAAATGTAGTTTTAGCTCCTTCAAATTTTCCCATTAAAAATAATCCTAGATTCGAGAGTTTTGTAAAGAGAAAGTTAAGTGGATATCCTATAACCCTCGATGATTACATCTTCATTTCTATAGGGATTAGTAGAGAGATTACTTTTAAAGTAATTAGTATGCGTCCTAATGGAATTTGTATTATAAAAGAAGATACTGTTCTTAATATTAGCGAGAGAATTACTGAAGAGGCAGAGAGAGGCACTTCTTATATCACCTATGAAGATGTTGGTGGTTTAGATAGGGAGATTCAACGAGTAAGGGAAATGGTAGAATTACCTTTACGACATCCATCTTTATTTAAACGCTTAGGAATTGATCCTCCAAAGGGGGTTTTACTACGAGGCCCACCAGGTTGTGGAAAGACATTGTTAGCCAAAGCAGTCGCGAATGAAAGCGAAGCACATTTTATTTCTATAAATGGTCCAGAGATTATGAGTAAATTTTATGGAGAATCTGAAAAAAAATTAAGGAAACTTTTTATTGAAGCTGAAGAAAAAAGTCCATCAATTATATTTATTGATGAGATTGATGCTATTGCCCCAAAAAGGGAAACGGTAACAGGAGAAGTAGAACGTAGAGTAGTAGCTCAACTATTAGCTTTGATGGATGGGTTACATGGAAGGGGTAAAGTTATTGTAATAGGTGCTACTAACAGACCAAATAGCCTAGATCCTGCGCTGAGACGCCCAGGGAGATTTGATCGCGAGATAGAAATCAAAGTTCCTAATGAAAAAGGTAGGAGAGAGGTTTTTCAAATACATACAAGAAATATGCCCTTAGATAAGAAGATTTCTTTAAAAGAATTTTCACAAATAACGCATGGATTTGTTGGTGCTGATATATCCGCCGTTTGTCGAGAAGCAGCTATGTCTGCTTTGCGGAGATATTTACCAAAGATTGATTTAGAAGCAGATTTTATTGATCCTGAGTTATTAGAACAAATTGAAGTAACTAAAGAAGATTTTGAAGAAGCCTTAAAAGAAGTATTACCATCTGGAATAAGAGAAGTATTTGTTGAAATTCCGAATGTAACATGGGATGAAGTCGGTGGTCTACATGATTTAAAACAAAAATTAATTGAAGCTGTAGATTGGCCATTATCATATCCAAATATATTCACTCGTATGGGGGTATCCCCACCAAAAGGGATTCTACTTTATGGGCCTCCAGGATGTGGTAAAACATTACTGGCTCGTGCAGTAGCAACAGAATCTAAAGCAAATTTTATTTCAATAAAAGGCCCAGAGCTCTTATCAAAATGGGTAGGAGAAAGCGAAAAAGCTATAAGAGAGATATTCCGTATAGCTAAAATGGCATCTCCGTGTATCATATTTTTTGATGAATTCGATTCAATTGCTCCTAGTAGAGGGAGACATACTTCTGATTCTGGAGTGTCAGAGAAAGTTTTGTCACAGTTTTTAACAGAACTAGACGGGTTAGAAGTAATGAAAGATTTGGTAGTAATTGCCGCAACTAATCGCCCTGATATTATAGATCCTGCATTAATAAGGCCTGGTAGGATTGATAGAATTCTATTAGTTCCCTTACCAGATGAAGAGGGAAGATTTGAAATCCTAAAACTATTTACTAAAAATATGCCGTTAGCTAGTAATTTAAAACTGGAAGATTTAAGCGAAATGATTGATGGATTTTCTGGTGCAGACATTGAAACGTGGTGTCGTGAAGCTGCATTAATAGCTTTGAGAGAAAATATAAGAGCAAGAAAAGTATCTTTAGAGCACTTTAAAGATGCAAGGAAAGTTGTAAGCCCCACTTTAACCAGAGAAGTTATTGATTGGTATGAGAAATTTGGAGAAAAATTAAAAAGCAGGAGAATAGAAAAATCAAAAGAAGATGATTTATTTGTTTAAAATTTCAAAAAATTAATTAGATTTAAAAAATTATTTACAATTAAATCTTCTTTTAACTTTATTGTTTGGTGATGTATTATAGAATCTCATCGTTGGAACGAAAAACCGATATTAAATTCTTTAATTGATATATTAGTAAAAGACAAAGGAGAAATTTTGGATAAAAGGCTTGAAGAACTCTTAAAAAAGGAATTCCCTTATGTTAATCCTATATTCTTGGAAGAATTATTCATGAAATTAGAAAGTATGAATATTATCAATGTCTTTCGTGTTTCAAAAAATAAAAAAATGATAGTTCTTAATAAAAAGTCTCGAACGATTAGAGAAGGAGTAATACCCGATTTCTATTAATCATTTATTTTTCCAATTTAAACATGTTTGAGCTAATGAAACATCTTCCATCTGAGACTTAAATTTTCGTTCTCTTACATCAATAAATACAGGATAATTTACAGCATTTCCCATTAAAAGCATCTCTCCGACACCTAAGCTAGATATCATTGTTGCATATTCTTTCGTTATTGCTTCCGAACTATCCATTAAATGTTTTAAATCGTAAGGATTTTTTATGTTTAAAACAATTTTGGAATTACATTGAGAGAGTGCTGTGGTGCTTAACTTTTTTGGCCTCTGGCTTATCAAACATAAGCAAGCCATAAATTTCCTTCCTTCTCTTGCTATTAACTCAATTACAGGTTTTGATATGGCTTTAGAATGGGCAGCTTCAGGGCAGAATTGATGGGCTTCTTCGACGATTAATAAAAAGGGAGGAATATCATTAGTTCTCCGAAGATTAAACAAGCGATAACATATATAATCTACAATAATTTGTTTCTTTCTAATGCTGGTTTCTTGCTGAAAGTTAAAAATAGTAATTTCTTGTTTGTTTAAAATTCTCTCTAAAACTGGATTCTCTTGAGCCCCAAATAGATGTAGTCGTTCTATTTCGGATAACCAGCCGATTAGTGCTTGTTTAGTACTTTTATTTCCATCAGGATCGTTTTCTATTTGGTGAATGATATTTTTTAAGGAGTATTGATTTTTTTTGACTTCATTTTTTCTTAATTTTTTTATATGTTTTGCAAGTTCTCTCACTTGAACGTGTGAAATTTGTTCTTGGTATTTATTAAATGAATAAGCAGAAAGTTTTGGTACAGCAATTTGAAAATAAGAGATATCATAAATTTTTACTTTTCCTTTTAGTTTTGGAATGTTATTTAAATATAAATATTCTCCATGGACATCAAATAAAATTAAAGCTGGAGTACCAAATTCTTCTTTTCTTGTTAATAATTCTTCGATAAGAACAGAAGTAAAATAACTCTTTCCCCCTCCTGAAATAGATAGAATAGCAAAATGTTTATTTAATAACCGATTCATATCTATTTTTACTTCTGAATTTATAATTTTTATATTCCCTAAATGAAGCCCAGATTTATTGTTAAAACCAAGAAATTTGTTTAAAAGGTCTTCCCCTACAATATAAACTTCTTTTCCTGGGCTTGCAGGGTACGTCATTCTCTGTACTCTTTCTATTTCTTGATTTTCTTTATCTTTAAACTTAATTAAACCTAAGCATTTTACAATACCAATAGAAAATTCGAATTCCTCACTTGGAAACAGTCCTTTTAAAGTATTGGGATTATTATTGTTATTATATGCTTTAATTGTTAATGCATCAGTAAAGTACTCATTAATTAATATTATTTCCTCAATAATACCAATTAAGAATCCATCATGTGAAGTCGTATAGACAAACAGGCCCTTTTGAGTTAAGATGCCATTATTTCGTCTATTAATTACAAAAGGAAATTTAGTGACATTTGGTAATTGTTGAAAATTAAAGACGGTTCCGATTTTTATTGCCATATTATCAGATATCCTTCATGAGATTGATAAAAATAATGATTTGCTTTAATTAGAGAATTATATTACATAAAAAAAAGATAAGAGAACAAAATTAGTAATTTAATTAAAAAAAAACCTAGGATATTTTCTTAACCTTACTGTTTTAAACTTATTCCTCTTCTTCTTTTTCTAATATCCCCATAATTTTAAGTATTAAATAATACCCATTTTTCCAAAAATAAATCATGAATAGAACAGCACCAATCAGTAAAAAAAGAACAATTCCTACAAACAGCACCCATGGACCTGTACTATCTAATAAATTGAGAAGTGAAAATGAATCACCAGATGGTTCTGTTATCAGATCCCAAATTATCGCAAAAAGAGTACCTAAAATAATTGCTAATAAGCTTATTAATAAACCTCCAGCACCAATCTTTACATCTATTCTATTTTTATATTTTTCCTCAAGTTGTCTCCTTCTATAAATAAATTTAATTAAAGAGCGTGAGGTTTTTTTGAATAAACCAAAAAAGAAGACAAGCAGAAAGAATAATCCCGCTGAAAATCCCCCCACTATCGCTATTTGATATCCTAAATTAAGATCCAAGAATAATTCAAGTTTTCCTGTAGGAGCAATAAAAATATCTGCAATTGTCCAAATAATTCCACCCAAAGTAGTAATTGTAGCGATTACAATAAATATATAAATTATTGCCGCAATAGTTCTTTGAATTTTTTTATATTCAATAGGTGGGCTTGAAGATTCTCTTTCCACTCATATCACACTATGTTTATTATTGTTTTATCAATAATATATATTCAGATTTATTCTTTTGTTCTGTTTTGTTTTTAGAGTTTTAAAAGAATTTATCGTCCATATACCATAATTATAGAAAGAATAATAATCTAAATATATAAAATTGATTATTGTGAAGAAAATCAAATTAATAAAAAAAAGAAAGTTAATCAAAATCTTTAGTTTGAGTTATAGCACTAAATCTTTTATAAAAATTATTGCTTTTTAAAAGGCTATAAATGTCAAAGGCAAAATTTGACAATTCATTATAGAATTTATTATTGGCTTCATTAGGGATCCATTTTTTGTCAACTTTACACAAATTCTCAGCAGCTTTTGCGATATCAGAAAAAATTCCCGCTCCGGAAGCAGCTAGTATAGCAGCACCTAAAGAGGTTGATTCTTCAATAACGTTTCTTACACAGGTTATTCCTAACACATCAGCATATATTTGATTCCAGAAATCAGAACGAGATCCACCACCAGTTAACATCAACTCTTTTGGTTCAATCCCTAATTCTTTAAAAACACCAATATTCTTTTTTATTTCAAATGCCACACCTTCTAATACTGAACGATAAAGATCTCTTCGTTCATGTCCTAACGCTAATCCAAAAATAATGCCTTTAGCTAGTGGGTTCCAATTAGGTGCGCCAGAGCCAATAAAGTGGGGAATAAGGAGTATCCCTCTACTACCTATTGATGATTTTTCTGCTTCTGCAGTTATTAAATCATATGTATCTTGTCCTTCCTGAGTTTCTATGCATTCTTTATACCCTATTTGATCCCTAAACCATCTAAGCACGGCTCCAGATGTAAAAATACTAGCCTCTTGAACCCAAGCTCCTGGAACAGCATGACAGCTACATAAAACACGCTTTTCAGGATCAAATTTTGGTTCAGGTAAATGTGCAAGTATAAAACTCCCGGTTCCTGTTGTACATTTAATTTTCCCGGGAGAAACAACGCCTACTCCTAAAGCGGCAGATTGTTGATCACCCGCACCTGTTACGACTAAGGTTTTTTTATCAAATAGAGTCTCATCAGTACTAATTTCTCCGATCTCCATTCCACTTTCAATAGCTTCTGGCATTTTGTCTAAATCTATTTCCAGTTCAGAGGCAATATAATCAGAATATTTTAATTTAGTAATATCAAATAACATTGTTCTACTTAAATTACTAAAATCACTAACATATTTTCCTGTTAGTTTATAAAGTATGTAATCAGATACCAATAAAAATTTATGAGTCTTCTGGTAGATATTCGGTTTCTTATCTTTGAACCAAAGTATCTTAGGAGCAGAAAAATACGGGTCAATAGTTAAACCTGTCATGCTATAAATTTTATCCACACCTACATGTTTCTTAATAAATTCCACTTGTTCTGTAGTACGGCGATCTTGCCAGACTATAGCATTATGGAGTGGATTCCCTTGACGATCCACCGGAACAATCGTCTCTCGCTGGTTTGTAAGGGAAAGACTTACAATCTCAGTTTTATCTATCCCGCCCTTTTTAATCGCTCCTTCTATAGTCATTTTAATAGATTCCCACCAAATGTTTGCATCTTGTTCCACAAACGATGGCGAAGGATAATAACTTTCCCATTCTCTATAATCACTAGCAATTATCGTACCATCTAGATCATATATATAGGTTCTGCAACCCGTTGTGCCTAAATCTAATGCAGCTACAAACATGATACATCTACAATCTCTTTTGTATTATCATAAAATATTGATTCATTTCTTATAATTAGTATCAATAATAAATTAAAATAATTTCCATATTGATTGAAATTATAAAAATGCATTTAATAAATACAATTAGAAAATACTACGTAAATTATAGAAAATTATCAAGATTATTATTATTTAGGTCTAATTCAAATGAAAGAAATTCTTTAGAATGGTGCTTAAATTGAGGGATTTTAAATGATGATAAACATTGTTAAGTGTTCAAAAACTAACTATAAGTAAAGAGAACATTCTAGATTGTTTAACAAAAAGACAACGTGACTTTTTAGTATTCGCTAAAAATCAGGGGTATTATCAATTCCCACGTAAGAACAATGCGGGAAAGATTGCAGAAATATTAAATTTAAGTAAGTCTACCTTGATAGAACATCTACGCAAAGCTGAAAATCGATTAATCAATCAAATTTTACAAGGATTATAATATAATGGAATTTCAAAAAAAATGCGTATAAAAATATCTTAAAAATCTGCTTTTTAAACATCTCAGATAATCCAAATTCGTATAAAATACTGTATCAGGAAATCCCGTTAACGTGACACGAAAAACCCTTTGTATTATTATTCGAAAGTCTCAATAAATCAACTTTTTTGATACCCACAATATAGACAAATGAATTTAACTAACCCCACATTAAAGCCCTTTATCTCTGTAATCAGTTTGTTGCAGTTCGGACATCGTGGAGAATACTCGGGAAACCACTGCCCTTTAATATTCGGCATCTGCTTAAATATATTATTAAATTTCAATTTTTCTATATTTTTCTTATTTACTTGGAGCAATTGCTGTTCTTCAGCGATAGATTTTCCTTTAGGCGCTAAAACCATTAAAAATTTCATTTTATTTGGATTATTTAATAAAGATAAAGTACGCAAAATAGCTTCTTTTTTATATTGTTTAAACAATTTCCCTAATTCTGGAGGTGCTAATGCCACCAAAATTGCTTTTTCTTCTGATTTTTGTATTAGCAGCTGGTAGATTCTTCTTTCATTATCCATACCCCATACAAAATTCCATGGCTTTATATCATAATCCTCAGCATTAGGACCAAGAATTCTTTTAATGCTTTCTACCCATGAATAATGTTTGAATTTATACAAATTTGAGAGAATATCATCAAAAAACTCCAGTTCAATTACGGGAAATGTCTTAAATATATTTTTCAATGAATATAATTTCACTTCTGTTAATATCTTTGAATTTAATGAAGCCCAAGGTGTTAAAGTATAGATTTTAAAAAAATTACTCATATAATATCTAAAGGGTGTATCAGTAAAAAATTGAATTTATATTTTAAATTAATAATTTTTAAAAGTTACTACCAATATAATATCTCATATGACTCCAATATGGGATATTAAGGCTGATGTTATACATAAAGGGGATAAACTAAGAGATGTTTCACCTTTATATGATAAAACTGAAGTAGATGAAAATGGTTTCACTCATTATGTTTTCAGTAAGGTTTTGTTTAATAATCCCAAATATGTTTTACCAACAAATGATATTTCACTTTTTCAAAAATTCATAGATGGTGGTTCAAGGGAGTATCCTTCTGACGGGAATATTCCTACAGATTTAGTTGCGGGGGAAGCAAGAATTATTTTAAAAGAGATCACGAAAATATCTAAAAATCCTAATGCTGTTTATCATAAAGAAGCTGTTGAATCTTTAAAAAAAGGTAAGCTTGCATTAATAAGAGGGACCGTTAAATTATATTTAGGTAAATATACAACAAGAGATTGGAGAAGAAAGAGGTTTACAGACGATATTGATTTCTGGATACACAATGTTGATTTATTAGAGCATGCGTTAAAGAAAACTGGTTGGGTAAAAAATAAGATCACACGTGAATGGGAAAAAAAAGTTTATTGGGATCATCCTCTTTCGAATGAGAGAAAAGAGAACGTACTTATCGCATCTAACGATATTAATCAAAATCTTGATTTTGGTGGGGGAAGTTATCTTGATGGTGCAACGTTGAAGGATATTTTCAAAAAGAAATTGAAGAGAGGACATGATGTTGATATTAGCGATATTATTAACGTAGCAATGGTTTTCAATAAAGCAGAGGGATTTGCTGTTGATAAATGGTATGAAGTATGGGATGCTTTTGAAGAAAGTGCGAATACTCGCAGCACAAGAACTATTTCTAACTTGATTTGCTTAGTAAGGTATTCTCTTTCAATTGCTGATTATCTTGAAAGAGTAGGAACTGCTTTACTAAAACTTCATGATCTGATTTTTGATCAAACAATATATCCAAATAAAAAAATAGTTAAAATTACTCGTGTCTCCATTCATTGGCAAAAATATCTGAAAAACCATGGTCTAGATATTACAAGGGAGTTGATACATAACTATATCTTTGAACAAAGTCATTTCAAACTTTATTACTCAAAAAATCTCAGGCATTTTGCTGAAAAAGTACTACATCTTTTGAATTCTAGAGTTGAGAACGCTAAAGTTATTTTTGAAATAGAAAAGGAAAACATCTTCTTTAAAAAAGATAAGCTTAACATAAACTAATCGAAATGTCGGAAATTTAAGAAAAATACAAATTGGATATTTAATTCATTTTAAACAACCTGTCAGATGATACTACGATGGAGGGAATTTGGGATATAAGAGCAGATTCAATTCAAGAGGGGGATTGGTTAAGAGAAATATCCCCTATAGCTCGTAAAACTAGAGTTGATAACAATGGTTATACAAATTATTTATTCAGCAAGCAAATGTTTAACAACCCAAATCATTCAATTCCAGATGATGATTTTGAATTGTTTAAAGATTTTTTAGATGGTGGAACTCAAAATTACCCCTCAGATGGAAACATTCCATGTGATATCACCGCCGCAGAAGCTAGAAAAGTTTTAGATCATATTGTTGCATGTTCTAAAGATTTAAGTAGTCCTTATTATGAAATTGCAAAAACTGCATTGAAAAATGGTAAAAAAGCTTTGGTAAGAGGTGCTATTAAGTTGTATTTGGGGAAATATACAACTAGAGATTGGAGGAGAAAACGCTTTACTGATGAAATTAACTTTTGGACTTTTCAAGTAGGTTTGTTAAACCATGTATTAAGAAAAATAGGTTGGGTAAAAAATAACGAAACAGGTGAATGGGAAAAAAATCTAGAATGGACTAATCCCGAAACAGGTGAAGATAAACATGATGCAGTTTGTACAGCCAATAATCTAAAAAAATTACTGGATTTTGGAGCTGGGAGTTATCTTGAAGGGACTGAGCTAAAAGATATCTTTAATAACAAGTTAAAAAGAGGACATGATGTAGATCTAAGTGACATAATGAATGTAGCTTTATATAGAGATAATCTTGAAAGACGAAATAAAAACGAATGGAATGAAGCCTGGGAGGCCTTTGAGGCAGCAACTAATACTAGAAGTTCTAGAATCACATCAAATCTAATTAGTTTATGTCGATATTCATTGGGTACCGCTGATTATTTAGTAAGTGTTAGTAATGCAATCAATAAGTATCATGAGAAAATCCTTGATTTGATTGAATATCCTAAAGAGTATTTAGAAAAAATCTGTAGAATGTCCATACAATGGATGAAATATTTAAAAAAAAACGGTACAGAAAAAACTAGAATTATGATACATGAATTCTTAATCGAACAGAAAGATCAAAAGCAGGTTCAAGCGAAGAATTTAAGAACTTTTATCGAAAATATATTAAAATTGCTTAATTCAAAATATGAATATCAAAAGATTGTATTTGAAATTGAAAGCTAATTAAAGAAAATCATCGTGAAAGATGCGTTTCA
>JAHLWT010000126.1 GCA_019057775.1 Promethearchaeota archaeon
GAACATTTTCTTCAACCGTGAAAGATAATCCGAAGAAAAATCAATTCCGTTCAGCTTGGCCAGGAGTGCTGGATAAAAGAAAAGTTCCAGAACGAACCTATGGTAACAGGTCGAAGCCTCAAAATCCACTCCGTCCAAATAAACCTGCTTTTGCATTTCCTTCTCAAGTTCTCGCTTAGAAAAACTTAACCACCCTTTTGCATCTCTAAATTCGCCAAGAAATAGCCCCAGGCAAAAAAGCCCCACAATATTAGAAATATAGTGATTGGAAGTTAGACCTTCAGTATACTCCAGATTAGATTTTATGAACCTGCCATGGTTTAGGAGGCTTTTTATGAATTTTGCCACAAATTCAGGAGTTATCGATTTCGAATCTTTAAAAAAATACCAGCCTGCTACCCAATTTGCCACTCGAATCCCAACTTCGATAGTCGATTTCCAATTCAATCCCTGTTTTACAGGGTTATTGATTATCCAGTCAGTAATTAAAGAAACGAACTTCCCGGCATATTTCTCATCACCCGTAAGCCAGTAAGCTTCACCTAAGTAATTCAAGAAATTGAAGCGAGAAATCTCCCAGGGAATCTTAATATCTGCTCCTTCCCAATCCTTAACCGGATATTTAATATCCTTATAATAAGTTTTCGGGTTCCACCGATAACCTGACTTAAAATCAAGATGCCAATCCATGGGCTCCAATTTTTTATCCCCACTGCCCATAATGTTGAAAATCTCATTACAGATTCTATCAGCCTCCGAAACGATATTTCCCACCAATTCCGGATAATCTGTTTTCAACATCCTCGCAATTTCTTCTTTGTTTACAATATCAACGAAACATCTCGGCTCCTCCCTCTTCCTGAAATAATCAAGTAGGTCCTCTATCCTCTCCAATCTATCCTGTGTTTTAACCATTGCCCTTATCAATTTCTCATTCGATATCTCGCTCCTCTTTACCTTCAACCAGAATCTATCCCAGTACCCAGCCACTTTATCACAGAACCTTTTCAGGATGAGCCTAGCCACCTTTCCCGGTGGCAAAGTCCGCATCCGATAAAAGTAATATGTTATCTTCCTTTCCATTTTTCCATCTCAAAACTGCATAATTTGAAATTGTGCCTACAAATATTCTCGTTAATTTTATCCATTGTAGGCACAGATTCAATCTGTGCAAATTTATTCTAATTTTGCGAAATTTCTTTCAGTTTATCCAATATCCTTTTTACATGCTCATCCCATGTATACTTCTCCAAGGCCTCTTCCCTTGCATTTTTGCCCAACTCACTTCTCAAATTCTCATTTTCTGTAAGCTTAAGTATCCCTTGAGCCAATTCCTGCACATCTCCCGGCTTAACAAGCCACGCTGTCTTTTTATGTTCCAATACTTCACCAATCTGCTCTAAATCGCTGGCCACAATTCCTTTACCCATTCCCATATATTCGAAAAGTTTGATGGGAGAACCAAAAAACCTCGACCCATCGGGATTCGGCACATGAGGCGAAACCAAAATATCGCAAGCAGCCAAATATCTCGGTGCTTTTTCTTGAGGAATCGGCCCGGTGAGTATTGTGAAATTTTCCATTCTGTCTTTTTTAATAATCTCCTTGACCAAATGCATTTTTACCCCATCCCCGACAAACAGGAAACGAATATTTGAATTTTTTTGAATTACCTTCTTAATAGCCTCTGCTAAAACTTCCGTTCCATGCCAAACATCAAAAGTTCCAATAAAGCCAGTGACGACTTTGTTTCCAAACCCGTATTTTTGTCTAACTTCTCTTCCATCAATTCCTGGACTATACATTTCTGGCGCAAAACCATTGGGATTAACCAATATTTTCCTCTCTTCTATCCCTCGTCGCAGAAGTTCTTCTTTTAACACCTTCGAGACTACCACGATTAAATCCGCTGCCTTTAAATTTAATATTTCTATCCTTTCTGATATTCCTTCAAAAATTAATCTTCTTCCCCAATTTCTCGCCGTCCATATTTTCGAACCGTTATATTCAATAATTAGAGGAATCTTATACTTTAAAGAAAGTGCTACTCCAGTATAATTGTTGAGACTATATCTTTGATATATCGCCCCCGGGTTCTCCCTGTCGAATATTTTACAAACCTCCTCGAAAAGCATCTGATTATATGCCATCTCCGGGATTTCCGGGAGATTCCTTATTAATCTAAAAGGCGATATAACATAAACTGGACATTTCAATTTATTAACTAACTCTAATTCATCTGTTGAAATAAAAAATAACCCTTTACCTGAATTTTTGAATCCATTTGCCACACCATATATATGTGCAACTGAACCACCAACTCTTGTTCCAACCCAATGATCTGTTCGTATATGGGCTATTTTGTCAAAATAGTGCTTAATATTTTCCTTCCGTTTTTTCTTTACAATTTTTGAAATTTTCGCAACTCTATACCAGGTATTTGCCAGAATGAAAAGAGAAATAAAAAATTCAGAAATAAGTCTAGGTAAACCCTTTGCTAAAAACCCCTGCCAGCTTACCTCCTCCCGATTGTCTTTCTCATCACATAAAAATCTTTTCTTCCCCCTTAAAAGAAGGAGCACAAATTTCCATATCTCCCGATAACGAAGGACGGACAGGTCATATGTATAAAATCTAATTTCACTAAAAAAATTTCTCCTCAAACGAAAAATTTTCTTTGGGTTCTTTTTCACTTCATCCGCAGCTAAAACAGCGGAATTTTCTTCCCGGATATTCAGTTTCAAATCTGTTATTAAAAGTATTCTTTTCATTATCTTCCTGAAACTAAATTTTTCCCTATTTTTAACCTTTTTTTGCCTTCTTGAAACAAGATTTTTATTTCGCCATATGAAGGAATTTTTCTACCCTAGAATGCATAATCTTCACTGAGTAGATTAAAACCATAAAAAACATTACAAAATAGGAGATACTGGAAGTAATTGCTGCGCCAGTTATTCCGTATCGAGGAATAAATAACAAATTTAGACCAAAGTTCAAAATAAAACCTGCTCCGGTGGCATAAATTATGATTGGGGGATAGCCTCGCCCTGCTAAGACATTATTATGTATCGTTGCCAAAGACAACAAAAATATCCCCGCAATAAAAAATTTTGGTTTTCCTCTATTATGAAAATGTTCTTTTAATTCTTCTGAATTAAAAGTTTGTATTTGGTCTCCAAGCTTTCCTCGGAAAATCTGCATCTGTCATTTTAGTGCCAAACACATTAGCAGATATTCTATTAATGCCAAGTAATCCTTTATTTCAATTTTGCGGAAAAACTCTTTTTATTACCGTCTTAGGCGTTGATTTTTCATTTCATCAAGACAATATTTTACTCTTCTTTTTATTTTTTCATTATCTTACATTTCCCCTCGTTTCAACTCCAAAATGGACTTTTATCACATACCTTATCATAAATGATACAACAATCAATGTAATAAAATATGCCAATGCCTGCGCCACTGCTGCACCCATTAATCCATAAGAAGTTATGAAAAAATAACTTAATACAAGAGAAATAGGAACCGAAATAGAAACTGATAAAAAATTATATCGCATCTTCCCTAAACCTAACATAGCTACCCCGAGTAAGGCACAGCAACTCCAGAAAAAATATTTCAATACCAATATACGAAAATAACTGCCTGCTGGTGCATAATTATTACCATATACAATCTTAATAAAAGGAGGTACAATTAGAAAAGCTATAACACTTACTCCCATAGCAAGTAATACCATTAACTTTTCATACTTTTTCAGAACCCTTAAAAATTCTTTTTTATCATTACTCTTTTCAGAAAAATAAGGTGTAGCAATAGATTGAACAGTTGAGGTTATGTAACTCAACCCTAAAATAAAAATAGTCGAGAGACCGTAATAGCCAAAACCTACCCTATCTTTTATAAGATAATTAAGCATAAAAATATCCATATATTGTCCAATTCTTGCGACTGCATTAGCAGATACGCTCCATTTAGCATAAAAAAAACTTTGAGGGAAAACATTATTTACTTTTATTTTACTATTAAAATTATCTTTAACTAAATTGAATAAAGGTAATAACGCAACATATCCGATAAATATTGATGAAAAAATAAAGCCGAGTAAGCCATAAAAATAAGTTATGCAGACCAGAACTATAAAACCAAAAATGCGTATAAATATCTGTAATTTTGCCATAAGTTGTATCTTTTTAAGTGCCTGTAAATAAACCATAATTAGAGAAGTATAAGTCATAGCAGGAATAACCAACATATAAAGTAGTAACCATTTATTAATTTCTTTATCTGGTGACAAAAGACCTAATTTAGCTAAAGCATAGAGACCTATGAGCACAAATAATATAGGAAGAGCAGTATAGTAGAAATTCTGTTTGAATATAAATGCTCGTTCTTCTATGGGCCTTTTTTCGGAACAGAGTTTCAAAACTGCAGTATTAAAGCCAAAGCCGGCCAAAATTGTAGCTACCCCAATAAATGATTGCATTGCTTTAATTTGGCCCAGTTCTATTGGTGTAACAAATTTGGCTATTAATAACAGTGATCCAAAACCCAAAAATCCAATAATAAAATTGGCAGAAAGGAGATGAAAAAATCCTTTATTTTGAATATCTTTCAATAATTGTGAAATTCGGTTCATGTTGAGGGCTAGTGAAAACCTATCTTGTTTTGGCATAATAAGAATAAAGATGGTTAAAAATTGGTAATTTATTTATGGGAATATACTCATCTAACAAAGTCATAACTTTTCCAAAAACACGGTTCACAAAAGGAAAATTTCTTAAAGGATTAAACATCCCACCAGACATCC
This sequence comes from Promethearchaeota archaeon, assembly GCA_019057775.1. The sequence goes on from JAHLWT010000126.1 coordinate 4,811, forward strand.
AATATCTATCAACCAATTTAAAATTATTTTCAGCGAGGCATCTATCCAAGAATTGCTTTGAAAATAAATTCAGATGTAGCGGAGGAGCATACATATGCCATCTGATTGATGTAAATGTATCAATCCTCCATCGTTTGAAGCATTCATAGGTTGGTATCATAATAACCACTATCCCCTCAGGAGATACAATATCGGCAAGTTTGTTTAAGAAGATTAAAGGATCTATCAAATGTTCAAGTATTGCATAACATGTAACAACATCGTATTACTTATCAAAATTTATATTTTCGACAAAATCTTGATATATCACTAATCCTCTTTTTTTAGCTATTTCTACTGAATCTTTTGATAGTTCCACTCCTTCACGAATAATATTATTAGGAAAATTCATCAAAAAATCCCTGTCCGACAGCCTACATCTAACACAGATTTTGGTTCCTTACCAAGGAGCTTTTCAATTCTTCTTATTTGATTCCTCCAATAAAAGTTCTTTCGGAATCTCGTTATTTTAATATAATTGGTAGCAGATTCTTCGTATATCGTTTGTATATCAACCTTATGTTCATTAAAATCAAAAAATCTGTTCTTGCAGGTGTTGCATTGATATAAAGTATATCTAAAGTTCACATAAGGTCTTTTGATTTTCTTTACTGAATTAATTTCTTGGCTTCCGCATAATTTACATTTCATTTTGGAACATAGCCTATGACTTGCCGAAGTTTTTGAGTATTTTTATTAATAAATTAAATCTTGAAACTAGAAGTCTCTGCTATAGCGAAATATGCTCCCCCAAATATTACTACGCTCAGGCTTTCACTCATTTTACTTACCAAATTAATTTTTAGTGAATTTCCATAGAATTGATTAGTATTCTTTATAGAATCTATGATTATTTTAAGACCGTTTCCCTTTAAATACTTCCTTGCCGAACTTAGTGTGTATCCTCTTAAATGGCCATTAATATGTTTCATTCCATATTGAGGCCGTGCAGATGGTTTACCTATCATTTTTCTCAAAAGTCCCATAAATAAGGAACTATTCCAAAAGCAAAGTTCTATTGGCATCTTTAGAAATATGTAGTCACAATTGTTTGCAACTTGTTTTATAAATATATTATCGTCGAGTACATGTTCTGTTATATCAGATAAAATTACGTAATCAACTTTTCCGTGTAATTCAAAAAAATTCATAAAATTTTGGCAATAGAATTTAATTCCGGAATATTTTTTTCTTGCATACTTTATGAACTTTTCACTTATATCTAAGCCTATGAAATTCGACTGTGGAAATAGTTCCCGCATTCTATTTAGAACAATTCCTTCGGCACAGCCTATCTCTAGAACCTTCTTTCCTACCATTTTTATCCCACTAAGCCTTATAAGGTTTGCAATCTTGTTAGCTTTCCAGATTAATATTCTTTCTCTAAATTCACCCTTCTTTAACTCTCGTTCTCCCCAATGTTCATAAAAGCATTTACGGTTTTCCATTATTTAATTCCTCTTATTTTAACTACTTTAGCAATTTCTTATATACCTTTAGTATCTTCTCAAAGTTATCGTCAATTTTTATTGCTTTCAATCTTTGCTTATACTGTTCATAATTATCCAGCACATCTTTTACTTTTGAGATAAAATTATCTATGTCTCGGCTTTTAAACAATATGGTTCCTTCAGGCCTAGGACATACATTACTCGCCACAACAGGAACCTTAAAATATATTGCCTCCCCGACAGAAACGCCATAGCCATCTGTATTTGTTGGTCTCACAAATACATCACTTTTCATAAGAATAGGATATAATTGGCATGGCTTGGTTTGAAATAAGAAATTATCTTCTATTCCCTTCTCTGCTATTTTTTGCTTCATTTTGTGAAAATATTCATAATCTCCAATATCTGGAAGGCAAAAAACAAAACCTACTTTAGGATAGTATTGCTTCAGATAGGCACATAAATCTATACACATATCAATCCCATAAAGGTCTTGGTTATTGTAAAAGGTTATTCTGAAGGCATTTGCTGAGATTACAGGACTATGGCTATCCATGAAATCCCACATCTCTTGGGAAATTTCTGCAACTTCTTCTTCTTTTATGCTAGGAGAGATAAATGATGGGATAACCTCGATGCGCTCTGGCTTGACCCCCAGGGATAAAGCCAGCTCTTTGATCTTTGGATTGAGAGCAATAATAAAGGAAGTGTGCCTGATAGTGAATTTTATAATATGCCTTCTAAACCAACCGCCTCCTTTTAGAGAATCTGCCAAGCTTGCGCCGTGAATTGAGATAACTGTTTTCTTACCCAACAATCCCATTAGGCCCATTATCGCTCGCGCCCGCCAGTCTGGGTCATGGAGATGAATTACATCCTCCTTAGCAGTGAAGAAATATTTTAGTAGCCATGTTTTTACACTTTTAATCCTGATGATATTTTTCTTCGGTAGTTCCCCCTGTTTTCCTAGGTCATAAACTACGCAGTCGTATCCCCATCTTTTCATCAGTTGCCCCTTTAACCTCTGGATATGGACGGAAATCCCACCATACGGCGGAGGATATGGCCCAATTAAGGCTATTTTAGAATTTGCTTCTTTCTTCCTCATAACCAACCTCCAACCTTAATCGGCAATTTCTGAACCAGAAATTTATACTTTCCCCTATCAGTGCGCGGTATTTCAGTTAAAAATTGAATCTCTAGTTTAATCTGATTTTTGAATTTTCTTTTAAGTTCTCTTAGAATCTTTTGCGTGTCAGTAGCAGTGTAAGTATTTTTTTTGACAATCCGCAATATAACTTTATCTAAACTGTCTTGGTAATATTGAAATTGTTTTACATTATCGAATATATCAGAATGAGTATTCAGGGCAGTTATCGGAATATAATTACCATTTCGTGTTACAATTCTCTCCTGGTACCATCTACCTTTCACTTCTTTTAATAAGGGCAGTCCAGCTCTGCCGCAAGAACATTGCTTGCTTGTGTAAATTCCGAAGTCCTCAGTTCTATACCTAATTAAAGGAACTGCATAGTTTGTGAAGCCCGTCCCGACAATTTCGCCGGTCTGTCCTTCTTGACAAATAGGATTGCCCACCTCATCAATTAACTCCGTAATGCCATATTCCATAAAGATATGATATCCTTCCGTCTTCATGCACTGGCCTGCTATATTGGTCTGTTCACAGTTGCCTAACTTATCGATTATCGGACAGTTAAATACTTCCTCAATGAGCAATCTTTGATAAGGAAAAAGATTCTCCGATGATGTTGATATAGCGTTTATATTCCTTTCCGCATTGATTCTTAAATTATTTTCCTTAATATATTTTGCCAAAATATCTAAAGCGGATGGATAAGCCCGAATCACTTTGGGTCTAAATTTCTCTATTTTTTCTACGTACTTTGACAAATTCTCATCTGTCATATCATAGGTAGAAAGAATCAGATAATTATTCCCTCTATCATACTCCCACCAGGCAGGCTTACCATCTTCTTTCCTTTTTATCACATTCCCTCTTAGAACTACACATCTATCGCCAAATTTATACCCCATCCAATTCCATTCGCGCCATTCAAAAGCCATCCTTATGAGATTAGTCCTTTTTTCAATATAAAATCCCAGTGGTTTCCCGCTTGTTCCACCGGTGGTGACATACTCCATATTCTGTTTAGGAATATTTTTACTTATTAAATCATTTAAATTTTCTCGAACAATATCTTTAGTCAAAACGGGCAGTTTTCTAAAATCATCAAAATCCTGAATATCTTTCGGCTTTAGTCTTCTATCATCAAATACCCTCCGATAATAAAGCACATTTTCGTAAGCGTGATTCAATAATTTCTTTAATTGTTGCATTTGATATTCTTCCAGTTTTTCCCTGCTCCACCATTGTGACTCTTTTAAGAAAGCATACATATTTCTAAATTCTTTGCCATAACGGATGGGAAGAGGCAGAGTACAATAAATATATTTAATAGCGTCAATTATAGGTTTTGGAAATATTGGATTTCTCATAACTGCGAACATTTCTTAAAAATTTAGCATTTCATCCATTCTCGTAAGCATGCTGTAACGGTTGAGTTAATCGCTGCATTTCTAATTAAATTCGATGCCATTTTTCTAAATCCGTAATAACAACGCGTATCTCAAGTAAACGAGACTCACCGATTTATCCGTTTGTTCATATTCTTAGCACTCGTAGTACCCTGTTATATATCAGTACCAGATAATACAATGGATTCCTCATTTGGCGAAGCGTATCTTTATAACTTCCTCGATACGTGGGTAGAAAAGAAGGCCCATTCTTTTGAGCCATAACCGTGAGACAAAGTGCGCGATTGTGAAGAATCCATCGTAATCCTACATCGATCGATTTAATATTAACACTGCATTCAGAAAAGAGAGAAGAGAAGGAAGCTGATGAGAAAAAATTAATATGCGTTATAGGATTGCCTATATGTCTAAATTCACGAAAACAGCCAAGCGGCGACTCGATATAAAGAAGGCCGCTGGGGGTTAAGCGAGCTGCTAATTCCCGTAAAATTCCCTTAGGGTCAATCAAGTGTTCAAAAACTTGACAGCATAGGATTATATCAAATTTCATTTCTTGAGGAACATTGTTTAATGTGCAACCCAAATGTTCAATATCTGGAGGTATCTCCCATTTTTCATAATCGACCAAATAACATTTATTATGGTGCACAAAAGGTCTCAAATTATAGCCACTTGCTCCGCCAAAATCGAGAATTTTACACCCGATTGGTTCACTGCCTATTTGAGCGCATATCCTTCTATATATAGCTGCAGCTCGCTTATCCAAGTTAAAAGGAGGATGTTTCTTTAATCTTTTTCTCACAGAGCCAAATTGATTGATCATTCTGTATTTAACCTCTATATCTTGAGCTTCTAAACGTGGATTTAGAAAGATAAAACCGCAATTCTTACATATCATAATAGTAAACTGAACTGGAGTGCGGTTTTGTATGATATAGTTAAACAATATGTATAGACGAACGAAATTCCCATTAATAAGATTTGATTCAATATTATCTCCAGGATAAACGTAGGTTTTTCTATATAATTCTCTCAATTGAACACTATTACAGATTGGACACTTTTGAATTATTTTCATGACAAGACTACCTTTTCTCCATATACCTTGTTGGTAAAATCTAAGAAGATGCTAAGAATTTTTAAACCTTTTTATGGCTTTATCAATTTCAAAAGTTAATTCCATTGCCGAGACTACTTCTTCAAAATTGATGACTTTCGAGTCTTCTCCTTTCATAAATTTTGCGAGCTCTATAAGTTCCTGTTTTAAGCCTTTATCCTGAGCGGAAAGAATGATTCTGTTTCCTTTTATTTTTCCTTGACGTACTTTCAATTGCGCGGGTTTGATTCCGTAAACTTCCAGGCTTAGATAGTCGTTTACAATAAAGACCTTACCAGAAGCAAAGACCTCCATCCTTTCCTTGGGAAGTTTTTCATCCCCAAGAGATGTATAAGTCAAAACTGCCAGACTGCCGTCACTATATCGAATCGAAGCGAAAAAATTATCCTGGGCGATTACATTCTTACTATCTACTGGAATTGAGTTGACATAGATATCTTTGACTTCTATATGCTTTCCAATCAAAAAATTGAATAGGTCAAAGAAATGGCAAGCTTCACCGACAATTCTTCCTCCCCCAATTGCTGGGTCTTGTATCCAACTATCCCTTGGTATGAATCCTGCATTGACCCGATATTGAATAAAGTAAGGTCGAGAAAGCGTCTCCAGCATCTGTTTAATGGCGGCCATAAATGGCGCATATCTGCGATTGAAACCAACAATAACCGGAATTTTCCTTTTAGCCACTTCCTCTTTTATATTCTCCAACTCTTCCGGTGTTA
>JAHLWT010000127.1 GCA_019057775.1 Promethearchaeota archaeon
CCCCCAAACAATTAGAAAACCCTCCCTCCCCCGTGTCCTGAAGTAAATAAAGGGAACATTATTTGATATTTATTCGGATATAAATCCAACCAGTTAGATTATTAATCGTAGGCAAATGTATCTCTTAACTTTATGTCTTATTTAGTTCCACTTTAGCTGACGACATACAATCTTGTAAATCACCATGTGTATCAAACGGACTCCAAATATTATATTTACTAAAAATAGTAGTATTATATGGAATCCGTTTTTATTGTTTTATATGGCATTATATGGTAATTTGGGGTAGAATATAATGTTAGGTTAATTAAGGAAAGGAAAATGGATGAGGCTTAAACGAAGTTCTATCTTAGGAAGCAGTATTGCCGGATTAACAGCCCTTTTGGGAATATTGCTATTTACAACCCTTTTGTGCTTAGAAAAAATAGGTCAAGTAACTTATGTATCTCTACTCAGTTTGACGGCAATAGTATCCCTCGTTTTACATGGCTTTTCAAGGGTGCGTGAGATTGACTTAAAAAATCTCAAAATGGTTTTAGATCCTATGGCTGAAATTAAACCGGGTTCTTATAAAGATGAGTCAACTGGCAATAGGATAGGGATATCCGTTTCACCTAATTACTCGATTGTAAAAGTTAATGACATAGAATATTATTTTAAGAGGGAAACGGGGGAATTTGATGGTTATTCTATGCCAACTAATGATCAAGAGTAGCCTTTGTCATCTTCCCATTCTCTGGCCGCATCCTCTGTCGTTTTTCTTCCGACTTGGAAGATATGCCCCTTTGGCCATTTTTGTTTATGCTCTTGTTCGCGACGCTCCAAGTCGGTCGTAATGCCACCATGAACGATTTTGTTACCAACTTTAAACTGATACTTGTAAGTATTTCGAGATTTTGCCATATTAACCTCCATCTTTTTACTCTAAGAATTGTCATTAAAAATAGCAAAAAAAGATAAGAATTGCAATAAAAATCATGAAATTCCATATAGGTAGCCGTTGAGAGCAGTAATAGTCCAATTGAAAAACAAAAACAGCCCGTTAACCTAACCCGTCAATTCACCAGACCTCTATTCCGCTACACTTCATAGAGGCAGGTGATTTTGGCATTATCCACTTTTTAACACTAAAATTATGACCTGGAAAAATCAGTAGAGATGATCATAATTGTAAGAATTACGGTTTTCGTGAAAAATAAAACAATAATCCAAAATCATTTTTTAATCATACAAATCACCAGGTGGATCAAACGGGCCCCGGATATTATATTTATTAAAAAAAGGAGTATTATTTGGAATCCGTTTTTACTTGGATATATGAGTATTATACTGTAATTTGCGGTAGAATATAATGTTAGCTACCGTTGGCCATTTGCTATAGCTAAAGATCATGACAAAGTTCGGATTCAAAGAGATCAGTCCAAGCAATTGGTTAGAGCCCGATCGGGTGCTCAAAGGATTTGTTAGAATGTCGCCTAACGGGCGATTTCAACCCATTACTGGCGATGAATATTTAAAACATATTTTGGAACCCAAACTTGTCGCATCAGTGCCCAAAGATGTGCAGGCCCTATTTGAGGTTGCACGCGGCGCTATGGCGTATGGCTTTTTCTTCTATCCTCTCTATACACTTGCCGCACAGCAGTTGTTTCGGGTTGCTGAGGCAGCAGTAATTCACAAGTGCAAAGCTTTGGGAGTTCTAAAACCAAAGGGAACATTTGAGAAAAGGATTGATTGGCTTACGAATGATGGAACCATTCCACAATCAGAATTGAATCGATGGGAAGCGATTCGTAAGCTGCGAAATATCGCGTCTCATCCTAATCGCCAATCTATTTTGACACTAGGGAATGCAATAGGCCAGCTAGAGGGCATCGCTGAACAGATCAATTCTCTATTCAGCGGCAGCTAACTTCCGCTGCAGGTGACCGCAGCGACTGAGCTTGGGCTTAAACACTTTTTAACACCAAAATTATTACCCGGAGAAATCAATATAGATGATCATAATTGTGAGAATTGTGGTTTTCGTGCAAAATAAAACAATAATCCAAAATCATTTATTTAATATTACCGGTAACCTTTTAATTAAGGATGTAGGATTTCTTTCCTCTGTGTAAAATCTTAACTTAGTCCATGGAAAGCAAAATTTCTGTATTGAAACTAACAAACAACTCTCCTCCAAATAATTTGAAATCGTATCCTCCCCTGAATGGTACCATAGAAAATGGGACGATTATTTGTATCCATTTTTATTTGACGATTCACTCGGAGGGTTAAATTGGTTTTAGAGGAATGGATTGAAATTTATTCAGCTTATTCAATAAGAATCTTACCTCTGTAAATTTTAGGTCCTCTTAGTTCAATCAAGTAAAATCCTTTTGGTAGGTTACCTCGATTTAATTCTATCTTATTGCATATCTTCAAATAAAATTTTAAGAAATACATAATTAAGAGTATTAAGAAAGCTGAAGAATATTACGGGAAGAAAGTGCCATAATGTTGGAAACTGTTGAATTTATGGGGTATAGTCAAATTGTTTGTTTGCTCAAACCCCTTGTTCACCGGTAAAATAATGCTCGTTAAGGGTAAAGACCACAAAATGACCTGTTAGGATTAAGGAGTCAATTTCCTGAATTTCTGTTTTTTTCGTTAACTCATTCATCTATTCAGATATTGTATATTTTTTTTGTAATCCATCTTTTTCGAGTAATTCATTAATTTCCTTTTTCAGCTCAATCAACTGAAGTTCCCTGTCTACTGTTAGTTTATTAAACCTTTCAAGTTCGTTAATTCTTTCCTTCAGCGTTTTCTCCGCCTGCTTATATTCATTTAACAGGGAACGCATTTCCTCCTCGCTTTCGCGTAGTGCTTTTTCTGCCTTCGTGATACGTAGAGCGACATTAACATGTGCAATTAGTACATCCTTATCGAAGGGTTTTGTAAGGAAAGAAAGTGCTCCAAATTCCAGGCCTCTGATAACGTCTTTGGAATCAGACTGATATGCTGTCAGTAATAAAACAGGAATATATCGTGTATATTCATCAGACTGCAAATGCTTACAGACTTCGTAACCATCCATATCAGGCATTCTAATATCAAGGATAATGGCGTCGGGCAATTCTTTTTTAGCTTTTTCAATTCCTTCCGGACCTGATTGTGTAATCAAAATTTCATAATCAGGGTAAGATCTTTTTAATAACGCTTCTAATACAGCCAGGTTAAGTCTATTATCATCTATCACCAGGATTTTCGACATGGTTTTTGTTTTATTGTTTTCGTTTCGTTGACTTGTAAAAAAAATAATCTACTCCCAGTCATCTTTTGTTTCTTTAAATTTTGGATAGTTTTCAATTCTTTTTAAAAAGTCTTTTCTTACATCTGTCTTTTCTTTCCTTTGTATATTATCTATTGTTAAATACCATTTTTGTCATAATCTCAGCTATTAGTCCCAGAAAAATATAATTTTAATATCTTTTGATAAGCCTTGCTTAAATTATTGAAATGTATGTCTTCAGCGAGAGTATCACGTACAGTTCTACGAGAGGTTTGGGTTTGAGACTCTCCCTTACCTACTCGTCAACTTGTTTGCTTTGTTATTAAGTACTTGTCTATCATTGAGATGAGTGCTTCTTTACTTATGGGTTTTGAAATAAAATCATCACAACCTGCTGAAATTGCTTTGTTCTTATCTGCCGTTGTTGAATATGCGGTTTGTGCAACTATCGGCAATTCAGGTCGAAATTCTTTTATCTGCTTTGTTGTCACGTAGCCATTCATAATCGGCATTTTTAAATCCATTAAAACAAAATCTATTTTGGAATTAGTCTTGCACATTTCAACTGCTTCTTTTCCATTTTTTACAAGTAATATTGTGGAATTTAAATCAAGTTTTTCAAATAATGTTTCCAGATACAAATAGCTAAATTCTTCGTCTTCTACAATTAATATTGTATATTTTTCAACTGATGATTTTTGATTAACGATTGTAGATTGGCTAGTAATTTCAGTGTTTGAATATGCCGGTTTATAAGGAATTGTAACAAAAAAGGTTGAACCTTTCCCTTTTTCGGATTTTACCCATATTTTTCCGCCGAGTAATCCTGTATTTTCTTTGGTAATTGACAAGCCAAGTCCGAGACCACCGTAATTTGTGGCAGTATTTTCATTTTCTTGCGAAAATCGTTCAAATATTATTTCTTGTTTATCTGTCTTTATTCCTATGCCCGTGTCTTTTACATAGATTTCTATTTCGTTGTTTACGACTGTATATCCAAATTCAATAAATCCTTCGTTTGTAAATTTTAAAGCGTTTTCTAACAAATTGCTCAATATTTTATTGAGTTTTGTTTTGTCGGTAATTATTGCGCTATCTTTATCTGAAAGTCCTTTTTTCAGATATAGCGGTATTTTACTTTCTTTTGCTTTTATGTCGAAAATTGAAAATAATTCTAATAAAAAGTCGTTTAGACAAACTTCATTTTCTGATACTCTTACTTGCTTTGTTTCAAGTTCAGAAATTTCGAGAATATCATCAACAATTCGCAGTAATTGATTACCGCTATTCTGAATTATATTAATGTAAAAATTTCGTTTTTCATTGGTCAAATCTGATTCATTTAAGAAGTTTGAAAACCCTTGAATTGCGTTCATTGGTGTTCGGATTTCATGCGACATATTATTGAGAAATTCGGTTTTGAGGCGGTCGCTTTCTTCAGCTTTTTCTTTCGCTTTTATCAATTCTTCGTTCTGTATTTTGTATTTCTTATTGAGTGATACGTATTCTTTGTTTTGTGCTTTCAGAATTTTTTTTGCTCGTTCTTGTTTTCGTAAACTATTGTCTAACCTTCTAAAGCCCATAGACAAACCTATAAATCCAATAAACCATAATAGTGAGAATGCAGAAATATGCTGTTTTTTTTGTAGAGAAGCACGTTCTAATATTGGTTTCATAGGTATTGAAATACCAATACCCCCACGAATATCTCCCACTTTATAATCTTGATGACCGTGGCATTTAAGGCACGATTGTTTTGTAATCAACGGTTGCATAAGTCGTAAATACGGTTCACCGTTAATATCAGAATACCCGCCTACTTCTTTTAAGCCTTTCTCAAATTGGTTTAACGCATTAAGTTCCCACTTGTCAGGTTTATTTTCGGATCTCAATAATTTTTTACTTGTTATGTGCCCTACAACTCCATAATATTCAGCAAAATATTCGTTCAGTTGTCTCATCACATATGCAGGGTTCATTAAAGTTAATTTTTCTCCCGCCAGTGTTTCAATATCTCTTTCCGGAATATGTGAAAGAGCGGGGTTTGGTTGTGTTATACTATCAACAGGAACATACACACCTCCATGTGAAGACACCCATAAGCGTACTGCTACGTCTTTGTTGAAATTTGCACGTGCTTCCGTTTTTGCAAGATTGTCGGTTTCTTTTTTAATTCTAAATAATTCAAAACTTATTAGTGAAACAATTAGTATTGTCCAACTCAAAAGTAATGCAAAATAATATTTTATTCGTGTAGTTTTCATTTTCAATTATTGTTAATATCAAGTAGTATTGGTGCTAACGATTGGCTAATGGCATTGCCATTATTTTTCATATAGTTTCAACCGCTATTGGTTTGTATGATAAAATTACTTTAAAAAAACAACAAACCCAAAGTAGTAATGGCACATGTGTATCAAATCCTTTCTCGTAAGCCACTAAAAAACAAGTTTTAAAAGATTTTCAAAAGGAAACAGAATAAATGGCAAGTGGGTAGATATGTAGGGTTGTATATCTTCAAAACAAGTGGGACTAAATTGAACTATAAATTAAGAGATGATTCAAACTTATTATTGTTCAAATAAAGGTCCCATTTTTTAATTACAGCGTGCAGGGGAGGTTTGCATTTTTAATTATTTGAGGGAGGATTATTTTATGATATAATAATTAAAATAAATTATCCAACGGGCTTCTCACATTGTATCTGTTCCGGTTCATAATACTCAAGTAACCTCTACTTGTTTATTACAGTTTTAAAAGATTTTTCCTCACCGTAGGCTGTACCTGCAATATTTGTTGCATATGCTCTGACGTAGTAGGTAACATCAGGTAATAGTCCGGTTAATTCGCTGGTAAATACACCTATACCTGTGTCATTTATTGTCTTGCTGTCCCTGATAGTAGGATTCGAACTAATTCCCCAACAGACTCCCCTGGCTAATACCTCGGAATTACCATCACTTGTAACATTACCGCCGCAGGATGCAGTAGTGTTAGTAATCCCGGTAATATTTCCTGTTGATATAGAAGGAATCACTATCAGTAAGGTGATAAAATCTAATTCAGATCCGTATACAGTAGTATCTTTTGTAGTTGCATATGCCCGGACATAATACTTCTGGTTTTGTTGTAAATCAGTAATTAATTGAGTAAAAGTATAATCTGTGGGTTGCTGCCCGGTGATTACTTTCCAATCTGTAATTACCGGTATATTATTAACAGACCAACAAATTCCGTATTCTAAAATATCATCACTCCCGAAATCTATAAACTCACCACTGACTTTAACTGCAGTAGTTTTTAGATCACTATAACTGACTGTATTAATTTTCAACAACCTTTTAAAATCAGCCTTTTCACAACTTTGCAAATTCAGAACAAGGATTAGAGATATAATCCGAATTGTATTCCTGATCATGCCACCGGTTTTCATATTTGAATTCAGGTTTATCATCTATCTCATAATAAAAATAAATTCACCTCCCTCGTCTCCTACATTCTTAATAACACCATATTGAGGAAGAACTTCACTATTGTTAATTACAGCTATTCTAAAACTGCTGAATAATTGTCCAGCTGGTAAGTACTTCTCCTTATTTTTTATAAGTCGGTCTATAAAATACTTAACAAATACACTCTCATCCGGCACTGGTGTAATAGAGCCGCTGGTCATCGCTTTCCGGCTAGGCATATCATATAACGTCTTTATTGCCACCGAGGTGCCTATGTAAAGACTACGACTAACAAATATACTGCCGCTGAAGCAGGCGTCAGTAATCAGCAGTGTATGCTTTACCTTCAATTCTTTCATAAAATCCTGAACTGTGCTGTTCCTGACCCATTTTGTTCGACTCACATTATCGGCATCTGAGGGCAACCAGAATCCAATATTTGCATCAGGATCCCACCATCCATGACCTGCATAGAAAACAAGAAGATTATCATCCTTAGTTAGTTCCCTGGAAAGCCTGTCAAATGCAATCAAAATATCTTCCTTCGTAGGATTTTCCACACATAATATATTCTCATCTCTGAATGTATATCTATCTAATAAAACCTTTTTAAGCGACCTTACATCTCTTACAGGATTATCTAAAGGGAAAAGGTCCGGACTTTGATATTCATTTACAGCAATCAGAAGTGCATAATAATCACCCTTTATTTCAATTGTCTCTGTAAAGACTTCAGAGGGAAGATATTCTATGATTATCTTTTTTTCAATAAAGTTTCTTTCCAAATCCATTGCAACAATACTAAGGGTATTTATTCCTTCTTTCAAAATAATATCCTCACTGAATATGCCTGAGGGATTAGTTATTACATCCCTTGAGTTTATCAACAATGTTGAAATTCCATTATTGTCTGTAACTTTCCCAATCACAGTTAGTTTTTTAGAATTCGTTATGAAAATTTCATTTACTCTTACCTGAGGTGAGATCATTAACAGAACAGGAGGCAAAGAATCTATATATATTATTTGCTTCTGAACCTTATTGTTTATTATTATCGTTGACCATCCTGATTCCGTCACCTGAGGGTATAAATTCCACATTGTACAGGTAAAAAATAATAGTATAATGACCTTAAAAATCTTCATTGTGCAATATTTATGCTTAAACAAAGTGAAACTGTTTGACTGTTTAGGGTACTCTGGGGCCTGACCCAAAAGTTTATCCTGTTTTGGACGATATACGAATCTCTTCTGTCGGGCATAATTACCATCCATACTATATTGACCGCCCAAATACCAATGGCTGAATATGCCAGAATTTTTGAAATTTGATCCTGTTGATTAGCTAAATCAAAATATCTGTCATTGTCATCTCTGGTTTCAGCAGCCGAATAAAAGTCATAGGATTGAATCGATTGCCTGTTATACCAATACGAACCTCCTAAGCAACCATATGCAATTATGCCTGTAAGCCAGTAGGGTTTACCTTTGCTTATGTTCGATTGCCCTAACCCTGGCAGAAGAGTTGATTTAAACAGCAGGTTACCCTTCGAATAGTTCTTTGACATTAGCTGAGCTATAATTCTGACTGAGATTGCCTCATTCAGAAATGTGCTGTCCTTTTCAATATTCCAGATTATATGCTTATGATTTCCTGAACTTATTCCCGGACCTATATCTCCAGACAGTGAGAGAGCATCTATCTTTTCACCTTTTGAGTTAACTATTTCAATACTTACCATGTACAAACCGGAACCAGTGGCTGGTAAATTGTATATGATATGAAGATTCTTATCCTTATATTCCAGAATAGGTGAGTTGATCCTTTCAATATTCTGACAGAAAACTAAACCTGAACAGAAAAATAATAAAAGACCATACAGAAAGATTATTTTGCAATATACAGTCATACTCTGGAGCCTACCTAAAAAATAGAAATAACTCTTCAACTTTATTATAGTTTAATGAATCTTGTAATGCTAAAACAGTCTCCATTGTCATTAAAAACTTTTACTAGGTACAAGCCTTCCGGTAGAAATGAAACATCCAGACCATCATGGTAAACTGATTCTTTTATTTTAACTCCTGTAATACTTATGATTACAACCGATTTAACTTTATGCTCATCATTCTTAAACCAGATCATATCTGCTACAGGATTAGGAAATACCTTAATTAGCTTATACTTCATATTTATATCTGCAATTCCGGAAACTAACTCTGTCTTCGAGAGAAATCCTATCCCGGTAAGGTAGTTGCCACCAAGAGATTGACTATTTACAAACGATTCCCCGATAACTCCAAAATTGGAATACGAAACTGCATCTGATTTACCACCTCCAGATGATATGACATCGAAGGAACTAAAAACTTGTGCCCTGGACACTACAGAGAATATCTGCAATAGTATTATTGCACTTATAAAAATATAATGTCTCATTTTTTCTTACGGCTCTGTTCTTTTATTTTTCTTAAACTATTCTCAACAGGTTGATCATACTCCTTATAATGAATATATGTTCCCTTTTCTTCATCAGGTTTGTCGACTTCAACCTCTATCCTATTCTCATTGGCATAAGGATCCTGTCTAATGCCGGTTACCTGCCAAGAAACTTTCAATCCAGATGTGCCTCCTGAAATTTTAAATTTGTTATCTGAAATTTCCTCACCAATATAGACCTGTGCAAAACCACCTAAGCATGTTAACTGATACCTATATTCCATATTCAAAGACTCAAAATATTCTGGTAGATTGACAATTGCTTCACCTTTATTATCAAGTATGATATTCCCATTATATATGTTCATCATATCCGGAGATTCAACGAACGAGTGATATAGATATTTGTTTTTCGGGTCAAGGGGGTGATCGATCAAAAATGAACCTGAACTCTTACTAATGTTGCCATATATCTCGACGTCACCTTCAAATTCCCCAGCAGATCCTGTTCCATTTGTAATAGCAAGTATGACTGGTTTAGTATTGCTTACGTTATCAATTTCAAACCATGTTCCAATACCTAAGCCTTTTGTTTCAGCCCAGATAAGTTCATCGCCATTCGTTGTGCCGTTCATTCGAATATCCATTGCCTTACCACTTGCACCATTATGATATAAATTTATTGCATCCCCAGTACCATTGGTTTGTAATTCAAAAATATTTTGCGGATTTAAGGTATTAGAAATGGTGAATCTTCCAGCCTCGCCTAGACCGTTTATTAAGACATCAATTCCACGATAATCGTTATTTGCATTAGTCATATTAATATCAATTCCAATACCACCTGTGCCTGACATATTAATTTCAATACCATCAGATTCGGCAGCATTATTAATTTGCAAAGCTTTATGTCCACTACTTCCTGACGAATTATTATTTTGAATATACAAGCCGAGGTCTGCTCCATTATTCTCAATAATCATAGCTGGTTCTGAGTTTGATGTGTTTGAGGAAATGAATTTCGCTACCGTCCCGCTACCCCCATTATGTTCAATTTCAAAGGCGTTTAGTGAACTGCTGTAAATACTGGAATAAGGTAATGTTAGCCCACCAGCATTATCTGTATCAGGTATCCATCCAGCCCCGTCCCATTTCAAAACCTGACCCGAAGAAGGAGTACCCGAAACAGGGTTTCCGGCAATCTTACTTACAGTAGGATCTGGGTATGTACCTGACAAATCACCTCCGGCAGTACCACTCACACCACCAAGCTCATCATTCTGAGGAATCCATTGTGTTCCATCCCACTTTAAGACCTGGCCTGTTGTTGGAGTGCCTGAAACCGTATTACCTGCAATCTTGCTTACTGTTGGGTCTGGATAAGTGCCGGACAGGTCACCTCCGGCAGTACCACTCATACCACCAAGCGAATCATCCTGAGGAATCCACTGCGTCCCATCCCACTTAAGAACCTGGCCTGTTGTTGGAGTGCCTGAAACCGTATTACCTGCAATCTTGCTTACTG
>JAHLWT010000128.1 GCA_019057775.1 Promethearchaeota archaeon
AAAATCAAAAGAATCATCATAAAAAAACAAGTTTTAGAGAAGAATATCTAAAATTATTGAATCATTATGGAATTGCCTTTGAAGAAGAATACCTCCTGAAATTCTTTTAACACAGAACATTTCGTTCCTCTGGAACTCATTAATCTGTTCTTTCTTATTCCAGAGTCTTACGACTTTGGCAAACAGATACACTGCCTACGGCAGTTTTAAAATTCAGAATTGGTGGTTCTGGGTCATGCGTTGCACAAAACAGGAGCGAGATCTGCGAGAAAATGACCTTATGCAGATAACGCAGATCAACGCAGAAATAAAGAGTTCAGTCGTCTGACCACTATCTGCAATCTATAGGCCAAATCAGAAATTGAGTTCAATCCTGTAATCTGACAATTCTCTATTAAAAATAGTGGTCTGACGACTATAACCTCCAACCCTGTTGATTCTTAGATCTACTTTCCCAACCGTGAGGAGAGTTGTTGATTCATAAACAAGATCAGTAGACAATAAAAAAACGTGAAGAAGAACACCCCTGCAAGGCGATTAAACATTGATTCAAAAACTAAATTCAGAGAAACAATTATAATGAAATAGACAAACAGTTCAAGGTATATACCTCTAAGCTTTAATATTGGCCAAAATAACATCAGAACCAGCAAGATTATACCACCTATTCCCAATCCAACAAAGGTTTCCAGGAATTGGTTATGAATATTTAAATTTTTCTCAATTATTTGTAAATACCCCTGCTTTTTAGCCTGGCGAAACAATTCCATTTTAATATCCCCCTGACCAACACCAAAAAAGAAATTTCTTTTTATAATCTGGATAGTCTCTTCCCACAAAACCATTCTGGTTCCAATACTACTTTGGGTATTCTCCTGTGCATAATTCTCATACACTTTAAGATCTTCTTTTACAGTATTATAACGACTTCCGTTTATGATTAAAAAAGAAAGAACCCCTATAAGAATAACAAAAGGAAAAGCAAGTCGATAGGATTCTCTGGCTCTTTTATGTATGTGAGTAAGTCCAAAAGTAATTATAAGGACAAGCCATATTAAAAGCCCTGCTCTGGAAGATAATAAAAATAAGGTGAGGCTTAGAAAAAATATGGAAATTACAATAAACCTATTGCCGAATATATTGTTTTTGTCTAAGCGTAGATAATAAAATCCTGTACCTATTGCAAACAGTATAAACATTGCAAAATAAGAAGGATGATGAAAGGTTGAGAACCGGTCATAGAGGAAAAAATTCTCCCAATAATTCCCATCAGGATGAACATCAAATATAATCCTGCCAGAATCTAATCCCAGCGAATTCCAGGCAGCAATGAAGTAACACAGGATTGCTGCGATTATGGTTCCGGCAAAAAAGGAATTTAAAACTTTATCCAAATCAATAGAATCTTTTGGAATTCCGGTTAAAAATAATGGTATTAATAGAAATGATAATTTCACCTGGATATCAAAAGTTCCAATTTGAAGATTCTCACTAATTAATAAACTCAACAGATGTAATGAATAAAATAAGATGGGTAAAAAGAGAAAAATCCTGTTTCTTTTTTTCGAGTAAAAAAAATATTCAACAGTTCTTTTTATCGCGCCGGTAAGGAGCCATGATAATCCAAGCAATAAAATAAGGTACGGCAATAGCCTGATTCCAAAAGGAATCATAAATGCAATAATGGTAATAATGTACTGATCTTTTTTTGACCAACTCAATTTCTGTAACCTCTGAGTCAATTTCCCTGTTAAATTCATTTTATACCAACAAATCAAGCATTAAAAAACTTCGAAATAAAATCACACAATCTTTCCTACCAGTTCAACCAGGGTACCAATCATCTTCTCTATCTGAAAAAGAACCTCGGAGAGGTTCCATTATTGTAGAAAATATTGAAAGTTTACAACAGCGCCGAAACTACCAAAGTTGATAAAAGGTAAACCGTTGCTTTTGGCGCCATGATCCAATAAATAATTTTCAGAAAGACGTAATTGGCCAAAAAGTAAAATCAAAAAAATAATCGCAATCATATGCGCTACATGCTAATACAACAAAACTGATTAGTTACGAATATTTAAAGAAACATCTTTCTTATAATAAATATTTTGAATTATTCATATGTTTAAATTTATTTTTCAATGATCAAATAGAAGCCTGTCTTAAAATATTTCACAAAAGATTAACGGGGAAGCTACCTTATACTTTTGAAAAGCCTTAGAATAGTTTTAAGAATTAGTTTTATATCAAGCAAAAAATTTCTTTCTTCAATGTATTTCAGACTCAACTTTAGTTTGTCAGGAAGTATCTTTCTGATATATACTTTTTCAGGATCACCATATTCTGCCAGGATCCGGTTTTCATCAAGAAACCTGATTGAAGCATAATCGGTCAATCCTTAACAACTGAAAACTTATCAAAAGTGTTACCTTTATTTTTCTAAAAAGTGTTTACTTTAATTTTCTATTTTCAACAATATATCGTTTTTAAAAATCAAACGAGCAAATAGGAGTGTTTAGTTATGAGAATTGTTTTGGCCGATCCACCAAAGATTAAGGAGCAAGAAAAATACTCGTCTGTAATTGGGTATCCAAACATCGGTATTCTTAGCCTGGTTTCCTATTTGCGGAAGTACCTTAATGATGTAGAATGTATTTATCTGGAAATCGAGTCTCTGAAAACGCATTTAGAACAAATTGAAAAACTACAGCCGGATATATATGGGATTTCATTTGCCACATATATGAAAAGAGTTTCCTATTATACACTCAACCAAGTCAGAAAAATTTTAGGCAACAAAGTAATATTACTCGCTGGAGGAGTTCATCCAACCGCATTACCGGAGGAGGTTCTTGATAATTCAGAAGCCGATGCATGTATAATTGGAGAAGGGGAAGAGACCCTTCGCGAATTTATTTTATCGGTACTCCATGGAAAAGATTGGAAAAGTATCCAGGGTATTGCTTATCGAGATGGAAAGGGGGAAAAGAAGGAGATAATCAGAACCAAACTACGTCCATTTCTAAAACTTGATAATATTCCGATGCCTGCATGGGATTTGATTGATTTCAAGCGTTACGGAGGGGTTTTTATTAGCAAAGGAACACCAAGTACTTGTATACTCTTTAGCCGGGGCTGCCCCTATGACTGTACGTTTTGTTCTAACCCTGTATGGAGAAGCAGCCAACCCTGGTTGCGTCTAAGATCAATAGAAAGTATCTGCTCGGAGATAGAATATCTATATAGGCGTGGAATGCGGGAGTTATATATTCGTGCTGATGAGCTCAATTCTCGTTTAGATTGGACTTTGCAAGTTTGTCGGGCTATTACTTCTCTTGGTTTAAAAGATCTGAGTTTTCAATGTAATTTGAGGGCTGACAAAATTAATGAAGAATTAGCCAATGAACTGCGTGATATGAACTGTTGGTTAGTGCACTTAGGTATTGAAAGTATGAACCAGAGAGTATTGGATGGTATTAGAAAACAAATCACTGTTAACGAAGTTGAAAATGCTTGTAATATCCTTAAAAAAATCGGTATCCAAATTTATGGATTCATGATGTTTTATAATGCCTGGGAAGAAAACGGTCAACTATGTTATGAAACACCTGAGGAAGTAGATAATACCATCCGGCAGGCGACAATATTGAGACGTAAGGGATACCTTGATTATATGTCTTGGCAGTTTGCTACTCCTTACCCTGGATCTGATCTTTACCGGGTTGCTGTTAAGTATAACTTGATTGAGAAAAACCAGAAAAGCAAGGGTCAGGTTTGGGATCTGAACATGGTCCTGCCAGGAATTTCAAAGAGGCGAATGTCTTTACAGAGAATGAAAGGCCTTCTACTTCAAACATATTGTTATTTGAGATCAGGCAACATTAATTGGAAATTTTGGAAAAATGCAGTTGTAAAAATACGATATATTGTTAAGTCACTATTTGAAAAATAGAACTATAGTTGGAAGTGGGAAAGATTGGGTTAAACCTATGAAGTAAATTACAAGAATTTATCAGTTCAAGAAAAATATTAACGTTAAGCCAGGCAATCTTACCTGTTACTCCTAAAAATCTTCAGTATTGTTTTTATAATTAGATTCATATCGAGGAGGAAATTTCTTTCTTCAATGTATTTCAGGCTCAATTTAAGCTTATCAGGTAGTATCTTTTCTATATATACTTTTTCAGGATCTGAGTATTCTGTCAGGATCCTGTTTTCATCGAAATATTTCAAAGAAGCATAATCTGTAAGACCCGGTCTTACTGTTAATACCCTCTTTTGTTCTTTATTATTTAAATTAATGTATTGGGGAACTTCCGGTCTGGGACCTACAAAACTCATGTCACCTTTTAAGATATTAATTAACTGGGGGATTTCGTCTAGTTTATATTTTCTTAGAAATCCACCTAATTTTGTTATTCGTTGGTCAGCTGACCCAATGGTTATTAAAACCTTTTCATCTGAACCAATTCTCATACTTCGGAACTTAAAGAGCGTAAAAGGTTTACCATATCTGCCTACTCTGCTCTGAATATAAAAAACCCCACCTTTATTACATAATAAAATGGAAAATACAAGGATAAAACCAACTGGCAAAAAGAAAATAATTCCTAAAAATGAAAATACGATATCAAAAAGCCGTTTCATTTTTTCACTTTTACAAAAAAGAAATACTTAATTCTAAACAGTTGTGCGATTAGAAGCATTAAGCGACTGATTTGGTGCTATTTAGTGATTTCGTGTTTTTGTGGCATTTTTTTTTCGCCACTAAATCACCAAAGCACAAAATCCCACTAAAATTATATATTTCAGTAAATCAAACAAATACAAAACTTTATAAGGTTAATCTGCCTATTTTAAACAAAAAAAAATCTAATCGCACAACCCGTAAATTCTAATCATTTTTTGAGTAGGAATGGGAAAATATTAGCAGGCAGTAAAAAAATGAGAAAAATGCCACTCCTGCCAAGCGATTAAGCATTGATTCAAAGAAAAAATTAATTAAAATAATAATAAGAAAAAACGGTAAGATATAATGATTTTTTATTGGGTGATACAGGAATGGCAGCAATATTATAGATAACAGGAAAAAAATACCTGGTATTCCCAAGCCAACTAAAGTCTCAAAGTATTGATTATGAACATTCAGGTCCTGGTCAGCCACTTGGTTTATATTGCTCTGTATAGCCTTCTTATGCAGTTCATCCTTAATATCACCTGTCCCAACTCCATAGAGTACGTTTTTTTTGATCAAGTTTATTGTTTCTTCCCAGATCACGAGACGAAGACCTGCACTACCGATAACTGTTCCTTCTTCAACCTGATACCTTGACGATAGTTCTCCCTGAAGGGTCTTAAATCTTTTTCCGTTTATGATTAGAAAGGCGAACACGCCTAAAAGAAGGAGCAAAAGAAAGACAGACAACCATGTCCGGCCAATAAGGCCCTTTTGTGAAATCTTTCTCAGAAAATAATATAGTAAGATAACAACCCAGGTTATGAGTCCGGCACGAGAAGATAAAAAGAATAAGGTAATGGATAAAAATGCAATAGCTACAATGTAAATAGTTGTTTTCATCCTTCCAAAATAGTGCTTCTCCGAGATAAAATAAAGCAGTATCGAAATTGAAAGAAGTACATACATTGCGAAATATGAGGGATGGTGAAAAACAGAAAAATACTTATAGGAGAACCAGGAAAGATGATACTCATCAGGAGGGTAGAGATCGAAAATAACTTTACCGTTTTCAAAATGGAAAACATGATACAAAGCAACAATATAACAAAGGATTGCCGAAAAAACTGTTCCGGCAACAAAAGTCAACAAGAGATAATTTAAATTCTTACTGTACCTTTCATTTGCTGCGAACAGGAAAAGCGGAAACAACAAAAGAGATAATTTTACCTGTATATCAAATAAACCAACTTTCAGATTATTAGAATAAAGCAGACCAACTATATGTATCAGGTAAAAGAACATCAAAATACAGAAAAACAGGGTTTTCCTGTCAAGAATATTCATTCGTTTTACCAGTTCTTTATACCTGCCTTCTAGTAGCCAGATTAACCCGATCAGCCAGATAAAATAGGGAATAAGATCTTTTCCTAACGGAAGGGAAAATACAAATCCTAATGCAAAAATAAAATTCAGTTTTGACAGTAACTCCTTATAGCGGTTTTGCTTGCTCGCTGAGAAAATGAAATACCGTAAAAAGTTCATCACTATGTTCAATTAATTTTCACTAACCCTGCCATTTATGGCGGGGAACTATTCACTATTTTTCACTCCCCAGGCTACAACATGGGTTCGTAAAATAGGGATAAATTTGTTTACCCATTTAACGTTTTTCCCTAATTTTCGCCCTAGAGGAGGTGCCAGAGTGACGCGGCTAAAATTAATTGTTATGTCTGGAAACAAAGATTTAATTTCTTTCAGTGTAATGCCTTTAACATCCCGGTTAAATGGATTGTCGTATATAAAATCATACCACAGCATTAAGCCTCCGGGTTTTAGAAATTCAATCATTTTCGATGCCAGTGCTTGCTTAAATCCAAAATCAAAAATGGAAGAAAACACTGTGGATTGAAATACTATATCAAACTTTTCCCTGAATTTCAGGTCGAGTGCATTACCAGGTAAAATGTTAGTTTCTGAATATTTGCTTTTCAGGACTCGAATACGGTCCTCAAGTAATTCATTTAGCCAAATATCGGACCTACTCAGACCAAGTTTGTAAAATAAAGGGATATTAGTACCTTCTCCTGCTCCGATTTCCAAAAAGGTAACTCCTCTGAGATCTTTTCCGTGCCAATCGTGAAGGACCTTTGTATAAACCGCCTCTCTTTCATTAACCAGGTAATTAGTGTATTCCTTATACTTTTCAAAAAAAATGTTTCCAATTTTCGATTTATTTTTTTGGTACCTACGCTTTATTTTTTGAATTTCATCCATCTTAATAAGTCATTCAGCCTATTAATTAATTTCTTTTTTTAACCGAGATTGTTTTTCTCAAACCAGCAAAATAACCCAATCCATAACTAAAATGGACAACTAAGAAAACGAAAGGCAACCACGCTAATAAATTGTAATCCTTATTTTGGAATGTAATCCAGATTGAGGTAATAATATTTAAGCCTATATAAGAAAAAAGGATCACCAAAGATACCGGAAACAGCCACGAAATAATTAAGCTCAATGGAATAAAAAAGAGACAAAACAGAACAAAGAAAAAGGGAATAAACTGGCGAGCTGTTATTGGCACACCGATTAATCTATTCACCATGGGTTTATAAAATCCGTATTGATAAAACATTTTCCATAGCGATTTGATAGTACTGCGCGCATAATATTTAATTCGTATTTCCGGTATCAGGAATATTTTACCACCATATTTACGGATTCTAGCATTAAATTCATCATCCTGGTTTCTCACCAAACGTTCGTCAAACATCCCTATTCTTTCGAACAAAGATCGTCTGAAACATCCATATGGTACTGTATCAACCTTCTTTATTCTTTTAATATTTAACCGGTAATGAGTATTACCAACCCCAAATGGTGTGGTTAAAGCTGCAACAATCGCCTTTGCTTTTCCTGTATCATTGGAGGGAAGTGTTACCCATACACCACCTACGTTATCGGCCATTAACTTATCAAGGTAATATATTAATTTTGAAATATATTGATTTGGGTATTCCGCATGGGCATCTAAGCGAATAATAATCTCCCCTATGGCTTGGGAAATCCCAACGTTTAATGCTACAGGTGTGATTTTTTCGGGATTATCCAACATTCTAATACAAGAATTTTTCTTTGAATAATTTGAGACAATCTCACGAGTTCTGTCCTCACTCATACCGTCAACAACTAAAATTTCCAGATCGTTCTGGTTAAAATCATTCTGAAGGATGGATTTTAGGCATCCCTCGATATACTGTTCTTCATTACGGCAGGGGATGATAACAGAAACCTTTATCATTATATCGGAATATACCTTAAATCAGTGAGAATATGATTTTGAAAGTAGGAGACGTATTAAAATCATTTAGTCGAACTGATCCCGCAAGCAAAGCTATTCGGGCTCTAATGGTTCTATTCACCGATGCTCCACATCGGAAAATCAAAAAAGCATTATAGATACTTAGTAGCTCTTCCGCGGAGTAGTTCATTTTTTTGTTTTTTTTCTTTCAGAGCAATATAATGTGTATAGAAGGGAATAATTGATAAAAAGGTAAACAAGGGCAACTCAAAATGGCTGTTACTACTGAAAAACACATAGAAAAAAGTCAATAGGTAAAAGACCAAAAATATAAAATGGTATTTTCTGTATTTGAAATAATAATAGAATGATTGAAACAGGAATGCAAGATAAATGATCCCTCCCAGAATACCGGAATACAAAACAGATGATATTAGCGTATTATGGGGGTAATCCATGTGATCAGGATCATTAAAAAAAGTCAAACCATAAGCCTGGAGATAATCAAAACCTCCACCGAAAATTTTTTCAAAACCATCATATTTTTTATTAAAATATTCAAACGCAAACCGCCACCTGTCAACCCTGCCTGCCACAAGCTGATCACTGCTCCGGACAATTTCTAAAGTATCATTCAGATTATTTTGCTCCTTCTGGGAATATGATAATGAAAGAAACTTACTTAAAATATTTAGCTGCAGATTTTGATTTGATATCATCTGAAAGTGCTCCCCAATTTGATTTGCAGCGGGTGGAGTTTTGGTTACTTTGGCTAAGATTTTATTAGAGAGCGTGTCTATAAATTTCTGTTTTTGCTCATAGGATTCTGCTTCCACAAATTTTGTAGAATCTTGAGAACTAATCTTCACTTTTTTATATTCAGGATATGTAAAGATTACATATCCTTCCAGGGAATTAAAATTAACACTGCCGTATTTTGCAAAATATAAGTATACTGGTACTCTGCCATGACGGCTTTTTGGCTTTATCTCGAGTTTTTGCCAAGTACCTTTAAAATTCAGGTCATAATAAGCTATTTTATCTCCATAAGAATTACCCTCTGCACTTAACTTGGCCCAATCTCCATTAAAATCTTCTGATACATAACAATAAACTGAAGAAATTACTATTTCATCTGAATTAATAATAGAATCTCCAATTAAAGTATAAGAAGATGAGTTGCCTTTCGAGGTACTGGCATTTGATGTTTTATCCAATTTGTAACCTACTGCATCTGTGGGTATTTGCTCGGAACCAGGTCCGGTCAAATTATAAACAGGTTTATACACTCTTGTTCCCCAGCCAGTGGCAGGATCAAGAGGGTCTATTTTTATTTTTTTATATTCAGGATATGCAAAAATTACATATCCTTCCAGGGAATCAAAATTATCACTACCATATTTTGTAAAATATAAGTATACAGGCACTTTGCCATAACGACATTTTGGTTTTATCTCAAGTTTTTGCCATGTACCCTTAAGCTTAAGGTCATAATAGGCTATTTTATCTCCGAAAGAATTTCCTTCTGCATTTAATCGTACCCGTTCGCCATTAAAATCTTTTGAAACATAACAATAGACTGAAGAAGTTACAATTTCACCTGAATGAATAATAGAATCTCCGATTAAAGTATAAGAAGATGAGTTGCCTTTCAAGGTACTGGGATTTGATGTTTTATCCAATTTATATCCTATTGCATGGATGGGTATTTGTTCGGAACCAGGTCCGGTCAAATCATAAACAGGCTTATACACTC
The DNA here is from genome assembly GCA_019057775.1 of Promethearchaeota archaeon. Next base: position 9,736 of record JAHLWT010000128.1, read on the forward strand.
TTGTTCCCCAGCCAGTGGCAGGGTCAAGGGGGTCTTGTTGAAAAGTCCAACTCCAGCGATCTGTTTGACTTAAATCCATTCTTCGGTCAAAAATCGTTGAATATTCATATATTAGACCTGTTAAATCTTGATTCACAACCAGTGTTTTCATTTTTAGGCTACGTGCAATTTTTAACCTGGCACTAGGATCTAATTTCCAAACAAACAGAATACCGGAGGTAAAAAATAACAGTGTAAGTATCCAATACAAGTTTAAATTGTTGGCCTTTTTGATGTATTGATGCACTAACTGCCCTTTTATTCTACCTAATACACTTGTAAACAATGACCCTGCCAGGAAAATAGTTAATAAAAATATTCCTCTTCGCGAAGTGGAGAAAAAGATATTAACTGTGAGCAAGAACATAAGAAGTTGATATAGTATTCTTCTTTTTTTGGAAAGAGGGTTCCTCAGCTCCAAAAAGATAAGCAACATACCAAAAAAACTGGTAAGGGAGAAAAAGTTATGATCCAATTTTAAGGATGTGCCAGCAGGGTACAAACCATTCTTCATAAGGAAAGGCAGATCATAACCATACAGATGAATGATATATTTGGTAATCCCTAAAATTGCTGCGACAATGGAAATTATTTTGACTTGTCTAAGGTATTCCTTTTGAAAAATTTGGTACTGATCCTCTGAACGTATAAAAAATATAAAGACTAATGCCAGAAACATAAAAAAAAGGACCGCTAATGCTTCCCGTAATAGTAAAACTGAATAACCAGTAGTATACGTTAAAGGAATCAGGTAGGCTAATCCTACTAAAATAAAAAGGTAGAAAGTCCTGACATATTCTGTTATGATAAAAAAACGTTTTTTTTCAATCCAAAACAAATAAATGAAATATCCACCCAGTAACAAAGCTGCCGGCACGAATAAGTACTCGAGAAAAGGAAAGACTATTCTGAACACTAACAGGTTTACAGTAAGGGCTAAATAAATTAGCTCGAGTTTATTTGAAAACAAATGTGATTTTTCTGTAATTTTAGAAACCATAAAAATTAAACCGATATTTAGTTTTATTCAAATCTATAATATAAAGTACAAAAAGCACATACTCTTCAATAAAAATACTCGTGGCTATTAATACACTAACTTGCTGATTAGTTACAAATAATTTAATCAACTTCAAAACTATTCACTCCGGTTTACCGCTTCAATATCTTCAGCAATCACTTTCAACAACAGCTTAATTAGCTTACAACTGTTTTTCATACCTTATCAAAGTATGGATGATCAGAATCAGCAGAATTAAATAACAGGTCGCCTCAATTAAAACATAAATAGTAAGAAACTGACTGATCTCCAAATTTCCTAAAAGAGACAATAAAAAGATTGAAAAAAAATAAAACACCTGCCAGGCAGATAAAATCCGGATTTTTTCCTGGGCTGCAAAAATAAAACGGAATGGATCTATTATGAATCGAAAACCCACTGAATAAACAAGTATTGTAGAAAAATCAGCAGCAGTTTGCCAATCATTACCAAAGACGAACAAGATCAATTCTTCAGACCAGACTTGAATCAGAATAATCCCTGCTATTGCCAAAATCGTCAATATCAGGATCACTTTACTAGCCTGTGGTAAAATCGATTGTTTAGTCAATTTTTTTTCAGTTGCATATTGGAAAAATACTTGTGCTAACGGTTCAGTTAGGAATACCAAAGGTATGAAAAGTACAAGCCGTGCCAGGTCCAACTGGCCTGTTGTAGATTCAGAATAGAATTTGTTTACTACAAGAATAGGCATTGCTAATGTAACTGTATTCAGGAAAGTGGGCAGTGTATTGTATAATGGAAATTCGTAGTATCGTTTTAGTGTATTTCTTAGGGATGGCCAATTATAACTCTTCAATTTTAATCCAGAGCGAATAGCAAGAAAACCACCCATAAAAAGGTTTGCTGTATGGCCTGCCAGATCACCAATAAATAGGCCTACTCCCGTTATACCAATACGTCCCAATGAAGCTTGTACTAACCCTTCACCTCCTCTACGTACTATTTTGCTGGAGGCAGATGACCGGAAAGCCTTCTGCCGTATAAGCCAGTAATTAAAAACATTAAAAGCGCTAAAAAGAAATGCAGATAATGGAATGAAGTAGAGCCATATGCTATATTCAACCGGGAAATTAAACAATCTAATAATCCCTTTATAAACAAACAATAAAACAATGAAAACAATCGTATTGAATAACAAGGCTATAAACAATGACAGAAAAACGATATTCCCTGCTTCTTCATCCCTTTTAGGCAAAACAACAGCCAACTCGTAGCGTAAAGTTGAAACGACAACAAGTATCCCTGTTATGCTAAGGTATACGGCAAATGCTCCAAAGTCTTCGGGTGTATAAAGTCTTCGTAATAAGGGCTGTAATAGGATTGGAATAAAAGAAGCAATAGCTGTCCCTGTTGAAAGAGTTAATGTATTTTTTATAATAGTTCTTTTTAGGAAAAACACTTTCTTAATACCCTTGTATAGAAACAGCTTGGACGAAACGTCCAACTGTAGATACAACAACTTTTATCTGTTCTTCGGTAATATCGTAAAAAACAGGTAGCGATATTTCGCTTGAATATGCACGGAAGGAGACAGGAACATCTTTAATATTGTACCCCAGGTTTTTATAAACAGAGAACATAGGTAATGGCTGAAAATGAACATTTACCATGACACCTGCCTCCTGGCATTTTTGGATCACACTATCTCTCTGAGCTTCTGTGAAACTTTTGATCCGCAAAGGATAAATATGGTAGGCAGATACTTTATCGAAACTTTCATATATTGGTAATTCGGACCAGCTATATTTTGACAATAGTCCATCGTACTTATTAAAAACCCATTTTAGTTTTTTCAAGGTTTCAGAATCATAACGAACAATTTCCACTATGCCGATTGCTGCCAGGACATCTGTCATATTCGCTTTCATACCAGGGACAATAACATCATATTTCCAACCCCGTTCGATAGATTTTGCCAAAGCATCTTTGGTTTGACCATGCAGAGCATAAATCCTCATATAATTATAGATGTTTATATTGTCGAAAGGAGCCGGCAGATTCAAAGCTATTGCACCACCCTCTGCAGTAGTTAAATTTTTTACAGCATGAAAAGAAAATACGGTAATATCAGTGAGAACTCCGGTTTTCCTACCCTTATAAACTGCTCCAAGCGAATGAGCAGCATCCGATAATATCAGGATACGACTTAGTTTTTCCTGTATGTCAGTTCCCGGATTAAATTTCTGTCTGATATCCTGACGTTTTATAAGTTCATTCAACTTGTCATAATCGCAGGGTAAACCTGCAAAATCTACAGGTAAGATCACTTTTGTTCTTTCTGTTATCTTGGCAGCTACTTCCTCTAGGTTAATTAAAAAGTCATCATAATTTATATCAGCCAACACAGGTTTCGCACCGCATCTGATAACCACATTACCTGTAGCACAATAAGTATAGGCAGGTATAATTACCTCGTCACCATCACCTACTCCAAACCAGCGTAAAACCAATTCTAATCCGCTTGTACCGGAATTAACACATAGAGTTTCTTTATTCCCACAATAACCGGTTATTTTATTCTCAAGTTCTGTGGTCCGGGGACCTGTAGTAATCCAGCCTGAGGATAAAACATTCTCAACCGAACGTATAACCTTGGAATCCATCCTCGGCGGAGAAAAAGGCACTTCAATTCTTTCATCTTCAATTTCTTTTGCAAACTCTTTTATTTCTTCATTTTTCACCCCGAGCGTTTTAATAATAGTTTCAACAACCCGTATCTTATCTTTATCAGTAAGACTTGACCCGGATGGTAAGCAAAGTCCCAATTCAAAAAGGTGTTCAGATGTACCATTCACATAATTAGGTGCATCTTTGAATACAGGTTGAAGATGCATAGGCTTCCATAGCGGTCTGGCTTCTATGTTTTCCTTTTCCAGCGCTAACCTCAGATCCTTACAGGTAACACCACCGGTTTTCTCCGGATCAACCAGAATGGTTGTAAGCCAAAAATTTGAATAATAGCCATTAGACTCTTTCTGAAATGAAATACCATTGATATCTTCTAACATCTTCCTGTAGAATACATTTATTTTTCTACGGGTTTTAACCCTTTCCTTAAGGACCTCCATTTGTCCTCTCCCAATTCCTGCTACAACATTGCTCATCCTGTAATTATAACCTATCTCTGAATGTTGATAATGAGGAGCATCGTCTCTTGCCTGGGTTGAAAGAAATTTTGCCTGTTCAATATACTCACTATTATCAGAAATAAATGCTCCGCCACCTGAAGTAGTAATTGTCTTATTACCATTAAATGACAATATTCCAATTTCACCAAAGATTCCAACATACTTACCATTATATTTGCTACCAATTGCCTCCGCTGCATCTTCAATAACAGGTATTTCGTATTTTTCTGCAATTTGCATTATCTCATCCAGTTTCGCGGGCATACCATAAAGATGTACAAGGATAATAGCTTTTGGTTTTTTTCCTTTTTTTATTTGATCCTGGATAGCTTCTTCAAGTAAAACCGGATCCATATTCCAGGTTTCCTGTTCACTATCAATCAACACCGGTGTAGCACCAATATATGTCACCGGGTTTACGGAAGCTGAAAAGGTAAACGATTGGCAAAGGATGGTATCTCCTTTAGAAACTCCTAAAATAATTAATGCCAAATGAATAGCTGCTGTACCGGAACTTAAAACTACTGCACCTTTGGTACAAAGTAAAAAACAAATATCATTCTCAAAACCATCGATATTAGGTCCAACAGGAGATATCCAATTCGTATCAAATGCATCCTTTATATATTTCATTTCTTCCCCTGACATATGGGGAGGAGAAAGCCAGATTTTTGATTTCATATTATGAATTTAAAATATTAGGAATTATTTAGCCAGCATATTGCTGTGCTTTTCTTTTAATCTTTCTTCTACATATAGTATTTTGAAATTATTCCCTTTTTAGAAGTCTCACTGTTATTACATTAATAGAATTATAAGCTTCTAAACACATAATCTACAAATAGGATATCTAAACCATCATGGTGAAATCATTTTTTATGACATAACCAGGAATATGATAGAAGTTGCCTTACTTCATTCCTGCAGGGGATAATAACAGATATTTTTTCTATCAGCTTTTTTAAGATGAATCGGTTATTTGTTCTTTTTTCACTATATACCTGGTAAAAAAGGGAATTATAGACAAAAAAGTAAATAAGGGAAGTTCAAAATGGCTGTTACTACTAAAAAAGACATAGTAAAAGGTAAGCAAGTAAAAGATCAGGAACACCATGTGGTATTTCCTGTATTTGAAATAATAATAGAAAGACTGTAACAGGAATACAATATAAATAATCCCCCCGACTATGCCGGAATAAAGGACTGCTGAAATTATGGTATTATGGGGATAATCAATATGGTCAGGATCATTATAAAAAGTTAAACCATAAGCCTGGAGATAATCAAAACCTCCCCCAAACGTTTTTTCAAAACCGTTGTATTTCTTATTATAATATTCATATGCAAACCACCACCTGTCAATCCTACCTGCCACAAGCTGATCTTTGCTCCTGGTTATTTGTAAACTATCCTCTACGCTATTTTGCTGTTTTCGGGAATTTGATAATGAGAACAGCTTACTTAAAATATTTAGTTGCAGTCCTTGATTTGATATCAACTGAAAGCGCTCTCCAATTCCACCTGCACTGGGTCGGGTTTTGATTGCTATGGCTAAGATTTTATTAGAGACTGTGTCTTTAAATTTATTTTCATGCTCAATGGATCCTGTTCCCACAACTTTTGTAGAATCTTGGGGACCAATCTTCACTTTTTTATATTCAGGATATGCAAAAATTATATATCCTTCTAGGGAATCAAAATTGTCACTGCCATATTTTGCGAAATATAAATATACCGGCACTTTGCCATGACGGCATTTTGGTTTTATCTCCAATTTTTGCCATGTTCCTTTAAATTTCAGGTCATAATAGGCTACTTTATTCCCGTATGAATTACCTTCAGCATTTAACTTAATCCAATCTCCATTAAAATCCTTTGAAACATAACAATAGACCGAAGAATTTATTATTTCACCTGAATTAATAGTAGAATCTCCAATTAAAGTATAAGAAGATGAGTTGCCATTCGAGTTACTGGGATTTGATGTTTTGTCCAATTTATACCCTATTGCATTTGCTGGTATTTTTTCGGAACCAGGTCCGGTCAAATCATAAACAGGCTTATACGCTCTTGTTCCCCAACCAGTAGCAGGATCAAGTGGATCAATTTTTATTTTTTTATATTCAGGATATGCAAAAATGACATGTCCTTTAAGGGAATCAAAACTATCAATACCAAATTTTAAGAAATATAAATATACCGGCACTTTACCTTTTCGACATTTTGCCTTTATTTCCAATTTTTGCCATGTTCCTTTACATTCCATATCATAATAATCTATTTTATCACCGTAAGAATTACCTTCTGCATTTAACCGGACCCAATCTCCATTAAAATCTTCTGAAACATAACAATATACTATGGAATGTACTATTTCACCTGCATTTATACTTGAATCACCTATTAAAGTATAAGAGTATGCATTCCCTTTGGATGTACTGGCATTTGACGATTTATCCAGTTTATATCCAATTGCATTTGTGGGTATTTGTTCAGAACCAGGCCCGACCAAATTATAAACAGGCTTATACGCTCTTGTTCCCCAGCCAGTAGCAGGATCAAGGGGGTCTTGTTGAATAGTCCAACTCCAGCGATCTGTTTGACTTAAATCCACATTTCGGTCAAAAATCGTTGAATATTCAGATATTAAATCTGTCAAATCTTGATTTACAACCCATGTTTTCATTTTTAAGCTACGTACAATTCTTAACCTAACACTAGGATCTAATTTCCATACAAACAGAACAGTTGAGATAAAAAACAACAGAGTTAGTATCCAATACAAATATAGACTGTTGGCCTTCTTGATGTACTGATTTACAAACTTCACTGTTATTAAACTCAATGCATTTACTGAAATTAGTATAACAAGGAGAATAGTTAATAAAAAAATTCCCCTTCGCGAAAAAGAGAAATAGATGTTAACGGTGAGCAGAAACAAAAGAAGTTGATATAGTATTCGTCTTTTTTTCAAAAGAACCTTCTTCAACTTCAAAAGGATAAGCAGCATACCAAAAAAACTGGTAAGGGAGGAAAAGTTATGATCCAGTTTTAAGGATGTTCCTGCCGGGTAATAACCATTCTTCTCAAGGAAAGGCAGATTGTATCCATACAAATGAAGGAAAAACTTACTGATCCCCAGGATAGCTACAACAACGGAAATAATTAAGACCTGGTTGAGGTATTCTTTCTGAAAATTTTGGTACTGCTCTGCTGTTTTAATTAATAATATAAATACCAGTATCAGAAACAAAAAGAAAAGTAAAGTCAGCGCTTCCCGTATTATTAAAACTGAATAACTCGAAGTATATGTTAATGGAATAAGATATGCCAGACCTATCAGAATGAAAAGATAGAAGGCACTGATATAGTTTTTAGCATTTATCAAATTGTGTTTTTCAATCCATAACAAGTAAAGACTATATACAATTAATAACAGAGCTGCCGGCACAAATAGGTATTCAAGAAAAGGGAAGGCTATCCTGAACACGAGCAGGTTTATTGTTAATGCTAAATAGGTTAACTCGAGTTTGTTAGAGAATAGGTGTGATTCTTTCACAATATCTGAAACCTCTTTATAACATTCTTCTTATTATTCAAAACCTAAAATTCTTTTTACGTATAATTGTGAAGAATATTATTTTCAAATCCAACCAAAAAAAAATTTTTTGCAAATATTTTATATTGATTTTGACTTTATCCGGATAAATTACCTCATTATTATATTTTACAGGGTCTTCTACCTTTGATAATATTTCTTCTTCATTAATATACTTTAGGCTGGCAGGACCCGTAATTCCAGGTTTTAAGTTAAGTATTTGTTTATCACCCCCCTTCAGTTTATCTGCATAACCCGGAACGTCAGGTCTAGGCCCAACAAAACTCATGCTACCAATCAAAACATTCCAAAGTTCAGGTAATTCATCCAGTTTCCATTTTCTTATAAAATGACCTATTGGGGTTATCCTTGGATCAAATTTTACTGAAATACTACTTCCGTAATTCAAAAACATAGTCCTGAATTTATACATATTAAATAGCCTTCCATATTGACCAACTCTTTTTTGTATAAAGAAAATCGGACCTTTGGAAGAAATAGCAACAAAAATCATTATAATGACAAAAATCGGAGATACTACTACAAGCAAAAAGAATGAAAAAAATCTGTCAAATAACCACTTTGCTTTCATCATATAATTTTCAAGTAGCTAAGAATAGGTATATTATGAGTAATAATAACAATATTTTGATTAAGTATCCATAATTAAACTAAATAGTAAATGAGGGTTTATTTACTTCGATCTAAACCTTTTTAGAACAATAAACTTCACAAAAACTCGAAAAATTTTCATTGGTAACATAATCATAAATACATTTGGCAATGCCGAAATAATTAAGCGAAACCCTTTAAGGTGTCTTTTTTTAATAGCAAGGTTTATATACTGTTCATCCTTTCTTCTGTTGATCAAATCATTATTTACCCGCATGAAATAAAGTGGCTCCTGGATATTATGAATGACTATGTTTTCTTTCAGAGCCCGGAACCATAGATCATAATCTTGTGATCTAAGAAGAGACGAATCATATTTGCCTACTTTTTTGAAAAAATCTGCTTTGAAAATGACAGAGGGATGTATTATCTCAGGTCTGAAATACAGGTCTTTTAATTTAACTACTGCTTTTAATTTTTTTTCGCCAATGATATTTCCCTTCTCATCAATGAGATATCCATTAGTTCCAACTACATACACTTTGGGATTAATTCTAAGATACTTCATTTGCAGTTTCAGGCGGTTGCTCGGGATTACATCATCTGCATCCATCCGTCCAATAAATCCATATCCTTTCTGAAGGGCATAATCTATACCATCATTCAAAACGGCAGCCAGCCCACGGTTTTTTTCGAAATTTAGAACTCGAGTGTGAGAGCTTTCTAAATGGGTAAGGTAATCATGTATATCCTGATTTATATAGCCATCTATCAAAACTAACAAATCAAAATAATTAAAGTCCTGTTTGTTTAAGCTTTCAATCGCCTGAACAATATATTCAAGTTTATCTTTATGATAAACAGGGAAAAGTATTACAAGTTTATGATCCATTCAATTCCAAATAATATAATTTTCTTTTTCCTGTATGTACGGAGTCAATAAAAACCTTTGTGCCATCATGTGACCATCTTGGATGAAGATCACATCGTGTCTCACAGTAATATTGAAAAGATTCGAAAAATTCACCAAGTTTTTTTAAAGAATTACTCTTAATATCATATAAAAATAATTCTTTGTTACGTGATTTATTCGGATAAGTATCAAAAATCATTTTATTCTTGTAAACCGAAGGGTGACCATCGCCAAATTTGTCAATAACTCCCTTTCCCAGAACTGAAATCGCTTTGGAGTTTGTATCAATTAAGTAGTATTTATCACCGATCTCAAATCGACGCATAAATGAAACAATTTTATCATTATCCAACCAGCAACAATGACTTATCATTTCGTGATCACTTAGTACGGTTAGATTATTGCCCAGAACATCAGACTGAATTAGCCTGTCATATTTCCTGCCATTTAAAAAATAACGATGGAGAAAAATAAACTTATCTCCATTGGGACTAATCATAATATGGTTTACTTTATGAATAGCCTTTTCAAAATGCTCGCAATAATTTAGTTTTATTAATTTCTCAAATGGTATAATTAATTCAGACGTATTTTTAATTAGATCTACTTTGAAAACTCCATCGTTTTCGATATTACTTAAATCAAAATAGGTATCTACCTTATTAAAATAACCATAATCTGGCCTCAAATGCACCAGTCTTGTAAAATTCAAAGAATAAGCAAAATTGTTAAATACATCATAAATAGGGAAATCAATTACTTTTACGATTTTACCTGTTAAAGCATTTATAATCTTAGAGCAGTACTTCTTATTCTTATTATTAAAATCATTGAATATAAATCTATCATTATCTAACCATTGACACTTCGTGCCCTGCTGCCAGTTGTATGCATACGATTTGTGGATAGCTATTTCGTTACCATTTTTGAAATCAAAAAGTACAACCTCAACTGGTTTCTGAGGATTAGGTTTATTTGATGTATGATAGTTAGTTTTGTGAAAGATCGCAAATTCACTGGTTTGATTAAGAGGTGATTTATCATAATAACCAAAAAAAGTTTCATAATCCTCAAATGAAAATTCAATAATATTATATTCTGTTTGGAAAATATAATTCTTCCTATAAAACAGGAAATTAAATATTTGATATTTTTTCTTAATCCATCCTTTAATAAAGGGGAATCTTGATAGCCAAATTGCAAAAACCCTCTCTATTCTATTATATTTATTTGGCATTGGTTGTTACGATTTCAATATATTTCTTTTGGTACTGATTTGACATTATTTTGGCTCCCAGATATTTTGAAATAATTTGTTTAGATAAAAATTTCATATCATCTATGCTTCTTCTGGATAACTCATCAATTACTTCTATTAAAAATTGCTTTTTATATAAGGGAAATAATATGCCAGAATTACTATCGTAACTAATTATTTCATTATGTTGAGGAATATCAGATAAAATTACTGGTAACCCACATGACATGGCTTCTAATACAGTATTTGGTAGCCCTTCAGAGAAAGAAGCCGAAATATAAAAGTCAGATAGTTGTAAATAATCTCTCACATTTTTAACATTACCAGGTAAAAGTATATTATCACATTTTTTTGTTAGTTTCTTAAACCGTAAATATTCAGGTCCATCACCCAAAATAATCAATATTGCATTAGAAAGAGCAGGAATGTCATCTAAAAATTCGTTGATTATTTGAATGTTATTCTTTCTTTCAATAAAGCCACCAACTGAGACAAATATTGTTTTACTTTCTGATAAATTTAGTTGCTTTCTTATTTTGTTTTTTTGAATATCATCCACAGGGTAATAAACTGATTGATCAACTCCATTTTGAATATAGTCAAGATTTATATTATGGTTTTTCTTAAGAACATCTGAAATTGACTTTGAGCATGCAAATGGAAGATGGATATTTCTTATCGCTTTCAAATGACGCCTCGCCATAATACCCCCTAATAATCTGCCAAATTTCATAGTATAATCTTCTATAGGGTAATTGCGCAAAGTTGTAACAGTCTTATACTTCTTCGAAAAAATAAAAGCATTTATTGAATCGGCTCTAATGCCATGGGTCTGGATAATATCCGGATGTATTTCATTTACTATTTTTCTTAGCATTTTATTCCCCCTAAATATTCCCAGTACTCTTGACAGATTAAGTGATTTTATTGTAATATTAAGTGATTCCAACTTTTCAAAGGATGTTTCCTTGGGTTCAGGAGATAAAGTAATAATAACAGGATCAAAAATATTCCGGTCCAGATATTTTAAAAGATTAAATAGTTGATTAGACGGTCCTGATCTCTTGAGAGTAGAGACTATATATAATACTTTAATCATATACGGGCTCCTGATATTTTTTTTTTATAATATAAAACAAAGGCAAATGCTAAAACTAAAGTATGAGCTAAATCGAAATAACTAACCATAGCAATATCTAAAAACAATTTATACAAAAGAAAAATATAAATGATCTTAAATGTTTTATCTTGAAAAGAGGCCTTAAATGATAAAAATAAGATTATTATAATTGGTGTATAAAATAAAATAAATGTGAGAATTCCTCCATTTAATAACATTTCAATATAATTACAATGACTATAGGATCCTGTTTTACCTTTTTCTTTCAATCCCCTTTTTTCTAATAATTGATCATAAGGAGTAATAAGGTAGTATCTTGAATTATTTACTCCAATACCTGTAATAGGATGTTTCATATAAACCTTTAAGCCTTCCCTTATTAACCAGTTCCTCTCAAATGCACTTTCACTTATTCGCACCAATTCTGGATTTTTATAAAAAAGAATGAACCTGTCTATTCTTTGTTTAATAGGATTATTTATGAAAATGAAACCCAAGAACATTAGTACAAGAACCAATATAACAGGCCTCTTTCTAATCCTTTTAATATAATTCCAATAATAAAAAAAAAGTATTAAAAATAGCCCTATAAAACCTTTGATAGATAAAGCTGAGAATATTAGAATAATATCAGTAATAAGAAGCAGATTAATAACTATTTTCTTTTTAAAATAACTCTTGTTATTTAAATTAAAAAAAAATAAAATGTTTGTTACTATTGCAAACCGATTTCTGTTTTCAAATATTCCGGAGAATTCATCTTGTCCATATGGCTGATACCCCAATAAATACAATAATAGAAAAACAACATTAATAATACACCAAAAAAAATTGAGCCAAAAAAATGTCCCCACAAATCTTTTATTTGATTCTAAAATATAACTTACTACCAGGACGCTATATGATACATAAAAAACAGTTAATGCAGTATAAGTTAGATGAAGAGACTTATCTTTAGCAAAGGGAGTGAGTAGTATAACAAAAGGAATCCATAGCAGCATTAAAATCCATGAATAAAGAATACTTTTCTTTATTTGATGTTTGATAAAAAAAATGTATAATAAACTTAATCCAACGAATAGAACCCCAACAATCCAATTAACATAAAAACCTATATTTTCTACACCATATGTAAATAATACACTTCCAAGTAAAAGAAAAGAAAATAGTATGGAAGGTGTTAAGAAATTTCTTTTTCTATATAAAACCTCAGACATCAATTATTTCTTTTTCATATTCAGAAATGATTTTTGAGGAACTGAATTTATTACTGGTCTCCTGGATTATTTTCGGATCCCAGTCTTTTTTTAAACTAATAAGTATTTTATCAACCAGATCATTTACATCCTTATACCTGACCAAATAACCATTTACACCATTCTGAATTATCTCTCTTGGACCACTGGGGCAATCAAATGAAACAACAGGAGTTCCCATTGCAATAGATTCAATCAAAACATTTGGAAATCCCTCATAAAGTGAAGTAAGTATGGTTAATTTTCCATGCAAAAAATATTCTGCAATATTTTTTTGAAACCCCTCAAATATAACATGTTCTAGGATATTATTATCCTCTGCCATTTTGACCAATTCATCCTTCATCGGGCCATCTCCGATAATTCTTAATTTCAACAAATGATCATTTTGATTAATTATTTTAAATGCTTTTAATAAAAAGTTTAACCCTTTCACATAGTGTAAACGTCCTACAAAAACAATTTCATGCCGTTTTTCAACCTTAGCTAAATTAATATTTCGCATGGCGTTTTCAATATGAGGTGAAATAGGATTATTTATCACTATTACTTTTTCAGGATTTATTTTGAAGTTATTTATCAAATCATCTCTCATGCCATTTGACTGGGCTATAATTTTATTAACATGCTTATATAGAATTTTCACAAAAAAACTAACTATATATTTATGCCATACTGAAGGCTCATAGATTATTTTCTGAGTTAAATTACTTATGTTCCTTGATATTATATAAATTTTCCACGACAAGAGATAATTTAATAGAACAAGCAAAACGGCAATTTGATGGTTGAAAACTAATATTTTTACTGGCCGATTTTTTTTTAAGTACTGATGGATTTTATAAAAAGAGGATCGTGCATGATTTTGATTTAAATTATAAACATTAATGTTGGGATCTAGCGCTTCATGAAACTTAGAATATTTTAATGTTAATACTACCAGATCAACTTCCCAGCCATTAGTAACCAAACCATTAGCTATTGCAACACAAACCCTTTCAGCCCCACCTCCCTGTAAAGAACTTATTATTAAAGTAATTGCTTTTTGATTCATTTAATTTCACAAATTGTATACCTAAACTTCCCGGTTGGGGTAGCTGGTATTGAAAGTGGAAATTCAAATTTTATTTTGCAATCGTGTCCCATTAATAAAGTCATTTTTTCATTTACTTTTGAGAGTGATTTCTCATCAAAATTATCATCCTTTACAATTCTAATTAGGACATAATCTAATTCTTTTTGGATAATTTGGAATTGTTTTACTCCATCCAAAAAATTAAATGTAAGAGTTAGAAATTCCGCACTAATTTTTTCATTTCTTTTCGTAATAAAACTATCACCTGATCTTCCGATTACTTTTTTTATTTTAGAGTAATTACATCTACAGTTGCATTTTCCCTCCCCTTGTAAAATTCCATAATCTTCTATTTGATATCTGATTAAAGGCATGGAATAATTATTTAATGTTGTAACAACTATTTCCCCTTCCTCTCCTGGTGAACAAGGCTTACCATCTTGATCTATTGTTTCAACTATTAAATGATCCATTAGAATATGAAGTCCGTCATGTGCTTTGCATTCTGAAGCTATTGAACTAACTTCTCTGCTACCATAATGGTTATAAACATCACATTGAAATACATTTTCAATTTCATCTCTCATGTAATCAAATAAAGTACCTGCACCTGTGTGTATTGCATTCTGTTTTTTTACCATTATATTATTCTGAGTAGCAAATTTGGCTAATTCATAAATTGATTGGACATACGCAATAATAAGTCTTGGTTGGTGTTTATTTAAAAGGTAAATATATTTTCGCATTGTATCATTATCCATTTTTGCGGTATTAAGAATTATTCTATTACGGATAAAATCACGTAAATACATATCAATTGGCTTTTTCCCTTTAAATGTATCCCTTTCAGCACCCCATAAATTAACAAAAGAATCATAGTATTCTATCCCTCGCCAACTTTTGACCAATAGGAAATTAGCAACCGATTTTTCATAATAAAATTTATCTTGAAGAAAATAAACGGGCATGCCTGTTGATCCACCTGAAGTATTCAAATACGATTTTCTCTTTTGGTGATCACTTGAATACATGGTTTCAGCAGCTTTCCTTATATCATCTTTTGTGAGGATCGGAATTTGATTTAATTGTTTAAGTTCAGTTAATTCTACTTTATTGTTCCAAACTAAACCAGTTTTCTTAAATAAATCATAATAGTAAGGGACATTCTGATAAGCATGGTTCAAGATTCTATTCAACCTGATCAATTGTTTTGTTTTCAATTCATTAATTGATAGATATTGATGTTCTTTCAACTCCCTGTAAAACCTAAGGCATAACTTATTTTGACTAATTAGAAATTTACTTATATATTTTTGAATAAGTAACATAGTAAATTAACGAACTAGTGTAATATCCCTTTGAAATGTAAAATCAATATATTACTTTTGCCGAATGGCAAGAAAAACACAAAAAATACCGATAAATGAACAACAGAAGCTGAAGCTTCTGATAATGAGTCGTTCAGAAAAATTGGATTACCGTTATGTTTTACGTTCACGAATAATATTATATTCGATTGCTGGCAAAACAGTTGAAGATATAATGATTACAATTAATAGTAGTCGTAGAACTATTATCAAATGGCGAAATAGATTCCGGGAAAAAGGAATATACGGACTTAAAGATTTATCCAGACCGGGAAAGAAACCCTTATATTCACCGGAAAAGAAAGTGGAAGTAATACAAAAAGCCTGCTCAAAACCAGAGGGCGGTTATACAAACTGGTCACAGCAACGAATAGCAAATGAGGTTGGAATGAGTCGCTCACATGTTAATCGAATATTAATGGAAGCAGACTTGAAACCACATAAGACAGAACATTGGTGTGGTAAAAGCAAAGACCCTGAATTTGAAGAAAAGATGACAAATATTGTTGGTTTATATATAAACCCGCCAGAAAATGCAATCATAATATGTGTGGACGAAAAAACACAAATACAGGCACTTGACAGAACTCAACAGGAATTACCATTAAGACCAGGCAATCTAAAACGACAAACAGTTACTTACAAAAGAAATGGTACAGTTTCTTTAATAGCAGCCTTGGCGGTTCACTCTGGCGAAATAACAGCAAAAACGATGAAATCAAATAATAAATTCGTATAATTTTGTTTATCTTTTTACTCCATAACAATACAATCCTAATAAATGTAAATTAATCTTGTTTGGAATTGCATTAATTAGAAATCTTAAACTTGACCTAACACTTGGTTCAAGAGGTTTTATTTTAATGTTTGCATTTTTAAAAATCTTTACTAAATCTCCATATTTGAAGTAATTTACATGACAATGAGGTTGCCAGTGATGCCTTTTCTTCCATTTAGGAATAAACCTTCTAATATCATTCAAATTAGGAACAATTACAATAATTATTCCACCGGTTTTAAGTGATTTGCCTATTTCATTTACCGTAGTTACTGGATCGTGTATATGTTCTAAAACATTGTCAATGATAATAGCATCTACTTTTTTACTTATCTTGTCGTATGAAAAATAATCGTTTATAATATTCAAACCTATATTTAAGGCATATTTTGCTCTTGAACTTGATGGTTCGAAACCAATGTAATGATATTTAGTATCACCGTCCAATAGTTTTCCCAGGCTTCCACCACCACTCCCAATTTCTATTACGTCTGCATCTTCTTTACCTTTAAAGAAATAATCTAATTTTTTCTTTATTTCGTAATGTCTAAAATAAAATCTTGCAGTATACTTTTTTATCGAATCTTCATTTTCATTAAGTGTAGAACTTTGTGTTGAAGGATTCGCAACATATACAAATTCGCAGGTTCTACATTTAACAATTGCCTTATCATTCTTTTTGATAATTAATTCATAATCAATACAATTACATAATGGGCATTTTCTAAATTTCATACATATCCCCCAATTCATAAAAATTTAGTCGAATATAGTGTTTTGCTTTTGGGAGTAACCTGCATTTTGATATTTGTACCCAAAAATAAAAAATGATAGCCCTTTAATTTTAAAGACTAAATTATTACTTTCAAAAGTGAACCTCTACGGATTCTATGCAAACTTATTACTTCTTTATTCCTAACAATCTTAAAAAATGTATTAATTTAAGATTCTTAGGTTTTTTGAAAAATCCAATAATCATATTCTTCCTTTTCGAAAAAGAACGATAGAGACTGAAGACAAACTCATTATTTGGTATCCAGGTAGGAAGTTTCAAATCATTTAGCTTTGAAACTGAGTCGTTTGACATGAATGATTTAAAGAAATCTATTTTGAAATTCTCATCCAAAACTACGATTAAGGAAGTCCTATTTGATATGTTCTGCTTTTTTAAAAATCTGGAAGTGAATTGGTTCCCATCAAAATAAGAATTTATTTCAAAATCAGGGAATATAAAGTTGCCAATACCATAAAATATATATTTGTTCTTATAAACTTCAAAACTTTGAATAACATGTGCATGATGACCAATTATCAGATCTGCTCCATAGTCAATACAATTTCTTGCAATTTTTACATCTGATGGTTTAGGAAAGGGAATTTCTTCATGACCCCAATGAAAGTTTATTATAAGATAATCCACTTGGCTTTTATATTCCTTAATATTTCTGTAAACCTCTGATTCAATTAAACATGCACTTCCATTCGATGTATTTTCTCCAAAAATGGGATTTGTTGAAGGACAACAATATCCAAACAACCCAATAGTCCTGTTCGTGTACTTCATTATACACGGATTATTAAAATTATTTGATTTGTTCCCCGCCCCAAAATACTTAATACCATTGCTTTCCAGAAACTGAATTGTATCAGAAAAAGCTTCTTCACCATAATCCATGATGTGATTATTTGCCAGATTCACGGCAAGCGGAAATTTATTAAATGTCTCGTAAATAAATGATCTTGTTTGAATTAAATTAATTTTATTTTTTGCGGGTATACCATTTTGGGAAATTGGATATTCAAGATTAAGCACAAAATCATTTATTTGGAATTTAAGTTCATATGCTCTATCCAAATAAATATCACCTAGAAAAGTAAGAGCCATAATATTTTTCAATAAATTTCATAATAGTAAATCTGGAGCAACGTTTTTTAAACCTTTATCATCAGTAACAAAGTTCCATTCTGGTTTTGGAGTTTGCCAATCACCATATCGGAAATTAAGATAATCTAAATATCTTTTTGGAACATATATTTCATATTCTTCAAGAAAAATAATGTTTTCGAAATAATTAACAGGAATCCACCAGGTATATATATTGATTATATAGACCCAAGGTGTTTTGTCAACAGATACTTTTTTAGCAGCGGATAGCCAAAAAAACATTAAAACTCTTCTAATAATCCTAAAAAATAATGAATCAAAAACTTTATCAACAGCTTGAGGTGACCAGGCAAACTCCTTTAAAGATCTTCTAAAAACACTAATATCAATTATTCTTGTTTTTTTATCATTTGGAATACACTTAATCTTGATAATATTTCCTGCATAGTATAAAATCCTTACCCTGTATCCTTCCCTTTTTATTTCAGCTATTAGTTTCAATACCCTATTAACATCTGTATGCCAAATTGACAAATCCAAGTCATTATCATTATCAATTAATTTTTTCTCTCTAATCATTCCGAGCAAAGTGCCTGAATCAATCCAATACTTAATGCCTGATCTATTAAGAATACTCGTAATCCATTCTAATTGTTTGTCCATTTTCAGTTAAATTGAAATAAATGAAATGATTTTGTTTTTTAAATTATTTTGTATCGGAGAGTTTTCGATAATATCAACTAAGAACATCAAATTTTCTTCTCCAAAAAATCTTGGATAGTATCGAATTAGCAAAACGATCAGAACTAAATCTGTAAGAAGTCCAAATATTAAATTCATCATGAAGATATCTCCCAAGGTTCTGATGATATAAAAGAATATGATATTTTTTATGATAATAACAACACCAAATCTTAGGGCAGGTATAAATTTTTTAATGAAATTCAACCAAGTACCCTCCATAAGTTTTAAACTTAAATCAGCTAACAGAATGAAATGAATAAATACAGATAAGCTAATAAGAATACTTATTCCTTTTAAACCCCATCGAACACCAATGAAAGTTGAAATAGTTACTAATACCGCATATATAAGTTTAATTAGGCTTGATTTATAAACAGCCCCCTTTGCTCTGATAATAACATCACACATCCGACAGATAAATCTTACTGGGATAATCAAAGAAAAAATCTTAAAAAGTATAACTAACTCGAGCCATTTCTCACCGAGAAGAATTAAAATCAACTCTTTTGAATAGCTAAAGAATACAATAGCTATATAGATCATTATAAAGCTTATAAGGCTTGATGTTCGTAAAAAGAATGATCTTGTTGTATTATTAACATTTTGGATCCTTGATATTGAAGGGAATAATATTCTATCAACGATCCTACCAATATAAAACCCTGGAAGAGTGATTACTTTAACACCTCTTTCGTACAACCCAAGGTAATCCATGTTTAGTAGCTTCCCTATTAATAGTTTATCTATCTCATTTCCAATATAATTAAAAATTCTTGTGAGGGTCATGCCTGTACCAAAGTACAATATCTCGCTTGCCTCCTTCTTAACAAACTTCAGTTTCAAACTATGTGGGTATAGTGAAAATGAAATAATCACAGAAATGACATTGGTGCATAAAAGCCCTATTACTAAAGCCCAAAGGTCATATCCTAAAAAAGCCATAGTAATCCCAATGATCAAATTACCTATTAGATATGATAGAACATCGACAAAGAAAAGTTTTTTAAAATCTAAATCTCGGGCAATAAGTGATTTAGAGACTATTCCGAAACTTGTGATAAAAATATTTAATCCGATTAGTCTTAAAATGTTTGCAGAGAATTGATTTTCATAAAAAGATGCAATTAGCGGAGATAAAAAATAAATCAAAATATACAAAACGAGACCCAAAAAGATGGCTAAATAAAAGGCAAAACTTAAGTGGTATAAATTGTATTTTTCTCTTTGTATCAGGGCTGAACCAATTCCTACTTCAGCATACATAGCCACAAAAGAGATAAAAACATTAACAACAGCAAATACACCAAAAGATTCCTTTAGGATTATTCTTGCCATAACCATAATGAAGATCATATTCATAATGGTTCTGGTGCCAGTTGTAGCTATCTGCCAGCCAATGCCACTAATTGCCTTTTTTTTTATGCTCATCCCGGAAAATATTATTACTAAACTTACTACTGATTAGTGATTCACGTTCTGGGTGAGAAAATCTCTAATTTTATCAGTTGTAACTAATCTGGGGTTATTTTTAATTCTTTCCGTATTAATATTCTCCAGGATCAGGTTAATATCATTATTATTTTTGATTCCCAAATGTTTTATATCCAGGCTTAGATCTAAATCCTCAATAAAACTAATTAGACCCTTCTTTCCCTCTTCAATAGTCCTATACCCCATTAAATTACATAATTCGATTAATGTATTTTTAACATACTGACTTCCTCTTTTATCATTTATGTCTTTTTCAGTAACATTATAGTTATATTCAAGAAAATGGGGTAAGGTTAATGCAACAGCATGTCCGTGTGCAACATTAAAATATGAAGTAAAAGGGTACGAAATAGAATGAGGGGCAGTTGTTTTTGTGATATTTATTGACCTTCCTGCAAGATGCGATGCCCAACAAATCTTTTCTTTAGCAATCATGTCATTTTTATGAACAGATAAAGGCAAATAATTCCAAATTATTCTAATCGCCTCTTCTGAGAATTTCTTAGATTCTTGAGTTGAGTTGATACTCCAGTATGACTCAATGGCCTGAGCAATTGCGTCCATTCCTGATACTGCCGTTAAATAAGAGGATGCAGAATATGTGAAAGCAGGGATTAATAAAACCAAATTTGGTAATAATAATTTATCCTCAATAGAATATTTCTTGTTATCAATATAAACTACGGCAAAATGGGTAGCTTCACTTCCTGAACCAGATGTTGTTGGAATTGCAATTAACTTCTTACCTGGTTTGTTTATAATATCTGGATTTAATATTATTTCATGAAGACGTCCTTTATTAGCTTGTCCTATATTTATTAACTTTGCCATGTCAATAACACTTCCACCACCAACTGCTATAACGTAGTCACAACCATGGTCTCCAAATAATTTTATTCCTTTTTCTACATCTTCAATTTTCGGATTCTCCTCAAACTCTGAAAATCTAACAAAAGAAAAATCTCTAAGAACTTTGGAAAAAAATTCTCAGCCCCACTAAATTTAAAAGAACCCTTTCCTGTTACTAAGAAAATCATTTTTGGCGAATCTCTTTTTAATAGATTTTCGATATCAGAAATAACAGAATCTCCGTAATAAAAAAGTTGAGTTTTTGACATTTATTTAAGAAAGTTCTTAAAACTATTTTTATTCTCAATAGGAGAGATAGTTGGTCTTCCTAAATCCTTGCGAGCTCCTTTGTTAATTCTTATTTCTAGTAAAGAAGGGCCCTCTGAATTTTTAAAATCAATAATTGACTCTTTAAGTTGAGATATATTTGTTGCATAAAAAGAACTTTTAAAGTTAAATACATTTGCTATACTACCGAAATTAAGATCAAACCCAATAGTAGGTTGCCCACCAACAGAATCATGTGCTCCATTATTAAAAACTATGTGTTTAAAGTTTTTAGGGCTTGCTGCTCCAATAATTCCTAATGAACCTGTATGCATAATAACAGCGCCATCACCATCAAAACAATAAACATTTCTTTTTGGCTTTTGTAAAGCAATACCCAATGCTATTTGAGATGTATGCCCCATAGAACCAACAGTTAAAAAATCTCTTTTATGTCCTTGTTTCAATTCTTCTCTGTATTCAAAAAGTTCACGAGAAGTTTTCCCAGTTGTTGAAACTACAATATCATCGTCATTCAAAGAATCAACAAGTATTTTAATTGCATCTTCTCTGGTCATTTCAAAATTTGTTTCTATTTTGTTTTGAAGTTCATACGGTTCAAACACGCCTTTTCTAATAATAAAAGCTAAAGGGCTATTATTTTCTTTAATATATTCTATTGATTTTTCAATTATTACTTTAGCTTTTTCAAAATCATCAGGGATTATATCATAATGAATATCCATTGCATCTAATAATTTTGTGGTCACTTCGCCTTGTTTAATATGCTGAGGTTCATCTTTTATTCCGGGCTCACCCCGCCAACCAATCAACAGCAACATTGGAATACTATATACTTTTTTATCAACAAGAGACAATAATGGGTTTGTTGCATTTCCCATTCCTGAGTTCTGCATATAAATTAATGGAACCTTTCCTGTTGCAAGGTGATAACCAGCTCCTAGTGCAATGGCACCACCTTCATTTGCGGCAATAATATTATTTTCTTTTGAAACATTGTCAGTAATATAGGCGCATATACTTTTTAAAAGAGAGTCGGGTACCCCTGTAAAAAAATCAATCCCATTATCTTTCAAAAGTTTGTAAAAATGTTCTGGATTTATCATTTTGTTCCCGGTATTAGTTCTAATATTTCTTTTATTGACATGCACTTATCGTTAGCTTCATAAGAACGTCCGTGAGTTAAAATAGATTTTGCCATATCCATCATTGCAGGGTAAGAGCTTCTTAACATGTGGTTTGCATAAATAACAATATTAACTCCTGCACTGATTAGTTCATCTTCAGTTATTTGACTAAATGTAGAAGGCACAACAACTAAAGGTGCTTTTTTATTAAATTTCTTATATTCTTCACAAAATTCTAATATTTCATCAGGTGTTTTTTCTTTACTGTGAATCATTATACCATCAGCACCAGCTTCTATGTATGCTTTAGCTCGATTTATTGCGTCATCTAATCCCTGCTTTAATATTAAGCTTTCAATGCGAGCAATAATCATAAAATCATTAGTAATTTGGGCATTTTTACCCATTTTAATTTTATGACTAAAATTTTCTATTGTATCTTGTGTTTGAGAAACATCAGTGCCAAATAAAGAATTCTTCTTTAAACCTATTTTATCTTCAATTATTATTGCTGAAATCCCAAGTCTTTCGAGTGTTCTAACAGTAAATACAAAATGTTCTGATTTTCCACCTGTATCTCCATCGTAAATTATGGGTTTAGTAGTGCATTCTAATGAATCATTTAAATTATGAAGTCGTGTTGTTATATCTACAGCTTCAATATCGGGCTTCCCTTTTAATGTTGAATCAGTTAAACTTGATGACCACATACCATCAAATTCTTTCTTTATTCCATTGATTTAGACATTGGCATGTTCACATATTAATCCGGTTAATCCGCTATGGGATTCGAGAATTCGAACTATTGGTTTATTATCAATTAATCGTCTTAATCTTTTCATTCGAATTTCCGGAGTAGTTCCAATTTCTTTGATAACTTCATTTAATATAGTTGAAGATATTCCTTTTGTATATGGAATGTCAATTACTTTACCATTCCATTCTGCTAAAATGTCAATTACCCTTTGTCTCATATTTTTTTGAATACCTTTCTTCCAATCATCTCCATGTATAACAAAATCAGGTTTTGTTTTATACAGATTGGGTGCATAATCATAAGTATCTTGAGGTATTACTTCAAAAACTCCCTTTATATTTTCCACAACAAGTTTTCTTTGTTCATAGGTCATGTATGGGAGTCTTTTATATTTTACAATTGCCTTATCTGTTAATAATCCAATAATAACATCTCCAAATTTTCTTGCTTCATTAATAATGTTTAAATGACCAGGATGAAGAAGATCAACAGCCATTGCAACATATACTTTTTTTTTCATAATATAATTTAGTTTTCTTATGTTTATTAATTCATTAACCTTAAAAAACAAATCCTAAATTAATCTTGCAACTAAGTAAAGCTAATATTTTGCTTTGCTTCCCAAATTTATACTTTACTAAGTCGGGGTCAACCTATATTATTTGCGTGTTTTGCGTTAACTTCTGAATAATGCAAGTTATGACTCAATTAAATCTAAATAGTAGTTTTAATTGTTTCCCTTTTTAGTTCTGATTTCCAAACAAATAACATCATGACAGCTGCAAAAATCGCTCCCAATATCCAGAAATAAAAAGCATAATCCCAACTAAAATTATCAATTAAATAGCCGGTTCCTACCCCTGTTAAACTTGCCCCAACATAGCCCATTCCATCGATGAATCCGGTTACAGATGAAGCAGCTTTACGTGTACCTAAATCTGCAGGTAATGCAGCTACTAATAGAATGTGTGGACCAAAAGTAAAAAACCCGATAAATAATAAAATTACTAAGCTAATAACCCAATTTTCACCAGGAACAATTCGATAAAGATAGCAGAATACAGCTAAAAGAATCAACATTATTAATGCTATCGGTGCTCTACGATGCTTGAAAATATTGTCAGATGCCCAACCGGCAATAATTGCTCCAAGACCACCTGCAACAGGGAAAGCAAGTGCTTTATATGCAGCTATAGAAATTGTTGCACCCTGTTCTTCAAACATATATGTTGGAGCCCATGACATAAAGCCATAGCGAACGATATTTAGCCCAAACAATCCAAATCCGGCAAACCACACATAAGGATTTAATAGTGTAATTTTTAAAGTTTTTCGAAAGCCTATATGAGCATCCTTTTGAAATTTCGTATTATTAATACCTAATTCCTGATCATCAATACTTGGTAATCCAATTTCTTCCGGAGCATTCCTGGCACGTAGATACCAATGAACAGCTATTGCTATCATTATAATTGAAGGTATCCAAAAAACATAACGCCAATTAAAATAATTTATAACAATACCTGCTACTAACCATGATAACGCTCCTCCAATTATATAACTTGTACCTAAGCGTCCCGATATCTTGCCTCTTGCTTTTTTGGGGAACCAATTTGCCATTGTTTTTACTGTCGGTGCCCATCCCATTGATTGAAAATATCCATTTAAACCCCACAATACTATCATTAAACCTAATATTCCGCCTGAAAAACCAAAAATAAAATTTAAAATTGCTGATGAGAACAATCCAATTGTAATTATTTTTCTTGAATTAATTTTATCTCCCAATTGTCCATTTATAAATTGGCCAAAAGCATAAGCAAAAAAAAGTGCAGTTAATACAATTCCTAAATCAGTTTTTGATAAAGCAAATTCATTTGATATTCCTGGTAAAGCAATAGAAATATTTACACGTCCAAGATAAAATGATGCATAAGTAATCCACATCATCCAAAACATTTTTTTTTGCCACTTCTTAATTTGCATAACTGAATGGTCATTTAATTTTTTTTCCATTTTCATGATCATTTAGAATTATTATTTTTAATTACATTGGTTTTTATTTTAGTTGATGATTGCGAAGGATAATATGGTATTACAATTACCTTCCCTTTAATGCTTTCCATAACTTTTCGAGCTTCTTCTATTGCCACTTCATCATGACTGCTGCTTTCCATTAAAATATCGGGTTTAATTTTTTTCACATTTGGCAAAGGAGAGTAAGTTTCCTGTGCAACAACTAAATCTGTATATTTTATTGCATTTGCAAGATCAAATCTTTCATCAAATGAAAGTATTGGCCTTGCTTTTTTCTCCATTACAGCTTCGTCTGTTAAAATACCCACAATTAATTTACCGTCCTTGCCTGCAATTGCTTTTGCGTTCTCCATCATTTTTAAATGACCTTTATGAACAATATCCAATACATAATATGAATAGACTATTTTCATTTTTTCTCTTTTTAATTAATAATATTTTACTATAAATTTCATATATTTTCTTACAGAAAATGTAATAATATATGATGATAATAATTATAAGTTCTCTTTTGTAAGTATAATCCTATTAGTATTTATATTCAATATTTAAATATAAACTGGGTTCATTATTTTTCTCTAAAGCAACAGGAATCCAATTTTGATAATTTAATGCTATTTTAACTCCTTTTATTGGTGCAAACTGGACGCCTCCAATAATAAAACTTCCATTATTCATAATATTCCAGTCTTCGTTTTCACCTTGAATAGTATTTGAAGATAGTTGATCAAATCTACTAAAAACCTCAAATTTTTTATTTATATTATATGATGCATAGACAGAGATGCCAGATAAATTTTTACTTTTAATAAACTTATGATTATTCTGTATGTCATATTCTGCACTGATTAAAAAACTGTTTTTGTATTTATACTCGATAAATCCACCTAGAGTAGAAGTTATTTCCTGATTTTGAGAACTACCGAATGACATGTCATAAATAAATCTAATTGTAATACCTCTAGCGGGATTAAATGTTAAACCAAAACCGCCTCTATAAGTACTGTCAGCCTGAAGTTTTTTATAACCTTCGCCATTAAAAACTATTGCATCAAGTTTTAATTTTTTATTAAATGTGTAAGATGCGCTGACACCCATATCAGCAGTTGAAACAAATCCATATTGATTCATGAAGGACTGACAAATATAACGATGTCCCCAGCTTTTCTCCTGAATAGGAGTATGTATCAAACCAATCAAACCAAAATTTACAGATATTTTTTTTTTATAATATGTCAAATAAGCATTTTTGACATAAGCTGTCCTTTCATATTTAGAGCTATTTGTGGGATTTCCTATATCAAAAACAATTTTAGTAGAAAAATTCGTACTTAAATTATATAAATAACCCAGATATGCCCTTGTAATCTGAAATTCAGAATTATTATTATTTTCACTAAGACCAGAGTGAAAATTATTAAAGATTTTAGCGTATGGTTTACCTGAGGGTTTAAACATAGAAATATTATTTTCCTGGCTAAAAACACTTATACATGCTAATATACTTACCAGTATAATAAAATAAGTTTTTTTCATATTAAGATTATCAATCATTGAATTTAACATTATTATCTACTTCATTTTCCTTAAATATAATTACTCATTAATAAATTTCCATGCTTTTCTATAATCTTCAAAGGTGTCAACATCAATCCAGTTTCTCCAAATCTCCAAGGCTGAAATCTTTTCACCCTGGTTGATTAATTCCTGGAAAAAATCAATTAATGATGCCTCGTGAATTCGTTTGGCATGATGAAATCGTTTATTATGGTTAACAGAGTACACATTTTCATAAAGATTATTTAATATTGAACAGGCATTTAAAGATATTTTGGACAAACCAATAAATTCAGTTGTTGACTCTGTTTCTGGCAACCCTACACCTGCTGTACGAACAGCAACATTCTTACCCTGATCAAACAGAGCTGTTAATTCTGGAAGAAATGGATGTTTTTCCTGACTTTCCTGATAATGTTTTTTCCACCCTCTGTCAACAACTAAAATATTATCTGCTTGAGCACTAATAAGTTTTTTTAATACTTCTTTGTTAAAAAGAAGATCACCATATATAATTATACAATCACAGTCCATGAAATCTTTGGCATGAAACAATGAAACCAGACTGCCTGTTTTTTCATAATCATCATTATCAAAATAAACCAGATTGGGATAACTTATTTGTTCTTTTTTGTAGCCACGAACAACTGCAATATCTTGAATTCCAAACATTCTGAGCATTTCTATCTGCCTCTGAAGAATGGTCTTGCCTTTCACATTAAGCATCGTTTTCGGGATATCTTCAGTTAATGGAAATAATAAAGGATCTTTACCTGCGGCCAATATAATTGCTTTAAATTTTTTTGGTAATACTTTTTTGTTTATATTTTCAATTTCTTCATCTAATTTCTTTCTAATCCATTCTGAAAAGTTTATTTGATTAGATTTGAGCCAATCCTCATGTTGTATTGTGATCTTAATTGTTTTGGCAACTTTTGTCATTAAATTTTAAAATAATGGGTACGTACGTATGTACGCACAAATATAAAAATTAATTTAAAATAAAAAAAATGTATGTTTTTTTGCCTTAGACATAATTGCTAATATTTGTTATTATGACATTTGCAATCCTACTTATCATAGTCCTATTACAGAAATCTTTGCTTTTTTATATATTATTTTATTGTACATCTATCTAAAAAGTTTATAAGTGGAGAAGTTAATAAGTTTAGGAGTTAAGATAAGAAAATGTAAGGCAGCGTAAAGAGCGAAGAGTTAGGAGCTTGTGGCAAAGAGTGAAGATAGAAGAGTTCAATGGTCAAAGTTCAAGAATCGTTAGTCGTGAAGAGTAATAAGTTCAAGGGTCAATGTTTGTTAGTGTCGGTATTATTCAGTTAATCTTTTACTGGCATTTAATATTGATAAACCTATTATTTCGCCTTTTTCATAACGTATAATAATATCATCTTCTGTGATTTCGGAATTATCTGCATGATTAGGTTTTTTAAAATGCATGTAAAGAATATCTGCTTCCTTGTCATAATCTGCCCGTATTTTTTTGTATTTTATAAAATAGGGTAACATATTTTTAATGATATCCACTAATTACACTAATTTTCACTAATTATTTGGAGTCCACGAATTACGCTAATTACACTAAAAGACTAAACGTTTGTATTGCAGGCTTTTGGTTCCGAAGTTTATCAGTAATCCTAATTTTAGACTGGTAGTCTTTAAATAGTTAAGTATCTGAGCTTCGTGGTCAGATGACAGGGATGAAAGTGCTTTTACCTCAACAATGATTTTATCATAACATACAAAATCTGCCGAATATTTCTTTTTCAATTTAATGCCTTTGTAGAAGATATTCATTAATTTCTCTCTTTCATAAGGAATTTTCTGCTTCTGCAACTCTATCTCAA
>JAHLWT010000129.1 GCA_019057775.1 Promethearchaeota archaeon
ATGAGCTGATTGCCAATCCTAAGGGAATTGATAAATATTCAAATAAAAATTTAACACAAAAGCTGACTGAAGTTTTTGAAGCTTTTATTACCTGAAATTTTCTTTCTTAATAATTTATTCTTTTTCTACAAAAGCTCATTTATTACTTTTTTCAATTCCCGTTAAGATTTCATGCCTTTTATATTATCCCTCCAGTTTAGTGGATTCTTCCACTTGTCCCACGCACCCTTTATCCTTTCCAATTCAATTTCTTCATAAAAATTCCAGAAATATAAAATAAATGGGAAGGATATTATCAAAACAGCTTTAGTGATCAATCTGAGATATAGTGGAAATGAATTAAATAATTGAGCTATCAGGCATAATGCGACTATTGTAATAATCATTTTGATGATCTTCCGTATCTCAAATGGGATATGATATTGTTTTTGGGCAAATCTTAATATTGTTATGAAGTATAATATTTGAGTAATAAGGATTGCTATTGAAGCTCCGTATGATTGCCAAAAATATACAAGTACCACGCACAATAGTACATTGAATGACATCATTGTAAAAACTATTGCAGCGATTGTTTTAGTTTTTTTCATCAGGTGCAGGCCGGTCATAGCGATATCTTTCATCATTCCAAAAAGTATTGCAAAGGAGAGTATCGGAATAATTTTATAGGCATTCCAGTAATCGGTTTTCTGGGATAAAACTTTAATCGCCTCCTTTCCAAAAATTGAAACCGCTAAAATCACAGGCAATACTACATATGTAGTGTATGTCAATATCTTGGAATAGAACCTCCTGTTATTGGGCTCATCCATCATCCTGAAGATTAAGGGTGAAATGGCCAGCATAACAGAATTAACAACAAAAACCTTTATTATATTGGCCACCTTGAAACCCAATGTGTATATACCCACTTCAGACATGTTGGTTAGGAATCTCAATGTATAACGATCTGTGATATTCAGTATTAATCCGGAAAGTGCCGATGCTACCAGCGGCAGACTAAATACAAACATTTTTTTCAGGATGGTCAGATCAAATCTGAATGTAATATTTTTGATTATGAAATGAGACAGGAATAGAAGATAGACAATATTCCCGATGATCTGCGCCTCATAAATCCCTTCAACTTTTTTGCCCAGAAAAGCGATGAAGTAAACAGTCAAGATAAGACTGAAGGAGAGTTTGACCAGGTTAGCAACGGAATAAAGCAAAGATTTCTCCTGCAGTCTCATAAGTGTAGCCGGAATAACTGCGAGTGCCTCAAGGCCGGCAGTGACCAGCATCAGTCGTATCAGGTAAGCGTATTTCACATCTTCGAGCAGGAAATTGGACAGGTCGTCAGAGACAAACCAAAGCCCCGCGATCATCATGAGGCTGGCTATTCCAATAGAAACCAGTATCGTAAAAAAGATTGACTTTTGGTTCCGAATATAGTTTTTATCCCAGTACCATCTGAAAAAAGCCGAGTAAAGACTAATCCCGAAAAGTACAATAAATATCTGGGTAGTTATTTCCACCACTCCCAGGATACCGTATTCTGCAGTGGAAAAATTTTTAGTATAAAGAGGTATCAGGACAAACCCGACTAGTTTTGCCGAAATGTTACCCAAACCGTAGATCAGGGCATTTTTTACCGTGGATCGTATATTATTCAGCATTCCTACTTTTCACAAGTAAAAGGTTTGTCAGAGCCAGTAGCATCCATGCCTGTCCCCACCTTAAATAAGCAATCTTTGATTTGAAAGGTATACCGATAAAACGACTTTTCAAAATGCCATAATAAAAGTATCCCGATTCATCCTGAAAATTTTCAATCGTCCATTTTGCAATACTTTCTGCATATTTAAGAGATTCCGGGAATATTTCAGACAAAGTTGAAAAGCAAAGGATACCCTCGGAACAGGAATGAATATCAATCCTGTATTTACGATGTGGACGTAACCTGGGAATCTGATAATTTTCGAACAGGTTTACTTTGTAAAATTCATATCCTTTGCGCAGACTTTCCAGCACATCCTTCCTATTGGTCAACTTATAAATGGAGAACAACATCCGGAGGACAAAGCCAGTATGATAATTATCAATAAAGTTTGCAGGTTTCTCAGGCGGACCATTATAGTCAAATGCACCGCTATCCATCTGGCAGGAAATGGTGTAGTTTACGGCTTTGCGAGCCAGTTCTATCCACTTCTTATTATTGGTTTCCAAACCAACTTTGAGTAGAAATTCAGCAACAAAAAGATTTAGGTTATGAATGAAATTGACGAAAAGTGGTGTATATGAAAAACAAATTTTGTCCTCTTCAACGGTTTTAATTGGCAAAGATGCCAGGAACAGACCTGTTTTTTTGCAAACTTCAAGATACTTCTTGTCCCCGGTATGTTTATACCATCTCCAGAATGCATCCCCGGCAGCAGTGGTAACAATTCCGTTTGGTGTCCCCATGGGAATCAGTTCCCTTGATTGCCAGTCGAAGGGGTAACCCCATCCAATACCAATTTTTGTTTTGGATGGATGGTTTAACAGCCAGTTAATGCAACAGGTCGATTTTGCCAAATATTTTTCATCTTGTATTGCGTGATACAGACCCAAATAGCCTGAGGCAAACAATCCCATGGCTTTGGCATTGATTTGAGGTTTTATTTTGTATATCTTCCTGTAAAATTTTGGGAAAGTGTAAAACAGTTCAAAAACCATTTCTCTGATTATAGCAAAAAAATTTGAGTGGTTCCCTTTTCTGGTTAACCAGATCACCCATCTTTCACCTTTAATATCATATGGATCATAACCGAACCAACCATTTTGTTCAAGCCAATGATTTAGACTTATTATTTTATGAATTACTATTTCTTTGATGTCATGCATAATGAAGAAAAACCGGTTTTAACATACTGATCTTATAGTTCATCAGGTTTGTATAAATAGAAGCATGCTGCATCCCCCTCTCCGGTTCGATTTAATTGTTTGGCCCGCTTTCTGAATTGTTTAATGACTCTTTTTGTAAAAATGGATTTGGCGGGATTTTCATAATAAGAGTTTTCGTCTCGTAGGGAGATATCATGTTTATATTGTTCACTTCCAATAAATTGGAATTCTGATGAATCAAATACTATTTTGTTCAGGATAAATCCGGTTTTTTCTGCGAGTAATTTCATACTTCTGGGTGTATGTAAATGAAAGTGCCTGGGTGCATCAAGTGCAACCCAATTTGTACCATACTCTTTCCATGAATACGAACCTGATACGGGTATACGAATTAGAAGATATTTCCCGGATAATATCAAATGGTTGAGAATTTGCAACGTACTAACCGGATCAGGCATGTGTTCAAAAGAGTGGTTCATCATAATAAAATCAAAATGATCGTCAATTTCAGAAATGTCTTTTTTGATTATTCTTAATCCTTCATCATATTTGATATCACCATTGATAAAAATATCTGATCCGGTGATACTTTTGAATCCTTTTTTCCGCCTACCTATTACCCTTGCGCCGGGACCTGCGCCAAGATCTAAAATTTTGTAATTTGTTTTTACCTCTGCCGTTACCAGCTTTTTCTCAAAACTGGGTTTGGTAATCGATGTAATAATCCAACCGATTAGGTTCTTTTTACCGTCTAAAAAATGTTCTAATTTTTTTTGTTGTAAATAATAAAGTAGCTTGTCCCTTTTGGGAAATTCCTGTTTTTCGAGAGCACTATATTCATCAGGATAATAGTCAGAAATATTTTCCGGAAATGACCCGATTTGCAAGCACCCGCAATTATAACATTCAAAGTATTCAAATTCTTCCCTGATTCCGAACAACATTTCCCGTACCAGATAAATTTTATTGTTCTCGGTATTGTCACAAACTCTGCAATTGAACATATAGTAAATATTATATCACTTATTAAACTTTGTCCTGTTTCATTAATTTAATCAGAACTTTACTTGATTTGATGAAATTTTTATAATAAAATCTTCTTTTCATATAATCTTTTCGCAAAAAATATTTGGTGGATGCATCTTCTATATGGTAAATTTTTATTTTGGGGGAATAAATGGTTTTTAGTTGATCCCTCTGAGCAATAAAATATAAAATGGATTCCTCACAATACATAAAAGTTTCCGGGTGAAATGCATTTTCATACCTTTCTAAATATAATGGAGAAAAAACCAACGTGCTTCCGTGTAATTTGACCTGTTTCATTTCCTTATTTTCAATATTTAACTTAGGATCAATTGAAGTTGGCAATTTTGATACAGGGATGAATTTTTTCTTAATCCGTGCAATTATAAGATCCAAATTAAAATAATTTAAGAAAAGAAAGAATCGATAATGTCTGTTAAAACTTCTGATGGTCTCAATATCAGTTAAAGTTTCTTTTCTTGGGTTTTGATGTTCTCCTGTTTTTTCTGAAATTATGTCCGGACCTAGAATATGGTAGGGATATTCCTGGTATTTTTCTATTAATTTGTAAACAAAATCCTTCTGTCGGATAATTGTATCATTATTGATAACGATTACAAAATCAGATTTTAGATTATGCCTGGCATAAGTGTAACCAATATTATTCCCTCTTGCATATCCGAGATTTTCTGAGTTTAAAATCACGGTTACGTTTTTTACTTCTATGTATTTATCATGCAAAATTTTTCCGGTATTATTTTCGGATCCATTATCAACGACAACAATTTCATAATTTTCATATTCAACCATCTTGATAATTGATTCGATACATTCAATGGTTTCATCAAGGGTTAGGTAGTGCAGTATGATAAATGAAAATTTAAACATATTTCAAAACAGGTAAGATCACTATTTTAGAATATTAGCGCAAATTTTTAGAATAACTGATAAGGAATGACACTTGGGTGGTTTGAATTAAATCATATAAGCTGATAGGCCATCCATTGAACTTTCCTGTTAAACTGTTAGAAAGGCATTCCCATTCTTCCAGATGTCCTTTTTGACTTATGGAAGAATTGATTTCTTTAATGTTGCATCCGAAACCTTTTAGCTTCTTATAATCATCAAGAACTATGGTCTTCTCATCAAAATGAACTTCCATATATTCTTTCGGAAATTTATGGTTTCCAATCGCAAAGTATTCAATGGTAGCTATTGAACCATCTTCATATTTTAATATAACCGATTTATTATCTGAACTATTAAAATGTTCTGTGGAAGGAGACAGGCTCTCATAACTTATTGATATAATAGGCTTCCCTACGAAAAAAGTCATTAAATCAATAATATGACAGGCTTCTCCTACAATCCGTCCGCCATTTTCATGGACCCAGTGATCAGGAGAGATATATCCCGCATTCATTCTATAATGGATGAAAAGTGGATTTATTCTATTTTTGGTATGTCTCTTGATTTCAATTGCATACGGACTGAATCTCCGGTTAAAACCAACCATTAAAACCGGTTTGTTTTCTATTTGGCGGTTTTTGTAAAAGTCTTCGATTTTCTTCAGTTCATCATGGCTTGTGGCTAGTGGTTTTTCAACAAAAACATGCTTTCCCTTCTCCAACGCTTTTAGCGTTATTTCTGCATGACTGTCATGCCTTGTACATATGAGTACAAGATCCACATTTTGATCATTTAGTATTTCTTCTACATTAGTAGTAGCATAACTGGCCTGGTATTGTTCAGCTATGGCTTTGGCTGTATGACCATTTTTATCAGATATTGCATAAATTTTATATTTACGACTAAGGTTTTTAAGGTTTGGTAAGTGTACACTGGTAGCAAAACTGCCGGCGCCCACAAGAGCTACATTAATCATATCCTTATCTGCAAATGAAGTTCTGATTTCAATTTTGCGTTTATGATCACGGTATTGATCCAATAAGTTCACTTCCGGAAGACCATAATCCAACAAAACCATTAGAGGTTTATCTTCAGGTTGCTTTAGAGAATTAAATGCAGCAGTAACCTGATCAATACTGAATACTTTTTGAATAATAGCTTTGATGTTTAAACTTCCTGTTTTCAAAAGCCTGAGGTATTCACTCAGATTTCTGTTTTCAGTCCACCGAACATATGAATAAGGATAATCAATGCCCTTTTCCTCGTACGATTTATCATACCTGCCCGGTCCATATGAGGTGGATATCAGAAAGTCTAATTCTTTTGGATAAATATCCTTCCTTTCAATTTCCATTCCGGAAACACCGACCAACACTACTTTCCCTTTTCGCCGGCACATATTAAAAGATTGGGACAAAGGCTTACTTGAGGAGGTTGTGGCCGTAAAAATCACAGCATCAGCGCCTAATCTATGTGTAACGTTTTTAACAATACTAACAGGATCTTCCTGTTGCGAATTTATTACCCGCTCTGCACCATATTCTTGAGCCAGCGCTAATCTTTTATTATCCAAATCAATGGCGATTACTCTTATACCCGAGGCATTCAACATTTGTATGGTGAGCAATCCTAAAATACCCGTACCGAACACCACACAAAATTCACCTAGTCGAAGATCGGCCCTTCTTGCCCCATGTAATGCAATCGCCCCCAGAGTTACCGTAGATGCTTCTTTAAAACCAAGATTGTTGGGGATTTTCACCACGAGATTTACAGGTACGTCCACATACTCTGCGTGATTTGCTATTCCACCCCCTGCAGCAGCAACTCTGTCACTAATTTTAAATTTATCTGCTCCTTTACCAACGCCTATAACTACTCCACTTACTGAGTAGCCCGTAGGTTTACCGGCATCGAGTTCACCCTTAACCTTTTGATACACCTTACTGATTCCTTCAGTCCGGGCAAGATTTAGTGTTTTGGCCACTTTTTCGGGTTGTTTCATTATCCTCTTTATCAAAGGTGTTCCACTGGACATAATACCTGACAATTCTGTACCTGCGCTGATACAACTATTAACTACCTTTATTAATACCGACCCTTCAGAAACAACTGGCGCCGGAACTTCTTCACCAATTACAAGTCCTTTTTTAACCAAAGCTTGTTTCATAAATGAGTTTGTTTAAATCTGTTGCAATTCTTCATAAACATTTATTAAAGCCTGGGAGTCATGTTCCCAATTATATTTTTTCTTTACCCAAAATTTCCCGTTTCTTCCTAATTCTTTATCATTGTTCTTAGTCAAACCTTCCAGGATATTAACCAATTCAGTATATTTATCTTCCCTGTAAATGTATCCTGAGTTCGTTTCACGGATGATCCTTTCAATCGGTTCACAGTTTGATGCAATAACGGGTTTTTCAGCATACATATACTGGAAAAGTTTATGAGGTATAGTAGTATCCGTATGTTCTGATTTTAGGTGGGGAATAACTGCAAAATCTGCTTCGTTCAGAAATTCAATCATTTTCTTATAAGGCTGCCACCCATGAAAAACAACGCATTCATCCAGTTCCATTTGTTTTGATAAATTAATTAATTGCGGCTGATAACTCCCCTCTCCCAGTATCCAGAATCGAATATTGGGTACACTGTGTTTTACAAGAGATAATGCCTTTATTACTGTTTGAAGGCCTCTGTGATAATTAATCCCACCAGCGTAAAATAATACTATTTTACCAGAAGATTTTTTCGGGATATTAATTTTAAAATGTTTTATATTGAGAGTGTTTGAAACAACATGGATATTTTCTTCATTGAGATTAAGCCTTACCAGTCTGTTTTTTGCCTCTTTCACAACTACAATAATACGGTCAACGTACTGCAATATTTCCCTTTCATAATGAACCCACTTTTTATTAGGAGAAAGTATTTTCCCCATTATGGATTGAGTATGCTTTGAAATACGTAGATAAGCCGGCCAATTTTCATGTAAATCAGCTACTAACGGAACATTATATTTATTCTTTAGTTCAACCCCAACCCGAACCAAGGGCAGATCATGTACATGTATAGCGTCAAATTGTTCTCTCTTCAATATTTGATATAGAAATTTCCTCCAGAAATTGAAATAAAAAGGAAATGTTAATGCTCCTACGCTTGATTTATATATTAAATCAGATATCGGTACCCGGTATACAGTAAGATCTCCTATTTTTTCCACAGATAGCCTGTTTTTTCTTGTAAAACAAGCTAAATGTATTTCGTGGCCTTTTTGCTGTAAAGTCTCAATTTCATTTTCAACCCTCAAATCAGGAGGAAATTCACGATCCAGAATCATTAAAATCTTCATAAAGAAGAAATATTGAACAATAAGTTAGACTGTTAATTTATTTTGGAAACTGTAAATTTAACCTTTATTTTACAAATAAATTTAAGTAATTCATTATGAAGTATTCCTTTGTTAAACTCCTTATACCTCATTTGTCTGCTATAATTATCTTCCTTGTAATAACATTTGCCTATTTTACTCCAATGCTTGAAGGTAAAAAAGTTAAACCACCTGATATAGTAAAATATCAGGGCATGGTTAAAGAAATTAGTGACTTTAAAGAACAGACCGGAGAGGTTAGTTTGTGGACTAACAGTATGTTTGGAGGAATGCCGGCATACCTGATCTCAGCGCCTCCTTCCCCTAATATTTTGAAATATCTGCACAAATACATCACTTTGCTTGGTAAAAGACCTGCCAGCTTTTTATTCTTATATTTAATTGGTTTTTACATTACTTTGCTCATTTTCAGGGTAAATCCATGGCTTAGTTTAGTCGGCGCTATTGCTTTCGGTTTTTCCAGCTATTTTTTTATTATTA
Source organism: Promethearchaeota archaeon (assembly GCA_019057775.1). The sequence goes on from JAHLWT010000129.1 coordinate 8,672, forward strand.
TTGGCGCGGGACATTCATCAAAAGCTTTCGCCATTGGTTATATGTCTCCGATTATTGCGGGTGTATATTTTGCCATTACCCGCAAACCTTTATTAGGAGCCTTAATTGTCGGTATTTTTTTATCCCTTCAATTGTATGTAAACCATTTACAGATCACCTATTATACCCTTCTGATCATTTTTGTTTTTGGGATTTTTCAATTCGTCGATGCTATTCAGAAAAAGCAAGTTATTCAATTCTTTAGACCCTTTCTGTTTCTTTTTATTGCCGTAATTCTTGCCATTGGATCCAACATTGCGGCAATATGGACTACGTACGAATATGGTAAGTATTCAACCCGTAGTAAGTCTGAACTAACATTTGATAAAGAAAACAAAACCTCAGGATTGGATAAGGATTATATTCTGAATGATTATAGTTACGGAATTGCAGAAACCTTTAACTTGTTCATTCCGAATTTTGTGGGAGGCTCATCTTCTGATGTTTTAGGTACAAAATCAGAAACATTAAAAACATTAAAACGATTGAATGTTCCAAATGCCCGACAAATCGCTGAACAAATTCCTCTATCATACTGGGGACCACAAAGATATACTGCCGGACCGGTATATATTGGTGCGGTTGTTGTTTTTTTATTCTTTTTCGGAGCATTTTTAGTTAAGGGTAAACTAAAGTGGTGGCTGGTTACGATAGTCATTTTTTCAATATTGCTGGCCTGGGGTAAACATCTTATATTCCTGTCCGAGTTTTTTATTGACTATTTCCCGGGCTATAACAAGTTCAGAACTGTATCCATGATCCTGGTTATAGCTGAATTTGCAATGCCACTTCTGGCAATTCTTGCAATCAAACAACTTATTGAAAACGAAATTCCGAAAGCTGAATTCAACAAGGCGCTAAAATACTCCCTGATTATCGCCGGTGGACTTGCCTTGATTTTTTCCATTATGCCGGGACTTTTCCTGAATTTCAAATCGCCCGGTGATCAGAATTTAATTAACTCGGGATGGCCAAATGAATTGCTAAATTCTATAAGAGCCGACAGAAAACATATATTGCAAACCGATGCTTTCAGATCCCTTCTTTTTATTTTATTTACTGCTGTTATTTTACTTGTTTTCCGGTTTAAAAAAATTTCAGTCAAAATCTTCTACGTTGGTCTTGGTCTTTTGATCCTTCTTGATTTATGGACCGTAAACAGAAGATACCTCAACAACGATAATTTTGTAACCAAAAGGCAAGCAAAAGAACCTTATACCGCTACAAAAGCTGACCTGGAAATATTAAAGGATAAAGAACTGGATTTCAGGGTTCTCGATCTAACCGAAAGCACTTTCAACAGTTCAAGAACTTCCTATTTTCACAAATCCATCGGAGGATATCACGGGGCAAAAATGAAACGATACCAGGAAATCATCGAATTCTATATTGGTGGCAGCATCCAAAATATCATAAATACCCTACGGAATAATTCGGGCCCTGAAACAATGAACAAAACCCTTTCAAATCAACAAGTTCTAAATATGTTAAATACCAAATATATTATTTACAATGGAAATGCGCCACCTTTAAATAACTCATACGCTCTGGGGAGTTGTTGGTTTGTGAAGAATTACAGAATTGTCGAAAATGCAGATGAAGAGATTCTGTCCCTTGGTAAATTCAACCCCTCTGAAGAAGCCATTATTGATCAACGTTTTAAAGGATATTTAGACGACTATTCTATACAGGAGGATTCAACTGCTATTATACAATTGCTGAAATATCAGCCTAACAAGTTACTTTACCATAGTAGTTGCAATACCAACCAACTCGCTATATTTTCTGAAATTTATTATGATAAAGGCTGGAATGTTTGGATCGATGGAAAATCTGCAAATTATTTCAGGGTTAATTATGTTCTCAGAGGAATGATCATTCCACAAGGTTCACATGAAATTGAGTTCAAATTTGAACAGAAATCATATTTCATTAGCAGAAAAATTGCATTACCAAG
>JAHLWT010000130.1 GCA_019057775.1 Promethearchaeota archaeon
GGAATAAATATTAAATGATTTTCCGTAAAGAACTTCAGATTTTCTTATTCTGAATGTCCGGATTAATGAAAAAAAAGATTAATAAACTTAAATTCATATTTAAAAGTTGTCAAATAAACTTAAATCAAGCTATTGAAATTTCACTATAGATGTAATAGATAAATGATATGGGAGAATTTATTTTAGAAAATAGTCAAATTAATGATAGACTTAAAGGAATTGTTTTTCAACGTAAATTCAGTCTTGTAATCTCTATTTTATGTTTCATTTTTGGATTCTTGTTCTTATTCATCTTATACTGGATTAATCCCGGATCGGAATTATTCTCTACTTTTATGTTTATCCTATTCTTTATATTTATCTTTGCCGGATTCAATGTTTTATTTGTTTTAGGATTAACCCCTGGAAGGGTACTCTTTTATTATAATATAATAAAACGGCTTCATTTCGATCAGATTAATATTAATTACAAGTTTATAATATCAAAAAAAAATCAGATTTATATTATTTTTAAAGGGTTCCTTAACGGAGTTTATTTTATAAAACTAAAAAAAAATGAAGATCATTCTTTACTGAACAAAAAACCGAAAAAACTCCGTAAATTTACTATCAGGGTAAATAAAAAATTCAAAAAGGATGATTTAATTATTAAATACAGAGAATTTAGCGGCTTTTTAAAGATTCCTCTAAATAAAGGCGAATTTATTGTTGGAAACGCCAGAGTATTTTTTATGCCATTAGTAAGGTTCTCCAAAACTCAGAGTACTACCGAACACATTATTAAAATGATGGATTTGTCTACCACCCAGTAAACAGCGATTATTTCACTATTTACTTGAATTTAAATTAATGTATCCCAATCGATGATAACTCTCATAATTATTTGAATCCCCTCTAATTTAATAGAAATTCTTGTTTTAGGAGAGAAATTGCTTTTTTCCTATATTTTGTTGGCAATAAATCTATTTCAATACCCCGATTATCATAAAGATCAGCATGAACATTCCCAAAAAATGAAATGGTCATTAACAATGCTTTAGTTATTAATGTCTTATTGACGGTTTCTTTCAGTATCTTCATCAATTTAATCAATAGAAAACTAATAGGGATTTCTATATTCTCATGCCCGGCGATTTCTCTTTCATAATACTCTAAAATTCTCGAAAAGCACTCAAATTCAAAATCTTTAACCTTGTTATCGGACAATAATTTTATCAACCCTAAATCTCTAATTTGTAATTCAATTCGGTCTATTTGAAGGTAGATAAAATTGTCAGTAGGAATTGGAAAATATTTAAAAATAATAGGTATAATGATTTAATTGAAGTTCTTAATATATTCGGATTATATCGTTATGGAAAAAAGACTATAGTTGAGTTAAAAGAATTAAATTTACCTCTCAACACAATTCAAATTAAGCAAAATCAACATTTCAAAGAAAGCTATGAGAAATTATTACGAGGCTTACAAAAAGACTTCTTACAAATGAAACAAAAATCCTTGATCAAGTAGAAATTGAATTCAAACCAATATTTTGGTTTTTTAATCAAGTTTGGCATTAATTTCTCCTCTTTTATGAAAACCTATAGATTTTTTTCATATTTGAACTCACAAGAATAATCTTTTCCAACGGAAGTTCAGTATATTTAGAAATATATTTCATATCTTCATAAAGGAAGGATGGGAGTATCTTATCAATTTGTAATGTATTTGTTATAGGATCACATCTCTTTTGTAATAGTTATGATCTAATTTTTTAATATTTTAATATTGAGGGTGTGTTATAAAAAGAAAAAACTATAACCATTAGTTATTTAGGTATAGCATTTTTCTTACAGAATTTATATAATAGACTAAATTAGAATTAAATGAAATCAAAAAATTATTAAATTTATAAGAAATTAACATAACTTCTCTGTAATAATGTGGATTTTAGAATGAAGAATTATCAGGAAAAATAATAATGATTCAAGTATTTAAATTTTAAGAGGCGAAAAATACTGAGTTTTCAGAGCAAATTTTGAAAGAGCTTGCTAAAATATGATTACTGAATATAACCTGCCAAAATTACTATCTACGATTTCTAATCTGTAATTTGTCGGAGTCGTTAGGCTTAAATTCTGATAATCAATTTCTTCCAAGTGAAAGAACCTGGATCGTATTATGAAAAGTAATTTAATAAAGTACTCTTACTAAAAAGGTGTAGTAAAAATTACTGAATATCGTTATAGTAGTCACCTACAAAATCAAATACAAAAAAATAATCACGTAAGAAGGATCAGAGAAGATATAATAAAAGAAAGACTCAAGTATATGAACACATTACGAAAGGCAAAAAAACAAGAATAAATCTTGAAGATTTAATGTTTTCTCTATTTCTTAGTCAGTCTGTTTTTATTTAATATATTTAGTTAAGAATTTTCTAATTCTTTTTCTTTTTAGTGTTTTTAAAATAATAATTCCTACAGGGAGAGGTAAGATAAATGCAAAAACTATTAAAACCGCTAGAAAATTAGTTTGTATATAACTCTTGCTTGTTTGTGTTATCTCACCTGGGGGAAGCTCAATCTGGTAATAATTACCATCAAAATCCATAATTAATACACATTCATAAATAATGAAAGAGTATTCTTTATATTCTGGGAAGATAAGTAAATTAATTTTTGAATACCAGAGACTATAATAATGCATTCCCCAAAAGGTTTCATTTATATACTCCATTGAATTGACAAATGGTCCATAGAAAATATCATTGAATGAGTAATTATATTGAAGTGTACAACTGTTTAATTTAATATAACTACTTATATTAAAATATATCTCCTCTTCTCCAGTCTGTGGATCATAGGATGCAAATTTTCCAACGATTTCTGGTTTTTCATCTGTCTCTTGTAAAGTGATACCTTCAATTTGAATTTTAGAAGTAGAGTCTTCTCTATATCCATTATAAGAGAAAGAGTTCATAATAGTAGTTATATTACTGAATAATAATATTACAAGAAAACTTGCTAATGAAATTTTGAAACATATATTTTTTTGTAATTTCATCCTCATGATAAATGAGAGATATTTAAACATATAAAGATTGCCCTTTCAATGACATATATACAAATGAAATCAAAAATTCGCTTAGCATGAGCGAATATAGATAATTTGCAATACAATAAGGTTTTTTTTGTGATACAATTGAAAGCAAGAAGAACAGTTGAATTACTTTTACTTTATAATTTCCTTAAAGTGCCTATTCTTGAGCAAAGGAAATGAATGAATTTATATGTATTTAATAAACTTAATAAAATTGAGACACATTATTTCTTATTGTACAAAAAATCAGTGAATAACAAAACTTATGGCTTCCGTTAAAGAACCCATAATCAAAATTCTGGGTTTAACAAAAGATTATTATAGTAAAATAGTTGTAGATAATATAGATTTGGAGATCTTTGACTCGTGTTTTGCTTTTTTAGGACCCAATGGTGCTGGAAAAACAACCACGATTTTAATGCTCTTAGGTCTAGTGAAACCATCAAATGGGACAGCATACATTTTCGGAACTAATATCCTAAAAAGTTCGGGTAAAATAAGGAGAAAGATTGGATTTCTACCTGAAAATGTGGGATTCTATCCAAATCTCACCGGAAGAAAGTTTTTAAAATTAATTACTAGTTTAAGGATTAGTGGTGGAAGGAATGATAATCAAATTGAATCTTATTTAGAGTGGAGTGGTATAAAAAAAAGCTATTGGGATAAGGCTATTAAAACATATTCGAGAGGAATGCGGCAGCGATTAGGGTTAGCTCAAGCGTTTGCTGGAGACCCTAAAATAGTTTTTCTTGATGAACCATTATCTAATATTGATCCGATAGGGAGAGAGGAATTTATTCAAAAAATTCGATTGAAAAGAGAAGAAGGAATCACAGTAATTATTTCAAGCCATATTGTTCTTGAAATAGAACAATTAGCAGATTATATAGCGTTTATTGATGACGGCAAAATAAAAGCTTCAGATAAAATATATAAACTTGCTCAAATTTATGGATTTGATGAATACGAAATAACTCGAATCGATCATAAAGAGAGTATGACTCTTAGAGAACTTAATGAGCTTTTATCTACTGAAAAAGGTTTGTTTTCTGATTTACCAAAAGTTCTAAGCGATAAAATAATTTTCAGGACTGACAATCCAGAAAAAGTGGATAATATCATATTAAATTACAAAGATTTCAATTATACTCCTCTTAGTGGAACTTTAAATAAATTATACAAACAAATAATAAAAGGAGATTTGTATGAAAAGAGAGAATAACGCAGAATCTTCCTTATTTTATGAAAAACATTTATTCTCTTTTTATTTGAAAAGGAGGATTCTCTCAATAAGTTTCATTGGAAGCATTATTTTATCATTGATTATTTTTTTCTCAATCGTAAATGAGTTTAATTCTCAAAACATAATTAATCAAATGATATTAGATGAAGAAATCTATTGGCAATATTTCATTGTGTTTTTAAGTAAATATCTTCGACTTCTTCCCCCTTTATTTGTCGCAGATATTGTTTCGGAGGAATTTTCTAATAGGTCCGCGATGATAATTTATGCTACGGAGACTAGAACTAAAATTCTTTCCATAAAGTTATTGAGTTTGATGATAAGCATTTTTATTTTATTAATAGTTTATTTTTCAACCTTCATTATTATTAATTTCATTATGACTAAGTTATTTGTTTCGATCCATATTTTTCTGACGGGTTTTTTAATCATATTTATAGAATTCCTATTTTTTTCATCATTAATATTTATGATTTCTGCGTTAACTCAAAAGGTAGTACCTTCTCTTATTTTACCAATATTTTATATAATTATAGAAATATTTTTTGTTGTATTTTTAGTAGATGTTGAATTAGGACTTCTTTCATACACCTCTTATGAAATGAAAGTAATTGACTTTTTTGAAAATTTGATTTTTAATAAAGAAATTATCTTTAGTGCTCTAACTATTATTAGCACAATAGTATTTTATGGATTACCAATAGTGATTATATTAATAATATTTCATCATTTCAAATGGATAGATATTAGGGTTGATTAAGATAAAATTAAATTTAACAGAAAAAAATTGAAAAAGAGAGATTAATTTATTATGCCTCGAAAGTTTCCATGGTTAATCTTTTATATAATAGTATGTAGTACCGCAAGTGTATGCTTATTATATATACCATATCCAATTACTAAAGTTTTAGATGATGGGGCTTATAGCCATCATCTTTCTATGTCTCGTGAATATAAAGGTGTTCATAGCCTATACATTGAATTTCCATGGAGATCATACAATCAAGAATTCTTTCTAAACATTTCTCTTCCTCACGGAAACATTTCTCTTCCTCACGGAAAAATTTCTCTTCAAATTATGGATAGAAATGACTTAAATTCTTTTAAATATGGATGGCCTTATGATCCTTACGTACCTTACTTGGAAGTTATAAACACAACAGGTTTTACAATGAATCTTCAAATATCTCCACGATTTCAGGGAAAAATGGTTATTTGGTTTTATCTTGATGATCCACATGATATTGATGAAGAAGATATTATTTTTTATAGTGAGATAAAAGTAAGGTACCTTCGCTATGCTTCGAGTTATGGGCTCTTTTTTCTTGGTGTTGCGGTTATATTGATTTCTTGCTATGGTTACCGTAGATATAAATGGAGGAATAAATATTAAATGATTTTCCGTAAAGAACTTCAGATTTTCTTATTCTGAATCTCCAAATTCGATTTTTGATACTAATTAATACGAAGGGATTTATTTTTGTAATACGAAAAAGAGTTAAATATATATAATTTGTAATCAATACGGGTTTTTTTGTAATACAAATGAAAGAAAAAAGAACAGTTATAGCAATCAGCTATAAAAAATGAGTTGGAAACACTTTTAAAAGTTCAAGACTATACATCATTTCATTTTCCGTCCTGCGACAATTCTCTCATTATAAGGGAAGATATAAATGATGATACGCTCTTAAACCGAATATCATCTGGAATTTCGTGATGTTTTACACGCACATACCTCTGTAACCATTCCTTAAGAGCGGGTGATAGAGATATGCTCTGGATAGCTGTTTTTTTTCGTGATAGGTATTTCTGAGAAGTCATTTATTTAAAATATTTTTGATTTTTGGGAACTATTAAATTAAGTTTAAATATGATTTAAATTTATTGCTCGTGAGCAATGAAATAGGAGAGATAAAAGGATTGGAAAACCTCACCACCTTAAAGAGTTCTAATTTTTAACGCTAACCGAATCAACGCCTGTTTGTTGAATTCTTACCAAATTTGAATAGACTCATTGGTAAAGCGTCATTCCCTAATTCAAATTCGGAAAGTACAATTGACCTTCAAAAACAGTCAGGTCAATGGCTAAAACAACACTTTTTCAGTGGAAGCGAAATTACTATTGGATGTGTAAAAAAATTGTGACACGGGGGTATTGGAGGAGTTAACTCAATTTATTGGTCAGTTAATAAAAATTGCTGGAGAATCTTAAGTAATATTGGATTTAATAAAGAGTAAGAGAGTATTAACTGTATAAATTGGTCCTTCTCCCTAAAATTTCATCTATTACTCGTTTATTCGCTTGAAAAGGATTTTTTATCTTCTTTTTTAGAAGTTCTAAAGGGGATGTAAAGAAATGTTCTTTTTGTATCAAAAGATTGTATGCTTGATACAAGAGGAATTCGAGATTGATAACATCTTCGTTGTTATAGGCTAATAACGTTTCGAGATATTCCTTTTTCTTGGTTTTTCTAAATCTATTCCACAAGAGCACTGCAGAATACCCATCCAAGTCTTCGAGTCCTCCACGTGAGATTCCAAACCTCTTCTCAATTTTTTTCAATCCTCCTTTTATCTTTAATTTCCTGAGTAAGAAGCATACATCAAAATGGATTTGATTAAAATTGATTCTCATTTCTTGTTTAATAAATGGAATATCGAATGCCTTGCCATAAAAAGTTGTTATTGCAGGAAATTGTGAAATAAAGGTGGGAAACTCATCTAAATTTTCTCCTCTGACGAAATCGTGAACATTTGTTCCATCATAGACAGCGATTGTCGTGATATGACTATATCGAGGGCTTAAACCCGTCGTTTCAATATCAAGGTAGGCGATGCGGTCAATAAAGTTTGGAACCATCTTCCAATGCTGTGTTTTTGGTATGAGACTTGTTAATTGGGAAACATCGAGAATTTTTAATGCGTCTATAGCTGAATTGACGCCATTCCATAAAGAATACCATTTCTTTTTTGGAAACAATTCAGGACACTGCTTTTTTATCACGTCATTCCAACAGTTTATTCCAAATTCTTTGAGGGTTGTCTCTGTTTTTAAACCTATCCCTTTTACAAATGTAAATGAGCTAAATAGCGGGCAATCCACTTCAGGGAGCATAACGCCATCTGTGATATTACTATCTTTCATATTATTAGCTTGAGATTCAATTTTTGCTAGTTCCGTAACAAACAAGTTTAATTTATGTAGGTACCCTATATAATTTTTAACATTTTATTCCAGATGAATTTTATAACTTTTTTCTTTAAAAGTCTGAGCAATATAAAATTGTAATGATAGTAGAAAATAATATAACTTTCATTCAGTCAATAGATCAATGTCAAATATGCAACCGAAGAGGTAAAACGGAGATTTATAGGGAAGATTTAGAAGAATTTGAAGAAGTCATATGTTTATGCCAAGGAACGAATTAATTTATGTCATGGATGATCTCAATTTCAAAAGTAAAGGTTAAAAAGAATCATATCATCTGGGTTATTAATACAATTTAATCCTAGGGTGGGTTATGAAAAGAGTTATCAGTCTATTATTTTTTTCTACTTTCATATTTGTGAATATCATATGTTTTTTAGCATTTTTACCTCAAGCATCTTCAACTATAGAAATAAAAAATGAAATAAATGAACCACCTATTTTATATAATAAAACAGTTTTCCTCCCTGAAATTGAATGGCGACCTATTGAAGACTCATTTAACTATTCTATTTCTAAAAAAGAATCAACTCTCATTACTAATGATACTAGTATAATCGAGTATGATCTAACACATAAAATTGAGACGATTACTATACGAAAAAGTCTGGAAAATAATAAAGAAGAAATAGATAGTGGTATAGTTTCGGGGGAAAAAGGATCAATTGATAAAGTAAGCACCTTTAAAGAACTACATTCATCAACAATATTTCCTCCTGATGATAGGCAAAGGATTACAAATACCGATGAGTATCCTTGGAGTTCTATATGTAAATTGTATATTACTGCTGATGATGATACTAAATGGGTTGGTTCTGGGGCGATAATTGACGAATTTCATATATTAACTTGTGGGCATAATGTTTATTTACACGATAATGGAGGGTGGGCTTCTAGAGTCGAAGTAGTTCCGGGGATGGATGGTAATTATGAACCCTTTGGAAGTGCTATGGTCACTAATATGCGTTCTTATACAGGCTGGACTCAAGATGAGATGGAAGAACATGATTGGGCAGTTTTAACAATTGACACCAATATGGGGGATTATACAGGATGGCTAGGTCGTCAATGGGAAAGCCCTTCCCATTCCATTTACACCGGAATGTTGCATACCGCAGGATATCCTGGTGATTTAGATAATGGAGAGAGGATGTATAATACATCGGATTATGGAGATTCTGCTGACGAATATAACCATTGGTATTGGTTGGATGCAGCTCCAGGGCAGAGCGGTAGTCCAGTATGGACGTATGATGGTACTAATAGATATATCGTAAGCATTCATGCCTATTCATATGAAGATGAGGCATACCCTAATTTTGGAACGCGATTAAATAAAGATAAATTTGACCAAATCTCTTTATGGTTAAATGAAGACTCATCAAATCCTTTACCAGATCTAAGAGATAGAGGATTTAATTATTCGAGTTTTAGTCCAAATCAAATTTCATTTCATTCTTCTACACTCGATATATATAATAATATTGAAAATATCGGACTTACTTCAGTCGGGGCTTTCGAAGTGTCTTTTTATCTATCAATAGATTCTACTGTTGGTACCGATGATTATCTATTAGGAACAGATATTATTTCTTCTTTAGGTGTTAATAGTTATATTGAATCAACATGGTCAGGCTCGCTTCCCGCATCTATTTCGGATGGTGTTTATTATGTTGGGTGGATAATTGATCCTAGTAATAGTATTGATGAATTTAATGAGAATAATAATAAACAAATTATTGAATCTGAAATGCTGCAAATTGATAGGACAGCACCTTCAAGTTTAATATTATATACACCTAAGAGCGGAACTAATAAAATTGACAAGAATACTAGATTCTCATTAAGTGTTCAAGATACTCTAGGTGGATCAGGTGTAAATACAACTTACTATCGAATAGATAATGGTAATATAAAAGAATATATTGATGAATTTACATTGGAGCAGTATGATTTCGGGAAGCATAAAATATATTATTATAGCGTCGATAATCTACAAAATATCGAAGAGATTAATATAGAGGTTGTAATTAAAATAGATCTTAGTAATTCTGATTTAACACTTCGTATAGGAGCGGTTATGGGAGTTGCGGTATTGGAGGTCGCAGTTTACTTGATTGTTGTAAAGATATATCTAAGAATAAGAAAAGTAACATAAATAATAGAAATCCTGGTGTTGCTGAATATTTTAAGGAAATAAATTTAAAATTAAAAAAAGAAGGGTATAAATTATTCTAATTAATCAAAAAAAAGTAGAAAAATTTCTACGTAATATAGCAATTAATGAGTTTAAGGCTAAAAAACCTCAGAGCGTCAAACTTCTAAGGTTAAAACCGACTCAAATATTATCTAAAGGAAGTGTACTTAAAATATTGAGCGTAAGTCAATCATTAAATTTTTGTCTTTTGGTAGTGTAAGTAATTACACTCTGATTTCACCCTCCTACCCCTATTTTAGTTCGACACTTGTTTGTGTCTCGTAGAGTAGGGACCACACTTTAATTTAAGAATTTTTAAGAGAATTATGGACTTATTATTGAAATTGGTGAAGATTATTATAGAAGACTAAAATTACAGAATTACAGCATGGATGAATTTGTATGTATTTAATAAACTTAATAAAATTGAGATATATTATCTTTTATTGTACAGAAAATCGGTGAATAACAGAACTTATGCTATATTTAAATAAGAACACTGATTAAAGATATAGAAATGAAAACAACATCCTTAAGCAAAAACAAAATCCCGGCATATTTTAAATATTTCCACTGGATTTCAAAAATTGGAGATTTAAAAAATCTTAGAACTCTTAATTTGGGTAAAAATAAGCTAGAAATTCATAGTTAATTAACGTTTGAAAACTAGTAATTTCATAAAAAATATATCCTTCTGAATTCTTAACCACATTTTTATCTATTAATCCTTCAATACCGTACGTCACTTCAACAGAATAAGGTCATAAACGGGAAGGATCAAGAAAAAATGAAAATCCATTACGTTTGGGAGAACTGGAAGTTTCAATTTAGATTGGATTTGAGAAGAAAAGTTAACCTTCTTTTTCTATAGAAGCTGAAACCAATTAATCCTAAAATCGCGCCTGAGCAAAT
>JAHLWT010000131.1 GCA_019057775.1 Promethearchaeota archaeon
GTAAAAGTTTATTGTAAACAAATTATAAAGCTAATAGATCCATATGTTTAATTAATTTCTCTCTTCCATCGATTTTTGGAGGTTATAATTTTTATAAGAATCATCAATGAATTTTTTTAAATAATCAATTTTAAAGTTTAATATAAAGTTATATGCTTTTTTCATATCACTAGGAATGTTCCAACCTTTCGTCTGTTTTTGAAAAGATATAATTTTTATTCTTTTATCTTTTTCTAGCTTTCTTTTTAAATCCTCTCGAAATTCTGGATTCCAAACCCAAACATCTATAATAAACATAAAATCATTATTTAATTTGTATAAATTTTTTAAATTTTCATCCTTAGATATCAGAATCTGAATTTTTTTCGATTTTTTTAAAATTTCTTCCACACCCGATTCATGCAAATCGATTTTACATTCAACTAGATGTAAAATATTAGATTGATCTTTATATAATAAATCAAACTCTTTATGATCATTCTTATTACCAATCTTAGTTCTTAATTTAATTTGTTTGTATTTTGTTTTTCCATTTAATATATAATATAACAGCAACTCGAAAAATATTCCTTTAAGATATGAAATAAATGCATCACCTTGTCGTATTAGATTACTTTTATATAAATATCTAGGTTTATAGCAAAATACTAGTAATTCTTCAAGTATTTCAAATTCATCAATTATTATTGGAATTTCTTTATTTGCTCTTTGCAGATTATCTTCGATTAATCTTCTATCATCATTACTATTGGTCATAGGATCATCTGTTCCCAGATAATGAAATAGTAACCACCCCTCTCCATCTATTAATATCGCATATGAATAAAAATGACCTTTTTGGATTTTATGTTTAATTCTTTTCACATAAATTTCATTATTATTATTATAAAATTTTCTTAAATAAACAGTTCCCCATAATATTCTTATGAAATTACCATATCCTTCAAACGATTTTCGATAATCTAAATGTAAGAGAGTAACTGGAAGATAATTGAATTTTTTTTCTAATTCTTTTGAAGTTTTTATACTATACGGCATAAGTTCCTCAGTGAAGCCTTTTATATTTAAATTCTGGAAAATTTTAATTTTTAATTTTTTGAGAAACTCTTCTGATTTATTACATAATATTAAGTTTTTGTTTAGTGCCCAATCTTTCCAATATTCTATTTTATATTTTTTCTCCAAAGATTTAATTATCTCATTGTTTATTCTATTAAAAAAAGAATCAAAAGCTTTCCATAGTTTTTCAATCTTCAAAAAAGAACTCCAATTTTTTGGATATCTTCTTTTTATTGACTTTTTTTCAAGACTACCAATACTAATATTTGATAAAGACTTATCAGCTTGATGCAAAGACTCAAGAGATGAATTCTTGAATTCTTCACCTAATAATACATACCAGAGATATTGAACTCCAAATTTATAACCCAAAAACATTTCTTTTCTATATTTTGGAGGATAAAGCGTTGCTTCTTTTCTTACACGACTGATAGATGCGATTGGCTGTCCTCTTTCTGTATTATTAAAATAAGCGAAAGTATAAAACTGTAAAATAATCCATAAATATTTCTCTTTCTTTAAATGGATATTTTTATTTACAATTATGTATTTATCAAAAATTTCATAGAAAAAATTCATTCCTTTTATAAAATCATTAAAGTTGTTATTTAGATCCTCAAAATTTTGAGATTTCAATGTTTTTTCTGATAGATTTAATATTTTAATTAATACTACTGATAATTCATCTTTAATCTCGATATCTTTTAATTTGATGGAATCAAAGCCTTTTAAACCAAAATAATTATCCTCTAATATGTATTTTCCTTTTCCTATTCTATTTGTTTGAATATTTGATTTAAAATTAAAGATATTTTCGCTCCAAATCGAATCTAAATAGTTATTTAATAAACATCTAACGATGAAGTGTATTCCTTGGAAATATTTTATGTTTCTATTTTCAATATTGATTTTATGATAAGTTTTCATCCAATTTAGAAACTTATTAACATTAAACTTTTTTAATAAATAGAGTGAAATCCAGAAATAATCCATTTTACATCTTTTTTCCTTAACTAATTTTATTCATATTATAATAAATTAATTTCCCATTCATAATCTAGAACCTGACATTAAAAAATTTTCTAATTCATAATAATTTCAAATTAAAAGAAATATTCTATGGTTAATATGAGGTTTTGGATATCCGGAGGGCTAGGTGAATTTACTTATTCCGGTTATGATTACTAATTTATTTCTTGGTATTTTAACATCAATGTTTTTTAGATTATTTTGCCTTGCTCCTTTAATAATAATAGAATCTACCGTCATGTTTATTTCTACTTGTAGTAATTAATATTGCATGAAAAGTTTCACTATTTTATTTTATAGTCCCCTAGGATTATATTTTTACTTTAAAGGGGTATTGATTTTCTAAACTTGGACTCAATTTGAATGGTGTTTATAAAATTTCAAAGAAGATTAATTTTAAATTGAATTCAAATCAGTTTGAAAAGATTAGAAAAATATATAATGAGATGAAAATGATGGTCTAGGACAAGAAAACAAATTTTAAAATGCCAATCTAACAAATATAAAAAAAAAAGGTAGAAATATTATCAATCAATCATCAATATTTCTACCTAGACTTTATTACAAAATATTTTTTTTATCCTAATAAATTAGGAATTATTTTTTCTTAGTTTTTTAAGATAATTCACAGTATCCATGTAGTTTTTACAGTTGCCAAATCTACTTCTGTTTTTATAATACTATTCCATTGCCCCCAGAAAGGAAAGAATATCCATGTCCATTTAGACTCTACATAATAGATTGCTCTTATTTTTACTTTCCCGTAATCACTTACATAGTGTTCTAAATTTGAATCTGATAAATCGGTTTCATCGAATGTGACATAATGAAATTCGCCCATATCCCAAAAAACAGGATTATAAACATCGCTAAATAGTGATTCATACTGTTCTGAATGACAATTATAGATTTTTAGATAGAAGGAAGCAGATTGTCCGTAAAAAATAACCCAATGCTTAAAAGCTATTTCTATACTGTCAAGACTATATGATCCTTCGTATTGGTCCTCTAAAGTATCCCAATACATCGAAAAATACATAGTATTCCACGAAGAAAAAACGTTGCCACCATACTTAGCATATAAATAATCATTGTAATCATAGTATTGTGACCAGTCTCCACTTGTCATATAAACAGTCCATTCATACGCCGCATCCAGATCAGCCATAGTAATACCCCATGGGCCAACTCTTCTAGGAGATCCATCTGAATTATCATTTGTATAAGAAGTTGGAGGATCGGCACTATGTAATAAATCTTCGGTCTCAAATCCATTCAAAGATATATTATTAATTCCACTGATTAGATTGCTTGAAAATATTGTTAAGATTGTTACAGCTAAAATTATTTCAATTTTTTTTCTCATTAAATTTCCTACCTTTTTTTTTCTTTTGGAATTGATTGAAAAAAATTTTCCGTAATAAAAAATTCATGATTAATTTATAAAGTTAACTATTTATGGCGAACTAAATAATTTCTCATAACTGCATCGAGTCTTAAGTTCTGGTGAAGAGGTTTTATGTTTTACGATGAATTTTATCAGAGCGCGCTGGAATTCCTTGAAAGTACCAAAAAAGGTGTTATGCGTGATCATCTTCCGCAAGTACTTCCAGAACCATTCCATCGGATTTAGATCGGGAGAATAAGGCGGCAAAAACACGAGTGCGAGTCTATCTTTATTGGCTTCTAAAAAAGGCTTCAGTTCTTTTGAATAATGCACTCGAGCGTTGTCTAAAACGATGATGAGCTTCTTAGAGCTCGGATACCTGGCAAGAAACCTCTCTAAATAGTGTTGAAACTGTGGAGCTTTTAGCGTGTCAGAAAACGCCACATGTAAATCTCCCTCAACAGGGTCGACAGCTCCAACTAGGTGTTGGCGTTTTCGACCGCTGTAAGTGTAAATTTCTGGCTGATGACCTTTCAACGACCACATCCACGTGAATGTCGGAGAGAATTGAACGCTTGCCTCGTCAAGGAATAATATTACGCCGTTTGGTCCAAGAGAATCCAGTTTTTTTTTAATGATTTCAGGAATTCTTCTTGTTTTTCAGGATCGGCCTTAGGAAACTTGTATTTCGGACGCTGAAGTGAAAAGCCTAATGCGTGAAGTAGTTTTTGAGCTGCTCGCACCGTTAGGAATACGCCGAACTTTACATGAATGTGTTCTGCAACGGATTTTCCTTCCCAGTTGCTAAACTCGTATCCTAATTCGCGAGGGTGCCTTAGGATATCCAATTTTAGTTCTTCCTTTTGGTCTAGTGAAAGTCTAGAAGGGCGCCCCGGAGGTGAATTAGGTATCAACCCTTCCAATCCTCCTTCGGCAAAGGTCTTTACCCAGGTTTGAACCGTTCTTCGAGACTTTTTTATCAGTTCTGCTACTTTAGTACAATTTCGAAGCTCTATCATTAGATAAAGCGCTTGATATCGCTCCTTCAGCTTAGTTCTCGATTCTTTCTTGTAGAGCTCGACCAGTTCACCGTGATCGGGTGAGCTCCTTGTAATTTGAAGTTTTTCCATGAATTTAAGAGCAGAAAAAAGCCTTATTTAAGGGTGTGATATACAGGTGATACGAGAGAAGGAGTCGTGAGATGCGAAATTATTTAGTTCGCCATAAATAATACCCCTTACATTCATTCTAGATATATAAATCACTTGAAGGAATATTAAGCTATCTCTCTAGGATTTTTTACTAATTTTTAATTTTAGATATTATAAATAACACAAACCGAAATAATTTTGCGATATCTATATTAATGAAAAAGAGAATTCCTTTTTTTGTTTGCACTGCTCTTTTTGTTCTCACATCTGGTTGTGACACTTCAGTAAAGCGGAGTACAGTGCCGCATTGACACCGAATGATCCAAATTTATAATGGGGCACAGAGCGAAGCGGCGCGAGTTGCGCACAACCTGGTGGCGTACGATATACTTTGGTTTTGATTGGCTTATCATAAATATAAGAAGAAAAATTTCCTGGATTTCGCCAATTCAATCCCTTCAACTTAGAAATTACTCAAAAGATGATTTCTTCGATTTTACGACTAAAAAACGAACATTTCTCTAACCAAAACATCGCTGAGTCTCTCAATCTCAGTGTATTTGTTGTAAGCAAGATTCTTATAGAACATAAAAAACAAGATAAAAAGAAACTAACTATTCCTTTAATTTTCAAAGTAGTGGAGATGTGGAGCGCAGGGTACTCATTTGTAAAAATAGCTAAAACTATGGAAATATCCAAAAATAGGGTTATCTACGTATTAGAACGCAGATTGGGAGATTTTCAGAATTACAAAATTCGATATCACATTACGAAACAGGAGGTTGATATTGCCTGTCAACTCAGACAGAACGGATATGGTCATCCGGAAATCGCTCAAAAGATTAATCGCAGTAAAAATTTAACAAAAAAAATTATTAAAGAAAATTTAAAGGATTACACTAAATACAAATATATTTCCCCCCAGAAACGTGAGATAAATAAAAAATTAACTTATAGAAATAGAAATAAAATGGAATGCCAAGCTAAAAAACTGCAGATCACGCCTCAAGTCGCTAATTTTTACATGAACTATAAACCTGTTATTCAATTATTTGATTCATTTATAGAAGATATAAACAGTAAGCAACGTAAGAAAGTCCCCTTGGACAAATTTTCGAGCCTTCTCTTAGAAAACAAAGATCAAATTAAAAAGAACATATCAAAGACGTGCAATTACTTCTTTAAGATGGGCATTTTTCGTGCTGAGAAAACTATTTTAGGTCTGGTGTTAGTGTTAAGTTTACCAACAATATCCCAAATCCAAATCTCGAATCTCGTTGCTATCAGTGACGTTGCGCTACGAGATAATCTCAAAATAAAAAATCTACGGCAGAATTTTGGTCATGCAATTAAAGAGGTTATTGATATCGATTTAATACTTGAGTATCTTGAGCAAATAATTATCTTAATTCAAAGAAAAAAAATACCACATGTAAAGAGCAGACTGTTAGAAGGATTTTTAATCAAAATTAAGCGAATAAAAGCCATCTCTAACAAAATCTTAAGGATTTTAACTGAAAAACAAGTATATAAGAAAGAATCTCTTATTCTCGCTACAGCAATTTATCTTTCTTATCCGTTGATAAGTGCATTTGTTACGAGCGAAATTATCTTATATTCTTTAGATTTAAAAGTTAGTGAACACCAAATCTTAAAGTTCCAAAAAGATATTTCTATGCAGAAGATAAATATTCACCATCAATCTAATCTATTTAATCACCTTGGAAGATTATTAGAGGAGCATAGGACCAGCACTCTCTGCTTTAAGTGCGGGAATTTTATCTACGTACAACAATATCAAGAAAAAAAAATCTTCGTCTGTAAACATTGTTTAGCGCGTGATTTGTAATTTCTAGAACTCAAAATTCTTTTGTTATTTTAGTTTTTTAGGCTCCTACCTAACTTTACTAATTTCAAATTATATAAATAGCTATTGATTCTTGGAATTAATATTCCTTTGAATTACTTTGTGGACGCTTTATTAAGTATCTCGATAAATCTCGATAATCTCGATATAAATAGTAAACCAAACAACCCTCAACAGCAAAAAAATCCGAATTGGTGCTAAGGGAGAGAAGATTAAATGTAATTTCTGCAACAGTAAAGTTCTAGATTTGGCACGACACCTTCTAAAATGCTACCGTAATCCAGAAAATAGTCCGCAAATCGAATTAGAGTGGGATCACGTAGAAGAATACGACGAGTTTAAAGAATTTTTAATAGAAAAACCTCGAACCGACAAAGAACGCGAATTTAATTCCGCCCTAATCCCAAACGGAAACCCCTTCGAACAACCAATTAACGACTTGTTAAGCTACGCAAAAGAACTTCCTAACGCTCACAAGGGCAAAATGTTGCACAAAAAAATGGACGAAATGTTCACGAATGGCATAGAAGTGCGACTTTTGAACAAAAAAGAATATATTTCGCGTTTGAAAGAAAAAGTAAGGAAAGGTCAGCGCCTTTTCTTGTTAGATTGGCAAAAATCTATTACTATCGAAGAGATCGAAGCACACCAAGACGAGTTATGGGGGGCATAGATGAACAAATTAGGAGATTATTTAGACAAAGAGACTACAGATTTTATCGATAATTTTCCGTATAAAAATCTTATTTTTATTGATTAGTTACGAAAGTATATTGTTTATTAGAAGAAAAAAATAATAGGATTTACTTGATAACTCAACACTTCCAGAAAGGCAAGGCAAAATAAAGCATAACTTTTTTTATTCAAAACTTTTTTCTTATTTGAACTATTCGATTCTCAACCAATCCTTATATTAATTGAAAAATGGCTTGATGAAAAATGGATAAATGGATTGATGATGAAGACACAATAGAGGAAAAAAAGAAGAAGGAGGAAATCTATAACTCTTTATCAAAAGAAGAAAAGAAAGATTTAAAACAACAGCGGATTCGCAACTTGGTTCACAAAAGTAAAGAGAAGGAGCTTCTTAGCTCTAAAAGCAAGAATCTTTTAGATAAAGTTATAGAATTTAAAGATTGGATTGACAACCGAACGTACATAAAAGGAGACATAGAAAGAATAGAAACATGGGTTGAAAATTTATACATTCTTCTTCGCGAAAGTTCAGAAAGCAAGACTATACATAATAAAGAAGAAAGGACGAAAACCATCCAAGATTATAAGTCTATCCCAGTTAATTTTTTAGACGAAAAAACGCGAGTTGCTCTAAATAAAAAACTCAAAGGTATGAATAAAACAAATTCAGATAACTATTATCTAAGAAAACTAAAAACTAGAGTAAGAGAAAAATTAAAAGAAGCGGAATATTATGCAATTTTAAGAGAAATATTAGAGTTATGATTTGAATTTGAAATTAGTTTGTCCAATCGCAGGTGTAGGAAAAAGACTTCAGCCATTTACTTATTCAAAACCTAAAGCGTTCCTTAAAATTGCTGGGAAAAGGCTCATAGACCACATACTAATTAAGCTAAAAAGAACATTTCCAAAAAATACGGAAATTGCTTTCATTGTGGGCTATAAAAAACGACAAATAACAGAATATATTACCGAACATTTTTCTGATTACTTTAATATTGAATTTATCGAGCAGAAACCGCTTGGCTATTTAGCAGATACTCCCTTTTTTAGTGGTTTAGGAGATGCTATTTTACTAGCAAAAAAATTTGTTAATAATGACGATTTTTTCATTTTTCTTAGCGATCGGCTTCCAATGGAAGACTATTCTTCAATTCTATTAACCTACCACCAAGGTAAATGCGACGGAGTAATAAATATTAAAAAAGTTGATAATCCTAAGTTTTATGGAGTTACGGTAGTAGACGATGATGCTAAAATAAAAAAAATAGTGGAAAAACCACAAGAGTTTATTTCTGATTATGCTGTTTCTGGAGCTTATCTTTTTGGAAAAAAAATAGTGAATAGATTGTTTGAGCTTTTAGATAAACAAAGCAAAGTTAAGCTCGAAAACGGGAAAGAACATCTTTTTACCCCAATAATAGAACAACTTATTAGTGAAGGGATTGTTTTTAAGGGGAATATAATGCAGAGTGAAATATTGGATTTCGGAAGACCAGAAACATTACTCGAAGGAAATCGATACTTGTTATCTGAAACCAAATTAAACGATCCACTATTTGAATCAAAATTCCAAACAGGAAATATTTTAGACTCTAAAATCGTTCCTCCGGTTTTCATAGGAAAAAATGTGAGCATTAAGAATTCAGTAATAGGTCCTAATGTTTCTATAGGAGATAATTTACATCTCGAAAAATGTATCCTCTCCGAATCTGTAATTGGAGATGGAGTATTCCTAAGAAAAATAATTTCGTCAAACAGTATCATCGGAGATTACTCGATATTGGAGGACCTCATAAAGAAAAATATCACAATTGGAGATTCTTCTTATATAACAACTTCGAAAATAAAATCTTTTTAATAAATAAATAATAAAGAAAAAGTTTTTAATTAAATTTGGGTCGCTTATCTTGCCATGGTGCAATTTCTTCAAAAGCTTTTGAGACTTGTAGAACTGTTTTTTCATCATATCGCTTTCCAACGATTTGCATTCCAATTGGCAAACCAGATTTAGTCCAACCTGAGGGAATTGAAGCAGCAGGTAATCCTGTCATATTAAAAGGAAATGTATATATCATCCAACTTACGGTACTTAATGTTTTTTTACCTACTATAGGAAATACTGTTCCGGTTTCTAACCACCCAGGTTTAAAGGCAGGGTGTGGAGTTGTTGGTGTAACCAAGATATCATATTCTTTAAAATATTGATGCATAACTTCGTAAACTCTCTTTCTTTGTTCTCTAGCCTTCCCAATATTCATAGAATTATTATCAAGACCTAATCTTATTGAACTTTTTAAGTCAGGGGTAATATCTTCAGGCCTGTTGTTGTATTCTTTTTGTAAATCATAAGCATAACCTATGCTAACCAATGTTTTAAATGCCGTTCCAGGATTTTTGATTTTTAGTTTTGTTTCTTCTACTTCCCAGTCATATTTTTCAAACTTCTGAACACCATTGAGAACACTTTCTTTAACTTCATC
This sequence comes from Promethearchaeota archaeon, assembly GCA_019057775.1. The sequence goes on from JAHLWT010000131.1 coordinate 9,673, forward strand.
TTCAAGAATTTTTCCAAATCCTAATGTCATTGAATATCCAATCTTTAATTTCTTAGGTTTATCTTCAAAAATTTTAGTATAATCGATGTTATCATCGGGAAAACTATTACTGTCACCAGGATGATGTCCTTTCATTACATTCAACATTAATGCTGCATCTTCTACATAGCGAACTATTGGACCATAATGGTCCATTGACCAAAATGCTATAGTATCATGTGGATATCGAGGAATGCGTCCAAATGTTGGTTTTAGCCCATACACACCACAACAACTGCAAGGAAGTCTAATCGATCCTCCTCCATCTGATCCTAAAGCTAAAGGTCCTATTCCCGCTGCAACTGAAGAAGCTGCACCTCCACTTGATCCTCCAGAATTTGTTTCTATATTCCAAGGATTTTTTGTTTCTCCAAAAAGTTTGTTATTTGTGAGACCAATAGATCCGAATTCGGGTGTATTTGTTTTTCCTAGAATTACACAACCAGCATTTTTTAATCGTTTTACAGTAACTTCATCTTCATCAGGGATAAAATTCTCGTGTAGTAGTGAACCATAAGTAGTTCTAATTCCTTTTGTGAGCATTAAATCTTTAATTGATGTTGGAATTCCTATTAGAAGTCCAAGATCTTGTCCATTTTTAATAGAATCATCAGCTATTTTAGCCATTTCTCTTGCTAATTCAAAAGTAGGAGTACAATAAGCATTTATTATAGGATTGATTTTTTCAATTCGTTCAATTATGGTTTCAGTAATTTCAATTGATGATAATTCTTGAGTTTTGATTTTTTCTCGCATCTCGAAAGCCGACATAAAACAGATATCTTCTTTATTCAAAGTATTTTACCTCAGTAGAATTAATTTTGATATATTAATGATCATTTGAAGGATCTAATATAAATTAATTTCTTTAATTATTGATAAAATAATTGTAGATTTCCAAAATCAAATTTTTAAGTTTAAAAAAATTATTATT
>JAHLWT010000132.1 GCA_019057775.1 Promethearchaeota archaeon
TAAGTATCTCTTTCGCTATTATGGACCCGAGGATTTTCCTTCCAGAGTGAAAATGCTGGAAGAGGAGTTTGCTAGAATGATGGGAGTAAGACACGCTCTAGCAGTAAATTCCTGCACTTCGGCTCTCATCACCTCTCTAATAGCAGTGGGTGTAGGTCCGGGAGATGAAGTAGTTATCCCTGGATATACTTTCTTTGCCTCCTGTGCGGCGATAATTGCCGCCAAAGCTATTCCCGTAATAGCAGAAATTGATGCATCACTTACTCTGGACCCGGAGGATCTAAAGAAAAAGATAACTTCCCGCACTAAAGCAATAGTTCCTGTCCATATGCGGGGGGCCCCTTGCCAGATGGATAGAATTATGGAGATAGCCAAAGAACATAAGCTGAAAGTAATAGAAGACACTGCTCAGGCTTGTGGAGGAAGTTTTGAGGGAAAGTATTTGGGTACTTTCGGAGATTGTAATGCTTTTAGTTTTCAATATCACAAGATAATTACTGCTGGTGAAGGTGGTATGATAGCTACTGATGATGATCTATTTTATAACCGGGCCCAGGGTTATCATGATACTGCTGCCTGTTGGAGATCGGATCGCTTTGCTCCAGCTCGCTATGAGGGTGAGCTTTTCCCGGGAGTTAATTTCCGTATGCCCGAATTAATAGGAGCGGTGGCTAGAGTACAACTTAGACGCCTTGACGGGCTTATTGAGAAGATGAGAAGAAACAAAGCAAGTATAAAAGATGCTATCAAGGATATAGAAAGTCTAAGATTTCGCAGACTTAATGATCCGGCCGGAGATACAGGTATTGCCCTCATCTTTTTCTTACCTACGATAGAGATAACCAAAAAATTTGCTAAAGCTCTAAAAACAGAGGGTATAGAGGCAAGCTCTATATACAATAAAGGGATACCGGACTGGCATATCTATGCTCATTGGGAATTCATCATAAATAAAGAGACAGCTACCCCCGAAGGTTGTCCTTATGCCTGTCCCTATTATAAAGGTCCAGAAATCAAATATTCGCCTGATATGTGTCCTAATACTCTGGATTGGCTGGGCCGCTCCATTCATATAGATATTCCTCCTCAGATGAAGGAGGAAGACTGTGATATGATTGCCGAGGGCATCCGAAAAGTGGCAGAAGCATATCTGTAAGCATAGGTTTTTCTTATAAATGAGGAGAAAGGCAAATGATAAAGATAGGTGTGTGTATAGAGACAGTATTTACAGAATTGCCTTACATAGAGAGGATTAAAAGAGTAGCTAAAATAGGTTTTCCAGGGATTGAGTTTTGGTTTCATAATCGCCGCTTTGATGGAGCCAATCTCTTTAAAGAAATGAAGGACATCGAGGCTATAGCTAAAGTTGTTAAGGATTTAGGCCTTGAGGTAACTGACTTTGTGGTAAATTCTTCCGAGGGAGAAAATGGAGGATTCTTGGTGAAACCTGAGGATAGAGAGAAGTATCTAGGAAGACTAAGAGAGCTAATTCCCCTGGCTCATAGGCTCAATTGCAGGAAGTTAATAACCTGTACCGGCAATAAAGTAGAAGGCCGAAGTTATGAGGAGCAAAGAAAAAATATCATTGATACATTGAGCCAAGCCTCTAAAGTAGTAGAAAAAGAGAACATAATCTTAGTTTTAGAACCCTTGAATACTCTGATAGACCATCCAGGATATTTTCTTGATTCGGTTAAAGAAGGGGCCAGAATCATAAGAGAAATCAGCCATCCCAATATCCGTTTGCTCTATGATATTTACCATATGCAGATAATGGAAGGAAATATTATCTCTAGCATTGAGGAAAATATCGATATCATTGGGCATTTTCATGCTGCTGGTGTTCCAGGAAGACACGAGCTTTATTCCGGTGAGTTAAATTATCCTAACATTATTAAGAGAATAGATGAATTAGGCTACAAAGGATACATAGGATTAGAATATTTTCCCAGTATAGATTCTGAGGAGTCTTTGAAGAAGATAAAAGAGGGAATGTCAATTTAATTCAAATTTTGTCTGTTTCCTATAAGCAATTATGGAAACTAGAAATGAAGCCAGAGGGAGGTGAGAAAGTAAATAGGCCATTAGCTGGGAAATAAAGGAAGGTTTTTTAATAACTCAAGGAGAAAAAAATGAAAAAAAGAGTAACGAGTTTTTTGGTAGTTTTAGTCATTTCTGGATTGAGCGTATTTTCATTGGCATCAGCAAATGGTAATGCGGCCGTAAATATTAATTATTGGTTCAGTTGGGGAGGATTCTGGGGAAAAGAGCATCAGGAGATACTTAGTGCATTTAACAAAACTCATCCAGAAATTAAGGTGACAGGCTTAACTATACCCTATAGTGAGATGATTCCAAAGTTGTTAACGGCTATAGCCGCTGGAGATCCTCCTGACATGGTTACTATCTTTGGAGGGACAAATGCGGGCCTTTATGCAAAGATGTTTGCCTGCTTGGATGACTTTGTGAAGGAAAATGAGGAAACGATGGGACCTCAAAACTGGTTTCCTGAGGTGTTGGACTATATGAAATTTGAGGGCAAACTATACGGTCTTCCTTGGGTTTCCTCATCAGAAGGTTTATTTTACAATGTAGACTTGTTTAGGGAGGCAGGACTAGATCCGCAAAATCCTCCAAAATATTGGAGAGACTTGGCAGTAGCTTCTGAAAAGTTAACCAAGAAGAATGAGCAAGGACAAATTACAACTTTAGGATTTTGGTTCCCGGGAGATGTCAGGGCGTTTGATACAAATTGGACCATATATTGGTTTTATAGAAACAACGGGCGCTTGTGGGATCCTGAAAAAAAGGAAATGACTCTTACCGATCCTGAAAATATAGAAACCTTGGAATACCTTGCTTCTTGGGCTAGAAAAAACGGACCGGAGGAAATAGAGCGATTTATAGTTTCAGCCGAGGCTGTAAGTCCAGAGGTAGAAGGATGGTTTGAACAAGGAAAGCTAGCAATGGCAGAGTTTGGACCGTGGTCAGTTGGGCATATAACTGAACATGCTCCCGACCTTAATTATGATGTTGGCATGGTGCCCTACCCTGAGAGTGGAACACCTGTCACTACTAATTATGTTGATGTCATGTATATTCCAAGGGGAAACAAACATCTTCAGGAGGCATGGACTTTCATTAGCTGGATGGCTACTGAAGGGACGACGATATGGTCTACCAAATTTGGAGAGACACCTGCAAGATACGATGTAGCTGCTTCGCCAGACTTCGAAAAAATGTCTCGTTATGACCTCTTCAAAAGAATAAGTATAGATTATCATAAGTATGGAAAGGCATCTCTTCCTGGTTTTCCTATAAGGACCATATTTGCAGACCAAGCTACCAGATATTATCAGCAGGTTATGCATCTAAAGATGAGCCCTAAGGATGCTTTGGAGGAACTTCAAGTTGTTATGCAGAAAGAGCTGGATAAATTCTACGAAAAGAGATAAACATAAGGAGATTTAAATTTTCCCTCCCTGCCTTAGGGTGGGGAGGGAAAATAAGCCAAAAATGAAAATAAGGAATAGAACAAGAGAGGCAGCAGGGGGGTATTTATTTGCAGTACCCTGGCTTGTAGGACTTTCTATTTTTGTTTTTTATCCTTTTATTGCAAACATTTTTTATAGCTTTACAGAATATAACATTATTGAGTCTCCAGTGTGGGTGGGAATTGATAATTATAGGGTTTTAGTGCATGATTCTTTATTTTGGAAGTCCTTATATAACACTATTTATTATAGTGCAGTGGTTCCTCTGCAATTGATCATTGCTCTTTTGCTTGCACTTTTTTTAAATCAGAAGGTAAGGGGGCAAAGGTACTTTCGCACCTTTTTTTACTTACCTGTCCTTGTTCCTTTGGTAGCCTCATCCGTTTTATGGAAATGGATGCTCAGTCCCAATTATGGTTTGGTAAATTCCTTATTATATAAGATAGGTATAGATGGACCAGGATGGTTTGCTAGTGAAAGTTGGTCCAAGCCAGCCTTGATTTTAATGGGAACCTGGACAGTAGGGGGAGCAATGATAATATTTTTAGCAACTTTACAGGACATTCCTCAGGTGCTTTATGAGGCAGCTGAAATAGATGGAGCTACTGCGTTTAAAAAAACTTTTCATATTACCTTACCTCTTTTAACCCCTGCTATTTTTTTTAATTTAATTATGGGCATTATAGGCTCATTCCAGGTTTTTACCCAGGCTTATATAATAACAGAAGGAGGGCCTATGTATTCAACCACATTTTACGTGTTATATCTATATAATAATGCTTTTAAATTCTTTAGAATGGGCCGGGCTTCAGCAATGGCTTTAATTCTATTTATTGTGATATTTATTATTACATTGTTTATAGTTAAGACATCTTCTAAATGGGTCTATTACGAGGCAGGGGGTAGAAAATGAAGACTATTAGCTCTGAAAAATTTAAGCTTAAGACAGCCAAAATATTTATGTATCTAATTTTAATAGGTTTTTCCATTATTTACACAATACCTCTTTTTTGGCTAATTTCAACATCATTTAAAACGCCAGCTCAAGTTTTCGCTGTTTCTACTAAATGGTTGCCCAGTCCAGTAGCATGGGGAAATTATGCAGAGATGATAAGTGTTTCTCCTTTCTTTCAGTATGTAAGGAATACCTTAATTATTGTTATCCTTAATTTAGGAGGAGCTCTTTTAATTAATCCATTGATTGCTTATAGCTTCGCGCGCCTTAGGTGGCCGGGAAGGGATATTATATTTGTGATAACTTTAGGCTCAATGATGATTCCTTTTGCCTCAATGATGGTTCCTCTTTATGTTCTTTTCCGATATTTAGGATGGGTAAATACTTTTAAACCTTTGATTGTCCCTGTTTGGTGCGGACAGGCATATTTAATTTTTTTATTAAGGCAATTTTTTCTTACCATTCCATTGGAATTGTCCGATGCGGCAAGAATAGATGGAGCCTCACAACTTGGCATCTACTGGAGAATAATTTATCCCTTAGCTAAACCAGCTTTAGCTGTTGTAGCCATATTTCAGGTTGTTTATGATTGGAATGATTTTCTTGCTCCCTTAATATGGCTTAATAGTCAAGATAAGTATACGCTTGCTATAGGTCTACAGCTTTTTTCTGGATCTCATGCCACTCAATGGAACTTGCAAATGGCTTATGGTGTACTAATGACTATTCCTATGATAGGCTTCTTCTTTTTCTTTGCCAAATATTTTATTCAAGGGTTAACTATAAGTGGGCTAAAAAGGTAATTTAAAAAAATAAAGGAGGCATTAAGTGAATAGTATCAAGGAAGAAAAGTTAGTTAATCTTGTGGAATTTGGGGAAATTAAGTGGTGGTCAGGGAAATAGCCAAACGAGATTTAAGGTCATCTCATTGGGCCTTCCAGGGATAAAGAAGACGTTCTCTATTGGCTTCCAGCAGCAGAATTTGAGGAAGGTGAGCCACATATAGGAGTAGAGTGGAATGAGCCAAGAGATGTATATAAAATAGAGGTAACCTATAAGGATAACCAATCTGTTCCAGATCCAAATTCAGTAAAGGTGCAGTATTGGCAATATAATTGGCCAAACCCTGCTCCAGAAAGAAGAAAAGGAGCAAGGCGGGGTTGGATAGAGGTGGATGATTCCTGGAATGGGCGGTGGGTGACTGCTAACACTAAAGTAACGGTCAATGAAAATAAACGTATTTATAGCTTTGAGCCTCTTGATATTACCGAGCTATTTGATGAGCGAAAGTTAGAGGAAATGGATTATGAGTTTTCTCATGCTCTGCTTGAGAGGACTGAACGTCAACTGGAGGAAGCCGAGGATTACAATTCCATTTTTCGAAAAACTTTGAAGGTTCGACTGGTCTTTGGAGATAGTCTTAAGCCAGGAATTACTGAGCTTAAAGTATACTCCAAGTCTTTATGGAAGGAAATAGCTGTGGATGTTTTTTTTGGATGTGATGAGAGAAAGGACACCGATTGGTCGGGCGCTATTGAGGCTTACAATGGTAGGATAACGGGTATTGAGCCCTTAGATTTTAATGAGGAAGATGCTATTACCGAAAAGAATGCTTGGGAAATCAAAACCAAGGGAAAGTCAAAGGGGATTCGAGCCAGAGTAATGTATGCTGATTGTTCTGCTAAGTCTTCAGACCGCACTATAATTACCATAAGAACAAAGACCAGAAGTTTCTCTTTTCTTATTAATGATTTATTTCAAGGACCTCTCCTGATAAAGGACTACAATATCTTGGTAAAGAGGAGCAATGAACAAATTGATTATGAAACATACCTGAGTAAATTAGCCTCTTTGAATAGAAAAAGTATCTATGATTTAGTTACTTCTGAGCCAGAGCAATCATATGAAAGGGCTTCTGAGGAAATTCCTTCTTTACAGAAGACAAAACAGCAGCCACCTTATGGCAGATATATCATCTTAGGCTGCGAAGGAAATCGCCAGGAATTTGCCCTAAGATTTAATGGGCATTTATTCGCCAACAAGAAATTGCTTAAAGTCCGTGGCCATGATACAGCAAGACTTTTATGGCCAGGAATGGAATTGCAGTATAAATTTGGCACCGGAGATCCACCTGATTTTCGCGAAAGAGAAAATAGCTGCCTGCAAAGCGTGAAGGAAGGATACCTTCCAGTAGTTGAGACTTCCTGGTTGGATAGGGAAATTGAGTATAAAGAGGAGGCATTTGCTGCATTTCTTGATGGCTCTATGGAGGATTCACTTACACAACGGGGAGATGAGGACATTGTTTGCCTGATGCAATTTACTATTAGAAACACCACTATGGGGAAAAAGCGTGCCGAGTTATGGCTCCTAATACAGCCATGGGAGGAATTATCCTTTGAAGGCGGGTTCATTGAAGCTAAGGGTAGAGTAGTTCCTGGTGAAACAGTGAAGGATAAGTGGAAAGTTCAGAAATATGAGGAGCCTTTACTCAGAGGCTATGTTAATATTAACAGTAAAGGCAGGTTGTTTCCAAAAACTTGTGTGGTTGGCTCAGAGGATACTCATAATATTCCCAATGCCATACTCTATGAGGTTGAACTTGATAGTTGCCAGGAGCATACAATTAACCTTGCTATTCCCTTTGCTACATTAGTTAATAAGGATTTACTTTCCTCTTTAAATTACAGCGAGAAATTAAATGAGGTCATCTCTTACTGGAAGGGCTATATTGATGATGGGATGCAAGTAAGTGTTCCTGATGCTATTGTTAATGATTTCTATAAAGCTGTGCCTATCCATGTAGCCATCACTGTGGATAAAGACCCTTATTCGGGTCTATATGAGGTGCCTGCTGCTACCTATGCGTATGGACCTTGTGGAAATGAGGCTTGCTGGCAAATCCGTCAACTTGATTATCGTGGATATCATAAGCGGGCAGAGGAGTATCTAGAGACCTTTATCCGAGTTCAAGGGAAAAAGCCTTTGGATGGGCATTTTAAATCTAAAAAAGGTGGCCTTCAGGCTCTTGGCATTTATAGAGATAAGATATATAAAGGGGGTTTTAATTACAACCTTGACCATGGGTTTATCCTTTCTCAGCTTGTAGAGCACTATCTTTTGACCAGAGATCGGGAATGGTTGGATAGAATTTTGCCCAATCTTATAGAAGCATGTGACTTTGTAATTCGAGAAAGAGCCTCCACCATGCACAAAAAATCTGATGGCAGTAAATATCTAGAGTACGGCTTATTGCCCGCAGGTCATCTTGAGGATAATCGCGAATGGAGATGCTGGTTTGCCGTTAATGCTCATGCTTATTATGGCATGAAATTGACGGCGGAGGTACTTGCCGACATTAATCATCCTGAGGCGAGGAGGATCTCAAGGGAGGTTAAGGTTTATGGCAAGGATATCCGTGAAGCGGCAAAAAGAGCAATGGTAGATTCACCAGTGGTTAAACTATTAGATGGAACTTATATACCTCATGTTCCAACTAGGGCTGGACTGCGTGGAAGAGATTTGGGATGGTTCCGCGAAGGCGCATATGGGCCCTTACATCTAGTTGAATGCGACATAATCAAGCCTGATGAGGAGATGGCAACCTGGATTTTAAAGGATCTGGAGGATAACATATTTATCACTCGAGAATTTGGTAGACCAGTGGATATTGAAAAATACTGGTTTAGTCATGGTGGAGTAGCCATACAGGCAAATTTACTGGATAATGCCATGATTTATTTGAAAAGAGGTCAAATTGAGCATGCCATAAGATGTCTCTATAATAACTTAGGGGCCAGTCTATATCCAGACGTTAAAGTTTTCACTGAACATCCAGTAATAGAGCTTGGACATGGAGTTGGTCCATTTTACAAAACTCCTGATGAGTGCGAATTTCTCAATTGGTTGCGCATGTTTTTAATCTATGAAGAGGAAAATAAGCTCTTTCTTGCCATGGCCACGCCAAGAAAGTGGTTAAAGGATGGTAAAGCTATAACTGTGGAAAGAGCAGCTACTTATTTTGGAACTCTAGGTTATAAACTGCACTCAAGAGTTTCCTCTGGAGAAATTGAGGCAGTTTTGAAACCACCGAAGTGTAACTCTCTAAAAGAAGTGGTAATTCGCTTTCGTCATCCAGAGAAAAAATTAATGAGGGAAGTTATCGTCAATGGTGCCAGACATCAAGATTACGATGTTGATAAAGAGACCGTGCGCTTGACCAAATTGTCTGATAATATGCGAGTAGTAGCTAAATACTAAACAACCCGAAGGGCAGAGTGCCGCGGCTTTAGCCGTGGGTATCTACATTATTACATAACTAATTGGAGGGTCATATTGTGAGAATAGAAAAAATAGATTTACCTCAAATATCAGATTCTAATAATTATCCCCCCATTACAATAGATGAAATTAATTATCGATATAATAAAATGATACAAAAGATGAATGAAAAGAATTTATCACAAATAATTGTGTATGGCGATAGGGAACATTGTGCAAATCTTTCGTATCTTACAGGGGGTTACGATTCTAGATTTGAAGAAACGCTCTTGATCATAAAAAAGAGTGAATTACCTGTATTTATTGTGGGAAACGAAGGTTATAGTTATTCAAATATTAGTTTACTGAAACATGAAAAGGAGCTTTTTCAAACATTCAGTCTTCAGGGACAGATCCGTGACAGAAAAAGGTATTTAAGTGATATTTTAAAAAAACATGGAATAAATCAAAAGTCTAAGGTTGGTATTATCGGGCTCAAGTATTATGAAAGTGGCGAGGCCAGAGACCCTGATCACACTTTTGATATTCCTCACTATATTATCAAAGAAATTGAAAAACTGATTCCTCTTAATCAGATGGTGAATGCAACAGGTATAATGACTCATCCTGAAAATGGATTAAGATGCAATCTTACCCATCATGAAATAGCAAGATTCGAATTTATGAGCAATTATTTATCAAATCAGATGAAGAAGGTTATTAATAGTCTTAAAATAGGTATTAGTGAAGTAGAAGTTCTTTCTGTTTTTGATTTTAAAGGTATTCCTTTTGTCTTTCATCCTTGTGTTAATTTTGGACCTGAAAGGGTATTATTAGGGGTAGCAAGCCCATCTTTTTCTCGAAACCTAAAGCTTGGCGATGTTGTAACTATCGCTCTCGGAGTTGAAGGATCAGCTATAACACGAACAGGATACGCTGTTTCTTCTATAGAGGATTTCTCTGATTCAATGAAAGATATAATTAATGATTTTTATTTTCCATATTTCAAAGCTCTTAAAGCATGGTATGAATCGATTGGAATTGGGACTCATTCGATAAAAGTTTATGATAGTGTTATGGGTATTATAGGGGATAAACGTTTTGGAGTTACACTTAATCCAGGACATCAGATACATATGGAAGAATGGATAAATTCACCATTCCGACAAGACTATGATTTTATATTAAAATCAGGTATGGCTTTTCAGTGTGATATAATTGCATTTCCTGGTACTTCGTATATTGGTGTACATGTGGAGGATACATTGATTATTGCAGATGATAATCTAAAGAATAAACTGAAGAAAAAATACCCTCAGACGTGGAAAAGAATCGAGATAAGACGAAATATGTTAAAGAATATACTTGGAATTAACATCGGGAAGGAGGTTATGCCATTATCTAATCTGCAGGCAATATTATATCCATTTCTATTAGATCCAAACTATATCATCATTGATAAATAATTCGAAATATGATTTACAGATTTTCCAGAACACACTGAGGAGGTTTAAGAACTCAGTTTTTCCACTGAAAAGCAGATAGAAAATTGCTAAATAAGCGATAAATTAGGTGAAAAAGGTAAGAACTTGGAAGAAAAAAGGTGAATATCTGAAGAATTTTACTTGTGTTAGCGGTTCTTTGAGAAAACAAAAAATACCCCTTCATGAAAACTGGGGCTGAATTTACCTATGGTATTCTTGGACGACGCACATAGATTAAGGGCTCATCTTGGGTTAGATCTATCTTTGAGACACAGGAGTGCAAGAGCTTAAGATAAAGTTCTTGTTGGGAAAGTCCTTTGTCCAAACCAAAAATATATGCCAGCTCACTTCTTTTTTTAGTCTTCCTGCTTGAGTTCAAAATAAAAAACACTGAGGGGAAGTAAAACCATGATAAAAATAGAGAAAGATAAATTTCTTATTGATGGCAA
>JAHLWT010000133.1 GCA_019057775.1 Promethearchaeota archaeon
GAACCGATCCATGAATTAGGACACATATTTTTAGCTGAAAAAACGAAATATTCATATTTTGGAGGACATGAAGATGTTTATATTGATAGCATTTATGAAAATTTATTGGATTATGTAAATTTATTTACTCACAAACCGTTAATAATAGAAAATCTACAAAATCAAGGAATTCCAATAGATCCTATATGGGAAAAGTGTTTCAGTAATGGTTATAAGACTTTTTTTATTAATAGCATTTAAATTTATTTACGTAACTAAAAGGTTTTTTTTTAATTTAGAACTTTAATATTTAATATTATTAGTTAAATTTTCTCTTAAAAGCTGTTTTATAATATAATTTTAATTTTGATTAGAAATGCCAAAAAATATAAAAATTCCAGAGCCAGAAAAAAATCTCAAGTTTATTGATGTTCATTGCCATCTAGGAGGTATTCCACGCCCTAAGAACGATCAATTACCTTCTGATGAGGTCCAAATTAGAGATTTTTTTGAGAGAGGTGGATTGTACTTAATCACGTGCTCAATTGATATGAGCACGCTTAAATTGATTTTGGATTTTATAAGTGATAATAAAAACATTGGGTTCACTTGTGGATGGGCGCCTCAAACCGTTACCTATACTCCCAAAGATAAATATGTTAAAGAATGGCAGGAATGGGTTAATTATATTGAATCAAATCAGGAAGATTATTTAGCTATTGGAGAGATCGGGTTAGATTTCCATCACGCTAAAACATTAGAAAAACGTAAAAAACAAGTCAGAGTTTTTAGAAAAATTTTAGAATTAACGAAAGACTTTGATAAACCCTATGTATTGCATGTTAGAAATGCCGCTCACCATGAATACGATAGAGAAAACCCGAAACATCGATATAATAAAAAAAATGGTGCGAATGAAGAAATTTTTAGAATTTTAGGCGAATTTAATATAAATCCTAGACGCGTTTTATGGCACTGCTTTTCTGGTCCAGAAGATTATGGAATAATCTTACCTAAACAAGGCTTTATGATTTCAGTGCCAAGCTCTGCCTATGGATATGATAGATGGCGTAAAGTAAGTAAACATGTTCCATTACAGTCATTAGTGACAGAAACTGATAGCTATTATCAGCACCCTTATTTAAGAGGACCTTTGAATGTTCCTTCAAATGTAAGATATGCTATAGCGGCAATTTCTTATTCACAAAACATATCTCAGGAAATAGTTAGCAAAAAAACAATTGAAAATGCTAAAAGATTTTTTAAATTATCTATAGGTTAGATATATATTTAATACTTTTATTTTAACAAATTGAATTAAAGTGAACAGGATGAAAATATTAATTACTTATTTTTCAAACACGGGAAATACCGAAAAGGTAGCAAGTAGTCTTAAGGAAGGATTAGAGGGTGAGGATGTTGATTTGGTTCCGATTAATGATGTCATACCCTCAAGTTTAAAAAACTATGATTTGATTTTTTTAGGCTCGGGTATTTATGCCAGTAGAGTGAACAAGGCTTTATCAGAATTAATAACTGCTGCTGATGAATTACCTCCAAAATTTGTTTTTTTCTGTACTCATGCAAGTTTGGATGGCTATCAAGATGGCTTTAAAATAGTGAAAAGGAAGCTTAGTAAGACGACCTCAGAGATTATTGATACCTTTGATTGTATGGGTGATAATTTAGGAATACCTGAAGCAACTCGAAGGGCAATGTTAGAGAAATTACCACCTGATCAAAAGAAACAAGCTGAGGAACATCAAAAAAGATTAAAAGGAAGACCAAACCTTGATGATCTTGAAAGAGCTAAAAATTTTGCTAAGACATTGATAAAAAAATTATAAATCTCTCTAATTTCAATATAAATTTCTATTTTTCACATAAAACAAATAATAGTTTATAATTACAGAGTTTCTATATCTATTTGATCTATTATTTCAATTAGGTCTAATACTTCAAAATTGAAATTGTATTTAATATTTGCATCAGATAAATTTCTCTGACAGAATGGACATGTTGAAGTTATAATTGTAGCCTTTGTTTCTTGAGCTTCCTTTAATCTCTCGTGTGAAATTTCAACTGACCAATCAGGATATCCGATCTTTACACCACCGCCCGCACCACAACACCATGCAAAGTTTCTATTCCTTTTCATCTCTACTAATTTAAGTCCAGGAATTTGTTTATAAATTTCCCTAGGAATCTCATATATGCCCATATGCCTTCCTAAATGACACGGATCATGATATGTAACAGTTTCATTATATTCTGACTTGAATTTTATTTTCTTCAAATCTAGTAATTCTTTGATTAATTCTGCTGTATGATATACTTCAAAATCATATTCTTGACCAAATCGCGTAAAATCTCTTTTTAAAGTTTTATAACAACCAGCACAAGATGTAATTAACTTTTTTGCTCCCGTTTTTTTAATTTGAGTGATATTATAATTCATATAATCAACCACAATACTTAATTGACCAGTTCTGATCATCGGACTTGTACAACAATGCTCATCAATCAAAGTGAAATCAATACCTACTTTTTTCAGGAAACTTAAAGTTGAATCTCGAATGTTTTGCTGACGATAATTAGAAGTACAACCTATAAAATAGACCCATTCTGCTTTATCAGGTAATTTGTATTTTTTCTTTAAATCTTCATTATCAGAATTATCTTCTCCATAGGGATTACAGCTCTCTTCACAATGAGATACCAAGAACTCTTGATTTTTTGCCGGACCAATATGTTTCACAGCTAATTCTCTAAGAGCTTCAATCATATCTACTATATAATCAGCATGAGGTGCATTACAAGAATCCATACACGCTCCACATGTTGTACAAGCAAAAATTGGTTTTAATACGTCTTCAGTCCAATCTAAGTCTCCATTAATTAGACCTCTTATTGTTCTGATCCTCCCGGATGCCCAATATGATTCAAATAAAAACTTTTCACCACTAGGACAACATGGTTCATATTCTTTGTATGAATACTTACACGTACTACATTTAATACATCTATCAAATGCCATTTCTAGAAATTCTTTACCAAATAAATCTTTATCAACTTCGACCATCTATGTATTCCACCTCCCCGGGTTAAATATATTATTAGGATCCATGCAACCTTTTATTTTTTCAAATAGTTTAAGCCAACCAGGATTAATTTTCTCTCGAAGTTTAGCAGTTAACCATGAAGGAGTTTTATATGGTATACATCCTAATTCGATACAAACGTCACTTATTTCCTCCATGACTTTGACTATTTTTTCTTTCTCTGCAAATCGTTTAAAGCGAAAAATTGGTCGAAAGATTCCGTAATGACCACCTTTCATAATTTTAATATAATTGAAAGAAGGCACACCATATTTTTGGTAAATCTTGTCAGTTTTTTCTATTAACTCTTCAAATTTATGGGTAGGAGCATAAGCACCAAACCAAGTGAGACCACTATATTCATGGAGAGAAAGGATTTGGGATGGTAAATCATATATGTTTCGAGCTTTCAAACTGAAAAGTTTAGAAAATTCGTTATAATCAATAAGGTGAATGTTAGTTCCATGTTTATTTAAATCATCCACTATATTCTGTAGTATTTCTAACTTTGCTTCCATTTGCTTTTCGGTTTTAGCAGAAATAGGCATTACTCCCGTATAAGGAGGTTCACCGGGGTATCTTTTAGGCTCTGGAATTCCAACTTCCATTTTTGCCACTTCAACTGAAAATGCTGCAATATCATTAATAATTTCGGCTCTACCGATTTCTCTCAAAAAAGGCCCGATATCAGTTAATCCAAAAAACAATACAAGTTGAGGCTTTTCAATTGGATCTTTTGGCCATAATTGAACAGAACATTTTGTTACAAGCCCGGTCATTCCCTGCCAATTCACGAATAATCCTAATAAATCAGGCATAGGATACCGACACCACCAACTATCGGGATCTGCCTCATCTTTTCCATAAAAACATGACCCTATACGGGCAATATCTCCTTCTGCAGTTATTACTTCTAATCCATTTATAGCATCCGCCATTGAACCAATTTTAGCACCCAAATTAGTCATACCACTTAGAAGTGCATTTCCTGCAATTCCAGAATATGGTGGAGCATTGGGATAACTATATCTAAGATGTGGATAATTTTCATCTAAATATTTTTTCATTTGACCGAAGGTTACACCGGGTTCCACAATCGCATACATCATATTCTCATTGATATGAAGTATTTTATTCATTTTCTTCCCAAAATCAATGACAATTCCACCATAATCCGGAATTGTAAGACCACCAACATTATTTCCAGTTGCAACTGGAACAATTGGAATTATATACCGATTACAAAATTTTACAAGTTGAACCAATTGCTCTACTATTTCAGGAATTACTACAAAATCTGGCATGTGGGGGTCATTTTCAGTCATATCATAAGAATAAGGATATAGATCAACTTGTTTATCAGTAACATTTGTAGCACCAAAAATTTCCACTAATTTAGCATACACATCTTCCTTTGTAATCTTTTCAAATATATTTCTTTCATCTACTTTAGTAATTTCTTACCACCTCTTATCTAGTTTCTTTATTAAATTCATACAATTTAAGATTGGGTACAGCAGCAAGCATACTCATGGATGTTACGAATATATTAAAGAATTTGGGCATTAATTTTGGATCTTTTTCCAATCCGATTAATTCCATTTTCTTCTCTTCAATAGCTTTAGCCGGGCTTAATCTTCCATAGGCAATATCAAGCATAACATTAATATTAATATTTAACTTTAAGTCAAAATTTTCTACTTCTTTTCGTTCAAAATTGATATCTAACCCATTAAAAATAACAGTAACGGGATAAAAAGGTTCGATATGAAGCACAATCTTCTTATTCCAATTCTTCACACTTCTGATAAATTTCTTATCATCTATTCTATAATTAAAAATGTTGTATAAGGATAATGAGATTAAATCATCTGGTTGTGTAATATTTAACATGTTTATCTTTCCTTTTTTGATCTTTTATATAATTTAGATTAATGAATTTTTAATTAATAAATGACACGTTATTAAAAAGGAATAATAGGAAAAGAGAAGGTTCTAAGGGAAGATTCCTCTGAGTTCAATGGCTTTTGCTACTCTGGATACTGCGAGGATATACGCTGCCGTACGTAGTGAAATATTCCTTTCTTTTGATACCTTATAAACTTCTTCAAAAGCTTTTAACAGAATTCGCTTTAGTTCTTTATTAATTCTCTCTAAATCCCAAAAATAAGCACGAATATCTTGAACATATTCAAAATAAGATACACAAACACCTCCAGCATTCGCTAAAATATCAGGAACAACATGAATTCCTTTTTTATATAAGACTTTATCTGCTTTAGGTGTAGTAGGTCCATTTGCTCCCTCCAGAAGGATTTTACATTTAATATCATTTGCATTCTCTTGTGTTATTTGATTTTCTAAGGCAGCAGGGATTAAAATATCGCATTGGATTATGAGTAAATCATTGTTGGTGATTAATTTATATCGATTATCGTTAAAAGATTTTAAAGGGTTACCTTGACTTGTCCATTCTAATAATTTCCCTATATCTAAGCCTTCCTCATAATATATTGCGCCTGAAATGTCTGATACTGCTAGTATTTTGCATCCATGATCATATAAAAGACGAGCTATCCACCCACCTACATTACCAAATCCTTGAATTACTATTTCTTGAGATTTTAAATCAATATTTAATTTTTCACATAGAGCTTCAATCACATAATAGAGCCCCATTCCTGTTGCAGATTCTCTCCCGACAGACCCTCCTATTTCAATAGGTTTTCCCGTTACTACTCCTGGAATTGCTCTCCCTTTATTCATCGAATATGTATCCATCATCCAAGCCATGATCTGGGCATTTGTGTTAACATCTGGGGCAGGGATGTCAATATCTGGGCCGATTATGTTAATAATTTCAGCGGTATATCTCCTAGTTAACTTTTCTAACTCCTTTTTTGATAATTTTTTAGGATCCACACAGACACCCCCTTTCGCTCCTCCAAGTGGTAGGTTTAGTAAACTGGTCTTCCAAGTCATCCATGTTGCTAAAGCTTTTACTTCATCAAGATTCACACCTGGAGCAAATCTTATACCTCCTTTTCCCGGACCTCTAATAGTAGAATGATGAACCCTATAACCTTCGAATATCTCAATCTCTCCGTTATCCCTCAGAATAGGTATGGATACGATTAAGGAACGTTCTACTCTTTTAATAAATTTCACTATATTGTGATCTAATCCAATTTCCTTGGCTACTATATCAATTTGTTTTTTCGCATTATCAAAAGGGTTTAACTCTATCTTTTTTCACCTATAAAAGTAAATAACTATCAAATTGATTTAAATAATTAATTTTGTTAAATATATAATTTTCGATAATTCGAAAAGTGGAGTGTTTTACCATTAATATTAAAGATTTAACAGACTATGTCTGACAAATTTGAGAGGATCAGTCGCGCAACCTCCTGAATCTAACCCACCTAATTGATTTATTATTTTTTCAGGAATTAGGTTGTCTTTTAACCAAAGATCTTTTAGATTTGTTAATGACTCCAACCCTTTAACTTGAATAATCCGATTTTGACCTAAATCTAATGTTTCTAATTTTGTGAGAGGTTCAAGACCTTTTATTTCACCGATATTGTTTTCAGAGAGGAATAAATTTTCTAGATTCGTCAGTGAATATAAGCCTTTAATCTGAGTGATGTTATTCTGTTTAAGGTTTAGGATTTTTAGATTTTTACACTCATCGAGTCCTCTAATTTTTGAAAGTTGATTCGTATTAAGCCAAAGTGTCTCTAATTTATCCAGTGTCTCAAGCCCTTTTAGATCTTGAATTTTATTATTATTTAAGTAAAGACTTTTTAAATTTTTTAGATTACTTAAACTTTCTATACTTGTAATTTGATTACCAGCTAAATTTAATACTTCTAAGTTTGTAAGATTTTCAATATTCTTAATTTGTTGGATTTGGTTTCCTGCAATCCATAAAACTTCAAGATCCACCAAACTTTCTAGCCCTTTAATTTCGGTAATTACATTCCACGATAAATCCAACCTTTTAAGAGAAGTTAAATTTTCAAAACCTTTCAAACTTGAGATCTGATTTCCTCTTAGGTATAATTCTTGTAAATTACTTAAATTATCTAATCCCTGTATCTCTGATATTTGATTACTTATCAAATGAAGAATTTCGAGATTTACTAATTTATCTAATCCTTCTATTTTTAAAATATTATTGCTACCGAGATTAAGGATTTCTAATTCTGTCAGGTTTTCGAGTCCTTTAATTTCTGAAATTTCATTAGAACTTAATTCTAAATTTTTAAGGTCTTTAACATTCGATAGATTAATAATCTCATCGATAGATTTAATTTCTAAAAGACCTAAATCAAGAAAACCTTTTTTTACTTCAAATTTGCTTCCCGCTACTTCTACAGATTTCATAATATTAACCTAAGATGACTTTCTTTAAAATTTGTAGTATAATAATTAGATATAAAATAATTATGGAAGACTTATTATTTATTCATTTTTAAACATTAATTGTTTTTAGAGAAATTGTCTTATTTCTATTCTATAAAAAGCACTTATTAAGATGTAGTTTATTATTGAATTAATATGAAAGCTATAGTTTGTAAGGAATGTGGACATTCTTATGAAGATAAAGAACCAGGATATCATTATTGCCCTAATTGTTCGAAAGATATGAAATTTATAAAGTTCGAAGCTTTTTGCGGCGCTAAACCTGGAGAACTCCACCAAAGAGATTAAATAACATCTTAAATTTTACAATTTATAATGTTTTACGCTGTATGTAAAGAATGTGGTTTTAGTTATGAACTTAAAGAGCAAGGGTATTATTATTGCCCTCAATGCAAAAAAGACCGCAGATTCCTTAAATTAGAGGTATTTGATGGCGCGAAACCCTCTGAAATTCATGAACATAAATAAGGGCAATTAGTTCAGGTATCATTGAAAATAAAGAAAAAGAAAGTACGGAGGATATTTATTTCAATCTAATCTTCTTTCGCCTTACAATTATTATTAATAAGGCTACAGTTATTCCTGTTATTAGTAAAAAATTGTTTCCGAAAGGAATTCCGCCTCCACCACCAGAAGGTAAATCTTTATTAATTGTTACTGTAAGACTATTGATATTTCCAGCAGTATCGTTAACATAAAATCTGAGTACTATGTCCCCTTCTGCTAAAGCTTCCCATACAACTTGACTTAAAGGAATTAGATTCGTTCCATTTATAACCGAGAAGTAATGTTTTGTAGCATCAGTGCCAATCGTAAACCAACTCATGTTAAGACTTAAGTCATATATTGTAAGGTTAAATGTCGGAGCATCAACGCCAAATACAGTTCCCGCCAGAGGATAATTTAAGACAATTGAAGGGGGATCTAAATCTCCATCAGGAGGCAAATCTTTATTAATCGTCACCGTAAGATTATTGGTATTTCCAGTAGTATCGTTAACATAAAAGTTTATTATTATATCTCCTTCTGTTAATGCTTCCCAAGCGGTTTGATTTAAAGGAATTATATTCATTCCATTTATAACCGAGAAGAAGTATTTCCTTGTATCAGAGTCAAATGTATACCATGCCATATGCAAATTTACATCTAAGATTGTCAAATTGAATGATGGTGCATCCAATCCAAATACGCTGTCTTCAAGAGGAGAATTTAAAATAATTATCGGCGAGAGACTTTTGTACACAGTAACACTAAGGTTGTTTTCATTACCAGCTGTATCATTTACATAAAAAATTAAATCAATTGCACCTTGTGATTCTGCATCCCAACCACTTTGATTAATTAGAATTATATTTATTCCATTTATAACCGAGAAGAAGTATTTCGTTATATTAGTGCCAATCGTATACCAACTCATGTTAAGACTTAAATCGTATATTGTAAGATTAAATGTTGGAGCATCAACGCCAAATATTGCTCCCTCCAAGGGATAATTTAAGATGATTGAAGGTGGATCAGTATCTTCCTCAGAAGGTAATTGCTTATTAATTGTTAGATTATTATTTTTAACATTACCCTCAGTATCATTAACAAAGAATCTTATTATGATGTCTCCTTCTGGTAATCCATTCCAGATAAAGGGATTCATTAGAATTATATTAATTCCATTGATAACTGAGAATGAGTTTTTTGTTGCATTGTCTTCAACCGTATACCATCCTAAATTAAGATTTATATCGAAAATTGTCAAATTAAATGTAGGAGCAACACTCCCGAAAATTGTGCCCTCTGAAGGAGAATTAATTGTTAAAATTGGGGCAGTATCATCTCCATCTTCCCATATTGGGTAGTTATCTTGACTTCCACTTTCGCCATCAATTAAATAAGGAGTATCACCAATACCATTATCATCTAAATCATCAAAAGGGTAATCATCCCAATAATTACCTAATGTTCCTAGACTCCATTCAGTATTTGTACCATTATCATATGCATTTATTCCCAAGGGATTATCAAAAGTATTATTAAATAGAAGAGTGGCATTACATGTATTCATTGAGATTTCATGTAGGTAAACTCCATATACATTATTATTTTCTATTATGTTATTATAGACTTTGTTTTTATTTGCTACACCAGCCATCCTTATTCCATAATTATTGTAGTTTAATGTATTACCAATAATTTCACAATTTTCAATGCTACCGGAAAATTTTATCCCTGACCCATAGTCTGGGTTTCCTAAATATGTACTATTATTGAATGTGTTATTTATAATAGTATTATTATTGCTTTGGGAAGAAAGTAATAAATTATAATATCTATTTCTTATACCAGTATTTCCTTGAATCAAATTTAATTTACTATAAGAGAGGATTATTCCTTGTCCATTGTTATCTACTATTGTATTTTCTAAAATAGTATTATTATTGCTGTCATCAAGGTGTATTCCTACATAATTATCTGTAAGATTATTTCCGATTATAGTGCCATTAGCAACATTATCAAGTTGAATCCCTGCATCACCACCAGAAGGAGCATTGGTCAATTCACAATTTTTAATCATGAAATACGCAATAGAATTTTGTATGTAAATGCCTGAATCAGTGTTTTTGGCATCAATTGTTAGATCCGCTATAACATATGGATTTGTTATCGTTCCACGACCATCACACCAGAGTCGGGTAGATGCCCAAGTCCAGTTTACCCAAGGAGCAGTTGATACTCCATCTCCATCGATCATGATAGGAGTTCCATTGTAAAATAGAGACCCATATATTGGATAATTATCAATGCTTCCAGCAGAACCCTGAATATATGTATAAGGGTTATCGTCAATACCATCTCGATTAGCATCTACAGTGGAATGGTTATCCCAAGAATTTCCTACATATGTATTATTCCATTCATTATTATTCCATTATCTAATGCATGCAACGTGTTTCCAATGAATGTGTTTTTGTAGAGTTGATTACTATCGCTACTTGTATATGAATCATCTAAAAATATACCTCGAGTCCCACTATTAGTAATGTTATTTTTCAGAATTTGATTTAAATCGCTGGAATAAAAGTAAATTCCATTTTCTCCATTATTAGATGCGTGATTTTTGGTGATAGTGTTATTCTGGCTTAAAGCAAGATAAATTCCACTATAGAAGTTCTCAAACACTTCGTTTTCAGTGATTAAATTGTTATTACTATCATATAAATCAATTCCCATACCATTTGGGTTATTATCATTCAAATTTGCTACATTTCCCTGAATGATGGAATTGTCACTTTGATAAAGTTTTATTCCACTATAATTATTCTCAGAAGCATTATTTTTAATAATTAGATTATAATCAGCATTTGAGAGGGAAACACCACTCATACTATTATTAATGATGGAATTGTCCGTAAGTGTATTATAATCAGAATATGAGATAATAATACCATCCTCATCATTATTAGAGATATTATTTTTAGTAATAACATTGCGATAAGGACCATTATGCAATTGAATACCATCAGCATTATTGTTATAAATTGTATTACCAGAGATCAAATTGTCATTACTGGAGCCTAAAAGATGAATTGCATGTCCGTTGCTTTGCGATATAAAATTTCCCTCAATCTGGTTAAAATCACTTCCAGAAAGCAATATCCCTACATCTGAAGAATATCCTATTTTCCCCGACATTAGTATTGTATTATTTAAAAGTTAATTACCATTTGAATTTGCAATAAGAAGTCCGGCATCTCCGCTCCAATAGAAATTATTTTCTGTAATAGTATTATTATCACAATATTTCATATACAGGTGATAAGCATTATTATACTCCATTGTATTGTTTGAAATGAAACCATTATTAGTGTTTGTTAATTTTAATCCTGCGTCGTAACCTGGCCACTCATCGCCACCAGATATCCTAAAAGTAGAGTTTCTTATTATGAAAAATACGTTGGAGTTTATGATTTCAAGAGCAGAATCTGTGATTTGAGCATCAAAAGTGACATTCTCTATTATATAGGGATCGTTCCAGGTTCCGGAACCACTACACCACCCATAATTAATCGTGGTATTTGCCCAATTAAGAGTTGGATTTGACTCATCAATTATAGTATTCCCATTGACCGTCCAGAATCCTGATCTTTTCGGTGTTTTCTCCTCCTCAATTTTAGTGGTAATTTCTCGTGAATTTTCGCTATATATTAGTGAAAAGAAAGGAACAATAAAGATACATAAAATTAAGGCAATTGTTTTGATTCTATTACTAGTTTTTAACATTTATATCCCCTAATTAAAATAAAATAAAGTAATATTAAATAAATTAGAATGAAAGTATTTAAATTTCTTTACAAAATAAGCTCTAGTTGGCGTTATATACTGTTTTGTCAATTTAGAAAAATGAATTTTCAGGACTGGCTTATTTTAGCTCAATAAGAAGAATTAAATGTTTGATGGTGAAATTTGAGATTAAAATTATAAACAGGGTTTCCTTTTTTTTCATATGACTAAAGCATTATACATGGATGATTCCTATTTAAAACAATGGAAGGCTAATGTTGTCAGCGTGAAAGATGAAAAATATATAATTCTGGATCAAACAGCATTTTACCCTAAAGGGGGAGGTCAACCTTGGGATGAGGGAATTTTAGTAAGAAATGGAGAAAGTTTTAAGGTTGTGTATGTGGGAAAATTCTCTGGGGAAATAAGTCATGAATTAGATAAATCTGGACTAAAAGAAGGTGATAAAGTCAGCTGCGAGATTGATTGGGAAAGAAGATATACCTTCATGCGATATCACACTGCTTCGCATCTTATAAGTAATCTGTTGTACAAAAGGGCTGATGCTAAAATTACAGGAAATCAAATTGAAGCAGATAAAACAAGAATGGATTTCTCATTGATAGATTATTCTCCCGAAAAGTTAAGAACATTTGTTGAGGAAGCAAACGAGATTATCGGGACAAATTTACCAGTTACAATAGATTATATGTCTAGAGAGGATGTTTTACAAAAACCAGAATTAGCCCGTTTAGCAATGGGATTACCCAAGAATATTAAAGAATTTCGCATTGTTAGAATTGGAGACATTGATGAACAAGTCGATGGTGGAACTCACGTTAAAAGTCTAAAAGAAATCGGCAAGATTGAAATTACAAAAACAGTAAATAAAGGTAAAAACAATCGAAGAATATATTTTGTATTAAAATAAGTGTATTTTAGCTATATATTAAACCTGTTGTCAAAATCATCATCTTCCGATCCGAGGCCAAATCGCTTTTTTCTTCTCTCTTAAGTTCTCTGCGTTCTTTAAGAGTTAAGGTTTGAGTTATTATTGAATAATCAGATCAAAATTTTTTTATTATTATATTTAGATATTTTTATTGAGGTAAATTATAATGGCAACTGAAAAAGAAAATATTATGCAAATGATAAAAGAACTCCCTGATGATATTACATTAGAGGATATTATGTATCATTTGTATGCTAGGGAAAAGTTTATCTGCGGTTTAAAGGATGCTGACGAAGGAAAGAAAGTAACAAACGAAAAAGCAAAAGAAGTTATTGAAAAATGGTTCGAATAGAATGGACTGAACGTTCTTTAAAAAGATTTAAATGATATACATGATTATATAGCGCGGGATTCTAAAAGTTATGCAAACCTTTTTGTTAAGAAGTTATATGATACCGTTCAGAAATTAAAGGAATTTCCGAATATAGGTAGAATTGTGCCGGAAGTCAGTATTGTATCCGTAAGAGAAATTGTTTTTCAAAATTATAGGATTATTTATAGAAATATGAATGATTATGTTGAAATCATTACCGTATTTCATGGTAGTCGCTTGTTAAGATTATAATAATATAAATAGTACATAACAATTCTGTTATATATTAAACCCGTCATCAAAATCGTCATATTCAGATTCGAGATCAAATCGTTTCTTTTCTTCTCCTTTCTTTTCTCTCTTAAGTTCTCTGCGTTCTTTAAGGGTTAACTCGTCGTGTCTTTTAATATAAACTTCCTCATATTTTTCTCTTAACTCTTCTACATCTTCTACTTGACCTAACTTATCCTCTAAGCCATCCTCAAAAAAGTAATTTTTCTTGAATTTTTTTGCGGGAATACCGACGTAGATATAACCGGGGGCTAAAACTTGTTTAACTGTTGTTACTGAATTTGCTGCTAAAATACAATTTTTTCCAATATAAGTGCCTGGCATGACAATCGCATGAGACCCTATTCTCACATCATCCTCAATTATAGTTTTTCTAATAATCAGCAGATTTCCAACAATAACAGCTGATTGAACTATAGCACCTTGACCTACAACTACATTCTTTCCAAAATCTATGAACTCTGTGTCAACCCAACCTTCAAATAATGAATTTGAAAACTTAGTCTTTACACCAAACACTTTGAAGCAGATATTATCTAAAAATGGGAAAGGAAATTTATGGGCAAGCCATATTGGCCATCTCTTTATCGTGCTTCGAAGACTCCAATAACGGTAATCCTTATCGGAGGCATGTCTGAGAAATACTCCTTCTCGAGGTTTGTGTATGGCATTTACAATAACCAATAAAATTTTAGCAAAAAATATAGAGAATAATACAATTGAGACGTACATTAGGAAAAATAAGAGAGGAAGGTAAGTATAGAAATGAACTGGCCTACTATAGCTCCAAAACAACCGCCAGTAAATCCAAAATTCCAACAATATTGGGATTATACTGATCCAAATTAGAAAAAAATAAAAAATTATATATCTCTTTTTCACTAAAACACCGGGTACAAATGGGCCAACTTTCATCGAATTTGGGACCGACATTTTTTATTTCCTCGCTTATTTATTCTTTATTCTATATTTTACAATAAATTTATTATTTTCTTTTATTAATATTTTCTGGTTTGACTAACTCTTTTTTATCCTCATCAATATTGACTTCGTAGGTTATCGTGAACTTTTTCTCTTCATCTACATCTCGCTTGATTATAAGATCCCTTCTTTCTTCGGCATATTTGTTTTCCTTTAATTTTATCGCAGGGAATCCAAAGTAAACCCACCCGGGTTCTAAAACTTGATTAACTGTGGTAGATGAAAGTGCTCCAATCACCGCCTCTTTACCAATAATCGTACCTGGGGCTATTGTTGTATGACCTCCGATCATTGTGTAATCTTCAAAAACAACGTTCCTTATTATCAAATATTTGCCAACAACCATTGAGGACATGATGGTTGCACCTTGACCAACTAAAACTTTACGGCCAAATTTAATAAAATCAGCATCACACCACGTATCATTCAAATGGCTTGAATAATCCATAGTAACCCCATAATTTTTGAATGCAAATGCATCAATCCAAGGTAAGGGGCTATTTCGAACAAGCCACAACACCAGTTTTTTTAGCTCAGTTCGCATCATCCAAAATTCGAAGTCAGTATTACGATTCCCACGAGTGATTTCTGCTATAAAAACTCCCTCTTTTGGTTTATGAATTAAGTTTATTAAAATTAGAAACAGTTTAGTAAACAAGAAGCATCCTAAAATAAAAATATGTATCATTGCAAATAGAGCTATGGGTAAGAATAGAAGGATCGCAATCCAGCCAGGATCACTCGTAATCCAATACCAGAAGATTGACACTAAGAGTCCACTTAACCAATAAATAGGGATATAGATAATAAGAAACTTAACGTTAATTTTACTAATAGCACTACTCGTTGTAAAATCAATCTTTAAATCTTCTTCACTATAATCATCTAAAACAGGAAGTTCCAGATTGAGCTTTTCAGGAGGGCTAATTTTTTCAAGAGGTTTCCTTGATTGAGTTATTTTTTCTTTAACTATAAAATCGTTTAGATTTAAATTTCTTTCTAAATCGCTTGCGCCTATTTTTAGATAATCCATTATTTTGCGTTTAAATATTTTTCTCATGGGAACACCAAAATAGAAGTGATTATCCCCTTTAATTACGCTGTGTTTGACTACTGAAGCTAAGGGAAGCAGAAAAGCATTATCATATATTTCAGATCCTGGACCAATTTGACACATAGCAGCAGCCGTGACATTATTTCCTACTTTTATTTCAAAATATGAAATATTTCCAAATATTCCTTGAAGTAAATGGCTAGCTAGGGTAGTATTCACGCCAATGTAACAATTAGTACCTACATCAATGAATTTGTCGTTCATAACTGATTCTTCTATTACTGTTCCCTTTCCAATTTTGCTAGCTCCCACGAAATTAAAGAACCACTTTGATATAAAAGGAAATGGCCCCTTTAAGAATGAATTTCTCCCGTATTTAATCATGAAGCTTCTAATATGATAATAATTCGCTGTTCTACTCCTAATGTTACGGGGAATAATTCCTGATTTGGAAGGTGATTGATTTTCTGTAAATTGCCAAAATACTTTGGTGATTAATCCAACTAAGAATAGATGGAGTAAATAACATCCAAAAATAACCAATGGCATTATTAAGAGAGAAGAGAGAGAGGTGATATCGGTAAAGCTCGATAATAAATTAGCGCTTTCTAAGAAAAATATTCTAAAAGGGAAAAAGAAATAGCACCAGAAGATTATTGTTGGTAATAACCATGATCCATAATATATGACAATAAATATAATAAAGTATAAGTGATATTGGAGATTTACATCTTCTCTTAGAGTATCATCGTCAAAATTATCAGAATTCGGTGGCTCAATTTCTTCAGCTACTTCACTCATAATACCCAATTTTTTAAACTTTTACTCCATTAAAAGATAATTGATATTAATTATACTTTTATAGTTATTTTTTATCTTTTAAAGTTATGACTTATTAAATGAAGGAAAATTAACCGTGAAAAATAAGTGTAAAGATTGTGGAAAATGCTGCGAACAAACAGAAATGATCCTTTCAGAGGCAGACATTACTCTTATTTTAAACCATGCTTCACTCAACTTAAGAAGAGAAGATTTCATCGAAATAAATAATGATGGTTTTTTTCAGTTAAAAAATGTTAAGGGATTTTGTGTCTTTTTCGAACCTAGTACTAAGCTATGTAGAATTTATAAACTTAGACCTCAAGGTTGTAAATTCTATCCTTTAATCTATGATTTTAGTATTAATAAATGCGTGTTAGATGTTGTAGATTGCCCTCGACCCAATCTATTTTATGAAACAAGTCGAAAAGCTAAAAAAACATGCTTAAAAATAAAGAGATTTTTGATAGAGGTATTTAAGAGAAGTATTGGAAAAAACGATTAAATTTGAATGTTAACTATTCTTAATTTAATAAAATTTAAGCTAAATCTTTCTTATCTTCATCGATATTGACTTCAGATTCAACTTCAAACCTTTTCTCTCCTGCAATGTCTTTTTTCAGAATTACATTACGTCGTTCTTCTGCGTATTTATTGGGTTTAAATTTTCGGGCTGGTATTCCAAAATAGACCCATCCCGGTTCAAGTATTTGATTATACACTGTATTGGAGATGGCACCAATGAAAGTATCCTCACCGAAAATGGTTCCTGGAGCGATTGTGGATTGGCCACCTACAAGGGAATAATCACCAAAAATCACTTTTTTTATAATTAAATATTTTCCAACTACCATTGAAGACATTACATTAGCACCTTGACCGATTAGTGTTCTGTGTCCAAAATCTATAAACTCGCCGTCACACCATGCATCAAATAGTGATACAGAGAATGATAACTTGATACCAAACCATTTAAATGCTAATATATCCATCCAAGGAATTGGCCAATTACGTATGAGCCATAAAACAATTTTTTTCAGTTCTGTTCGTAAACACCAAAATTCGAAGTCTGGATCACCGATTTCAGCTTTAAATATACCTTCTCTG
This sequence comes from Promethearchaeota archaeon, assembly GCA_019057775.1. The sequence goes on from JAHLWT010000133.1 coordinate 17,361, forward strand.
GGTTTATGAATTAAGTTTATTAGAATTAAAAACAGTTTACAGAAAAAAAAACAAGCCACTATGAATATAAACCACATGAGAATTATCATAGTTGGTATGAAGAAGGCCATTAGAAACCAATTACTAATAAAATGTTCATAAGTATAAAATATTATCGTAATTAGCATTCCCGCGAGCCAAAATATCGGGATATAGACTGCTAAAAACTTTATATTGATTCTTGAGATCGCACTACTCGTAGTAAAATCAAGAGCATATTTTTTTTCTTCTGGAATGCTTTCATCTTCCTCATCTTCTATTCCTGAAATTTTGGTATTATCCTTTTTGGAATCAATTATTCTTAACGGTCCAGAGACTTGATTTTCATGAATTAAATCTTTATTGATCGCCATTTCATTCTCGTTTAAATCTAAAAATTGCATTGTCTTCTTTTTAAAGATTTTCCTGGCGGGAATTCCCCAATAATAGTTTTTACCTTTTAAAACACTATGTTTTGGAAGCGCAGATAGCGGTAATAAATAAGAATTATCCTGTATTTCTGTACCAGGAGCTATGGAATTAGCACATGATGTCGTTGCATTATTTCCCAATTTTATTTCAAAATAATTAATATTTCCAAATATTCCATCAACTAAATGACTCGTAACGGTAGAATTCACGCCAATATACACATTTTTACCGATGTTGAGATGTTTATCATTACACACCGATTCTTCTATTACAGTTCCTTTTCCGATTTTACTTGATCCTACAAAATTATAAAACCATTTTGAAAAGAATGGAAAAATTCCTTTCATATACGTATTCTTTCCATATTTGATCAAGAAGCTACGAAGATGATAATAATTTAATGTATCGCTTCTAATATTCCGTGGGATTATGCCATCTTTTGTAGGGGATCTTTTTTCTGTCATATTCCAAAAGCCCCGAGTTATTAATGCGATAAAAAAAAGTCGGATTAAATAACATAATATTATAATAATGGGCATAAAAATTAGAGCCAGTAATGAGTTAATTTCAGTAAAAATTGAAAAAAAGTTTGCGACATCTAAGAAGTTTGGAATAAAATATAGATAAATATATAACAGAAACAGGAAGGCTGGAATCATTAGAGAAGCCAGATAAGTTGTAAAAAATACAACCAAATAGAAAAAATATTGAAACTTGATTTCTTCTGTAATAACATTGTTATTCTGATTATCTCCAATCGCGTTCTGTTCTGTGTTTGTTATATCTTTACTAATGAAAAACACATTCTAATGATTTTTAAACTCTATTTTATAAATTAAGCTTTCTTTCCTAATAAATTCTCTATTACAAATTATAGAGAGAAAAATTGAGAAGCCTTAAAAACCTTACAGTTCTAGATTTGAATGATAGATTTAATGTGTTCATTATCTTCCTCATAGGCATTAAAAGCATTCTTGAGATCATCCAAACCAAATTTCTTGGAAATTAAATCTCCTACATTTATATTATCTGACATTAAACCTTCAATTGCTTTTTTGAATGGTCCACATCTGCTACTATATATTGTTAATTCTCTTACTACAATATCGGTTAAATCTAATGGGGCTGCACGTCCATGAGTACTTTTTATATGAACTTTTCCAAGAGCCTTACAAGATGATATTACGTCATTAATTGCATTAGGATTGCCAGTTGCATCAACAACTATATCTGCCCCTAATCCATTTGTAATATCCTTAATTTCTTCAGGGATATTTGGACTATCTAATCTATTTATTTGATAATTTGATCCATAATTTTTAGCCAAATTGAGTTTTTTAGTAGATCCATCTATTACAATTACTTTTAACCCTTTTGATATTGCTATTTGAGTTATTAATAAACCCAATTTACCTAAACCAAAAATCGCTATTACCTTGTCGTTTTGATTCAATGGCATTGTCTCAAATGTCTGGTACGCTGCCGCAAGTGGTTCAATAAACGTTGCTTCCTCATACGATAAGGAACTAGGAATATTATGCAATAAATAGGAATCAAGAGCGATATATTCTGCTAGAGCACCATTAATATCAATACCTATTGCCTTTCGATATATGCATTGCGTAAATAGCTCTTTTTTACAATAATAACAATCAAAATCTATATTACTATTTATTTCGGAAGTAACCCTTTTATTTAACCAAGCAGGATCAACCTCTTTTCCTACTTTGATAACCTCACCACTTAATTCATGACCAAGTATAATTGGAGTGGGGGTTGGTAAGAAACCATTTATAATTGCTAAATCTGTTCCACAGATTCCTACTGCTTTTACTCGAACTAATGCTTGTGAATCCTTAATTACTGGAACAGGAACATTTTGAATCGAGATCTGCTTCCCATCAAAGACTGCGGCTTTCATTTCCCTAACTTTCTTATTTCTCTTTATCTATTATATAAAATTTAGTTCTTCTATCATTGAAGATATCATTAAAATCGTTAAGTTTTTTATTTCTTGCTTTTTCAATATCGATATCTACAAATCCAAATGAAATTTCATCTTTTGGGGCTGATGAAAGAACTTCTCCATCATAAGATGTAATCTGGCTTGCACCTGTAAATTTAAAATTGTCTTCACCCCTTTTTTCTTTTCCTATCCTATTGGCGGTTATGGCATATACTCGATTTTCTAAACATCGTGTAACCATTGCTCTTTGGCAATAGGGAAGAACTAAATTTGCGGGATGAGCGATGATATCTGCTCCCAGAAGGGAAAGGGTTCGAGCTGTTTCGGGGAAAATCCAATCAAAGCAGATCATTATTCCTATATTGATACCATTCACGTTATAAACTTCTAAACCCTTATTTCCCGGAGAAAACCAGAGTTTTTCTTTAAAATATAGATGAATCTTTCTATAAGTTCCAATTACTTTATGTTTCAGAACTATAATTGAAGAATTGTAAACTTCTGATCCTTCTTTTTCAATAAATCCACCAATAACAATTGCTCCTGTTTTCAGAGAGATTTTTTGCAGAAACTTAGCAGTCTCTCCACTTTGATTTTCAGCTAATTCTTGTACTTCTTCCTTAGATACAAAAGTATAGCCAGTAGCGAATAATTCTGGTAAAACAATTATATCCGCTTTAATATCATTAATTAAATCATCTATTTGTTGAAAATTTCGTTCTTTTTCTCCAAATGTGGGATGAGTTTGAATATATCCAACCTTCATTTCTTCAAATCTACTCGTTTATTTTATTTTTTTCTCAATTAACTTAAAAAAATCGGTCATATCAATATTTCCACCACTAATTATAACACCAACTTTACGATTTTCTACAGGAATTTTCTTGGAGAACACTCCTGCTAAAGAGCAGGCTCCTGAGGGCTCCACGACTAGTTTCATTCGCTCCCATATGAATCGCATGGCATTCAAAATCTCCTCTTCAGATACTGTTATAATTTCCTCAACGTTATTCTTTATAATGTCAAATGTTTTCTTGCTTAAGCTTGTCAATAATCCATCAGCAATGGAATTTGGTTCTATATTGGTTTCTATTTTACCAGATTTTAGTGAACGATATGCGTCGTCGACATTTTCGGGTTCAACACCATATACTTTAATATTTGAACTAAAACCTTTTGCAGCAATTGCCGTTCCACTTAGCAAACCACCACCACCTACAGGAGCAAAAATCATGTCTATATCATTTATTTCAGTCACCAACTCATAAGCTGCAGTTCCAGCTCCAAGAATTACATTATCATTATCGTAAGGATGGATCAAAGTATAACCATATTTATCTATTAATTTTTGAGTTGTTTTATGTCGAGCTTCAAGTGAATTTTCACACATGACAACAATAGCACCATACGTTTGTTTAGTGGCATTTATCTTAACTTGCTGTGAAGTTTCGGGCATGACTATTGTTGCTTTAATTCCTAATAATTTCGCAGAAAGAGCTACTGCTTGTGCATGATTTCCACTTGAATGTGCGATAACTCCTTTACTCTTTTGTTCCTCTGAGAGTAATGATATTGCGTTATAAGCACCACGCATTTTAAATGCTCCAACTCTTTGAAAATTTTCGCATTTAAGATAAATTTCGGCCTTTAACAAATTATTAAGGGTTCTGGAAGTCATAATTGGAGTTTTATTTATTATTCCCCTAATACGTTCGTAGGCTAATTTAACATCATTATATTCTACCATAATAGTCACGTTATTCCATGAAGGTATTTCTCATCCTTAAAAATCTTCTTTTTGATTATAATAAATTGCATGGAAGCGAATTATATTTTATTCGTTGTCAGTATGTTTATCTACTCTCATTGTATATAATTCTTCAAATTTTTCTCGTGATTCTATTTCCTTTTCTAATTGTTTTTCAATTATATCTTCTAATCCCTCTTCAAAAAATACGTTCTTTTTGAACTTTTTTGCCGGTGCACCCAGGTAAACCCAATTTTCTTCAATTTCTTGCCCTACAGTAGTCAAAGAATGCCCTCCTAAAATAGAATTCTTTTTCATATGTGTTCCGGGCATGAGAACACTATGAATACCAATTACTACATTATCTTCAATAATTGTTTTTCTTATAATAAAAAGGTTTCCGACTATTACTGCTGATTGAACAATAGCGCCTTGCCCTATAACGATATTTTTTCCAAATTCAATAAATTCTGTATCAACCCACCCTTCAAAAAGAGAATTTGAATATTTAGTTTTTACACCAAACATTTTAAAGCATATATTATCCATAAACGGAAAAGGAAACTTATGAGATATCCAAATTGGCCATTTCTTTATCGTGCTTCTTAAGCTCCAATATCTATAATCCTTATCTGAAGAATGTCTAAGAAATACACCCTCTCTCGGCTTATGGAAAATATTGACAATAATTAAGAAGATTTTAGCGAAAATTAAAGAAATAATTATTGAAGTTAGGTACATTATAAGAATTAACGGAGGTAAAAAAAATAGGAAATGGATAAATCTTGGTTCATAAAGTTTCCAAAAGAACCAAAATTCAAATTGAATTGAGAATATACTAATCCATATCAAAAACACATAAAATATCAAATATCTCTTTTTTACTAAAGTAAGAGTAGTATTTGGCCCGACATTTAAACTTGCTGGTACTGACATGATTCTTAATCCTCTGAATTGTTGTTTAGAAGTTCCTTTTTATCTTCATCAATATTAACTTCTTGTTTAACTTCAAATTTTACTTCTTCATCTACATCTTTTCTAATAATTACATCCCTTCGTTGTTCTGCATATTTATTAGGTTTTAGTTTCCTTGCGAATTGAGGGCCAAAATATATCCAACCTGGTTCAATATATTGATTTGGAACTGTTGTAGTAAAGGCACCAATGACAGATTCTTTACCCAATTTAGTACCGGGAGATATATGTGAAACCCCTCCTACAAGGGTATGGTCTCCTAATACAACCTTTTTTATTATTAGATATTTTCCTATGACCATTGAACTCATTACTACAGCTCCCTGCCCAACGGTAACATTTCTTCCAAATTCTATAAATTCTCCATCTATCCATGAATCGTGCATATGACTAGAGAAATCTACATTAATACCCATCCATTTAAATCCCCACATAACCACCCAAGGAATTGGCCCATTACTCATAAACCAAAATACGAGCTTTTTTAGTTCTACTCTTAATCGCCAAAATTCATAATCTTGATCACCTTCTTCAGCTCTGAAGACACCTTCTTTAGGTTTATGAATCATATTTATTATGAGAAGAAAAGCTCTTGTAAAAATCGCTATGCCAAATAGAAAAACAAAATATAAAATGAATAACCATACAGGCATCAAAACCATATTTATATACCATGGAATATATCGTGATATATCGAAAAATACTGCTGCTGTTATGTATATAGAAATCCATAAGATTGGGATATATAAAGCAAGGAACTTATAGCCAATTCTACTTATTGCACTAGTTGTTACAAAATTAATAGTATAATCTATTTTTTGAGCATGTATTCCTTTTTTTTCTATTATATCATTCATTTAACTTTGCCTCACTCGGCTTCTTTTTTGATTTTTTTGAAAGATTTAATTTTTCATTAAGCCCTTCTGCTTTTTTCAAATCCTCATCTGTTATTTGTAGGTAATCCATCAATTTCCTCTTAAAAATTTTTCTTACAGGTGTACCAAAATAGTAATTATTTCCTTTCAAAATATTATATTTTGTTGCTCCCGTCACAGGCAACCACCAAGAATTATTACCCGTTTCTAGACCAGGACCAAAACAATTGTATCCCGCAGATGTAAAATTATTACCAATTTTTATTTTTGCTATAGAAACATTTCCGAAAATCCCTTCTACAGCATGTGAGACTATGCCAGGATTTGTTCCAATGTAACAATTTTCTCCAATTTCTATAAATCGATCACCAGCAACTTGTTCTTCTATAACCGTTCCTTTTCCTATTTTATTAGTCCGTGTAAAATTAAACATCCATTTTAATAACCAGGGAAATGGACCACGTGAAAAAGCATTTTTTGGATACTTTATCATGAAACTACGGATGTGATAATAATTTAATGTTTTGCTGGGAATATTTCTCGGAATAATGCCTGATTTCGAGGGTGATTTTTTCTCTGTAATTCCCCAAAACCAACGAGTAACTAATGCAACCAGAAAAAGGTGTATTAAATAACAGATAATTATAACAAATGGCATGAGCATTGATGCCATTAATGAATTTACTTCTGTGAAAAGCGCAAAAAAATTTATCTCATTTAGAAAATTAGGAAGATAAAAATACATAATATACAGCATAAAAATACAAGCCGGGATCAAAAGAGAACTAAAATAAATCATGAAAAACAAAAGAAGATACCAATGTATCTGAATATTAATCTCTTCTTTAATAATCCCTGTTTTAGAGTTCTCTCCATTTTTCTCCAGAATTTTAGTTTCCACGATTTTTCACATATTGTAAAAGTTTAAAACTTAAAGTTTACAGCTGATGTTTCCTAATTGTTTTATTAAATATTGAAACCATATATAAATTTCTTCAGACTTATAACCGTCTGAAATGTGTATAAATCAAATTCAATAACAAATTCTCTAAGAATTTAAGTTTTATTACATGAAAATTCGAATTAACCAAAGGGAGATTACAATTAAATTACCGGAAAGAAACAAAACAGGTTTTCCCTTTCCTCCTTGAGGAAGAACGTCTCGAATTATCATATAAAATAATATTCCTAAAACAAATGCCAGTACATAATTTGTTATCAAATGCTCAAATTCTAATACAATTCCTAAAATAGCACCCAATAGAGGTAAAACTGAAAGAATAATTTTGCTATATTTGCTATACTTTTCGTTTAACCGAGTATCTATTGAATCCAAGGAGATGGAGGAGGTTAACATCTGCAGAAATAACGGAAATGATAAATCGATGACTATGATTAAATCTAATTCGAGTAATGAAGCAATAATGAATCCTACCAAAAAATTATCTAAACCAAATCCAATGATGTGTATTACTTTTAGGTCTTCTAATAGTTCTTGCTTATTCATTGTATGTTTATATATGTATTTCTCAGCAAGGTGCATTAGTAAAAAACCAACCAGCATGAAAAAAAATGAAAATTCAGGAACTCCCATAGAAATAACTCCGGGCACTAAAATCAGAAATAATAGGGAAATGAGCAATCCTGCGTTGAAACTCAGAATAGAATCACGATGTCTTGCTGCTAAACCCGAAATTCTATGACCAGCAAAGTCTGTTAGTCCCATTATTACAGCAATTATAATGATTACCAATATTGTTAGGTCAATCATAACTTTTGCCTTAGGTATAATATAATCTTGATGAGCATTTACATATAAAAACTTTAATCGAATTTTAATGTTGATAGATTTTTAACAATAAAGTACAATATACAAGGATAATCAGATTTACTATTCTGTGTTTTTAACTTTCCTTACTTCTCTCTGTTAGTGTAAAATTATGGTCATTGATCTTCACTTAAGTTGTTGAATTCGTTTTAAATTTCTTAATGACTTCCGAATGTTATTAGAATGGCTATTTAAGCGCTTAATGTTGAAAATCAATAAACCAATGTACATTTTTTGTTTAAATTAAAATGAAAATATAATTATATCAAACAATTAATACGACAAAATAGCGACGATTTTAAAATAAAACATTTCACAGCTAGATCATTACAAACATAATTCCAAATTTCTGTAAAACTTATCGAATAAATGTAAATTAAATTGGCTTGGTTAATCAATAGCTTAATATAAATTCAACAATACTTTTATATGAGAAGAAATAATTAATTTATAGGTAGGTTAAGGCAATTTTAATTATTAAATAATCAATTTCACCGATAAAAACACAAAATCTATATTTTATATAACGTGTGATGAGTAAGATGACTGATAATTCTTTTTCGTTGACTGATTTATATCCCCGGTATGTTATCAATTCAAAGGGAGAAAAAAAACTTTTTGAAGAAACAAGTATAGCAAAAATTCTTAACAAAGAAACAGGGCTCGATATGCATATCGCAGAAGACGTGGCAGAAGATACCATTCGCAAAATTATTGGCCTTGGGATGAAGGAAATTACTACAAATTATATAAGAGAACTAGTTTGTGTTGAATTAACGCAACGGGGTTTTCATAAGTATAGAAATCTCTTTGCACGAGCTATAAATTTGGAGAATATTTCATTTAAACTTGAAGACGACTTCCTAAATAAATTTAAAAACAAACAGCCTGATTGGGGTCCACTTGGATATATTACATATAAAAGGACTTATGCACGGGTAATAGAAGCGGAAAATAGAAAAGAGGAGTTTTGGGAAACGATTCGGAGAGTCGTAGAAGGTTGTTATTCAATTCAGAAGGAGCATTGTATGAAACTCAGTTTACCCTGGTCTGACTCAAAAGCTCAGCGCTCTGCCCAAATAATGTTTGAAAAAATCTGGAATTTTAAATTTTCACCACCAGGACGGGGATTATGGATGATGGGTACCGAATTTATTGCTCGTCACGGTTCTATGTCCCTCAATAATTGTGGATTCGCTTCAACTGAAGATATAAATCTAAAATATTCAAAAGCTTTTGAATTCGTGATGGATGCTCTTATGTTGGGGGTTGGAGTTGGTTTTGATACTAAGGGTGCTGGGAAAATTACAATTCAACAACCTAAAGAAGGATATTTTGAGTTCAAACTCCCCGATAGTAGGGAGGGATGGGTTGAAGCCCTTAAATTATCCCTTGAACCTTATTTTCTTGGAAAACAAGTACCCAAATATGACTTTAGCTTGATTCGTCCTGCTGGGGCGCCCATTAGGGGATTTGGAGGAATAGCGTCCGGATCAGGACCTTTAAAACAGATGCTTGAAGATGTACAAGGAATTTTAAGCTCTCGAGTTGGTCAGAAAATTACTTCTCTCGATATTGTAGATATTATGAACCTTATCGGGAAATGTGTAGTTGCAGGTAACGTCAGACGTAGCGCTGAGATTGCCTTAGGAGATCCCACAGATTTTGATTTTATTACCTGTAAACAAGATCAAGAAAAGTTATATTCCCATAGATGGGCAAGTAATAATAGTATTTTTGCTGTAAAAGGTCTAGATTATTCCTTTATCGCAAATCAGATTGCTGTTAATGGTGAACCGGGTGTTGTTTGGCTCGAAAATGCTAAGGAATTTTCAAGAATGGGAGATAAACCAGATTATAAGGATAAAAAAGCTGCTGGAGTCAATCCTTGTGGAGAACAGACACTCGAAAGCTTTGAATTATGTTGCCTTGTAGAGTCCTTTCCATCTCGGCATGATAGTTATGAGGAATTTCAAGAAACCTTAAAATATGCATATCTCTATTCAAAATCAGTTACTTTAGTGAACACCCATTGGCAAGAGACAAATGCCGTCATGCTTAAAAACAGAAGGATGGGGATTTCACAAACTGGTATAATAGAAGCGTTTGTTAAACATGGAAGAAGAAAGATTTTGGAGTGGTGTGATAAAGCCTACAATTATCTCAAAGAGTTAGATGAACAATATTCCGGTTGGCTTTGTATACCAAAGAGTATTAAGATTACTACCGTTAAGCCAAGTGGGACTGTTAGTTTACTTCCAGGTGTACCTCCTGGGATTCATTACCCCCATTCTGAGTATTATATTCGGAGAATAAGACTTTCGATGAATTCAGATCTAATCGAGCCAATTAAAAACGCAGGATATAAAATCGAAACTGATTCTTATTCCCCTAATACCGTAGTAGCCGAGTTTCCCGTTCACGAGAAATATTTTGAGCGCTCAAAAAACGATGTGAGTATCTGGGAACAAGCTGAAAATGCTGCTGCGTATCAGCATTACTGGTCAGACAATCAAGTATCCATAACAATTACATTTACTCAAGATGAGGCTGACCAAATTAAACATGTTCTTGAATGTTATGAAGATAAATTAAAGAGTGTCAGTTTCTTACCTATTAAGGAGCATGGGTACAAGCAAGCGCCCTATGAGGAAATTACAAAAGAGAAATATGAAGAATTAACTCGAAATACTAAACCGTTATACTTAGATGAAACAAAAGATAGAGCAATAGGGGAAAAATTCTGTGATTCAGACTCGTGTGAATTACCTGTAGATTACTTTAAAAAATAATTCTTATTTTTTAATCTATTATATGAAATCTATTCACAAATTCATTCAGTGTCTTAAAAGAACTTTAAAATTTTTATTGGAAGGAAAAGCGTTAAATAACAATTTAGAAGTTCTGTTTTTAAAAATCATCAAGAATATCGTCAAAAGCTTCCTCAAGTTCTTCTTTCATTTCATCAATATAATCTTCAATAGCATTTCCAATAAACTCTTGTTTCACTACTTCTCTTATTCTTTTTTCAGCCTTTTTTCTCAACTTTTTTGGAATTATTGTTTTAAAATTAGATTCAATTCTTAAGAGACTGAGTAGAAACATCAATTCTTTCGAAGGTCTTTGGTTATCAATAAGTACTGCATTGATCTCACCTATTATATTTTCTCTTTGTGTTGGGTTAATTAACTGAAATCTCCTCTTAAACCTCTTTTTACCTAAATACTTAATGAATTCTGAGGCTTCTAAACTTGAAATTATGACTTCTTTAAATTCAGACTTGTTTGATCTTTTCATAAATTCGTAACAAACATTCATTAAAGTATTTTCTTCGCTATTTATATCAATAAGCTTAAGCATTTTGTCTAAAATTGTATTATCAGTCGAATCTTTGTTAAGAATTTCTATTTTTAATGTATTATCTGAAACAGAAATCTTTTCTTGCAAAATTAAATCCATCATGATCGCTCCATAAAACAAGTAATCTTTATAATCAAAGGAAATCTTGTTAGATTTTTCATTTATTCCTACCAAGAATATTTGCTCAATTAACATCATATTATATCCCATTCCTCATTGTAAAGTTATTTTTTGCGCATTTTGGAAGTTTAATTTTCCAAAAAATGGTATTGAATGGTGAATACCATTTCACTTTATTTAAACTTTTTTGTCGTTTTTAAATATAAATCCTACTTCTGTGGGTTCTTCTTCCGAACTCATAGTGCTTGGTGTTAAATTTAGTTTCCATAGAAATCTTCTTAATTATCAATATAAAATTTTACATTTAAATTATGTATCGTTTTAAATAAGGTAAAATATGAGTTCCACAATTTCATATAAAACCTAGCTAAACAAATTTAAAATGAATAAAGGTTATTAATTATCCTAATGAAATTAAATTTAATAAAAGAAATTTTAAAATTATAAAATTAAAGTTAAAACATGTGAATTTCAATATGGTAAAAAAAAAAGCTACAAAAACTACAGAAGAAACGAAAAAAAAGGCTACAACAAAAAAAGCGACGAAAAAGAAAACAACTAAAGCTGAAGCTCCAATTCCTCCAAAACCTAGAAAGCAAGTGTATAAAAGGATAAAAGTTAATTTTTGGAGAACGAGATTGCATGCAGAAGAGCTTGGAATTCATCAGCAACTTAAATATCAAGCAAAAACACGCTACTTCAGTAAGAACTTCGATATTGAGGGTGTGATTGAATATGATGGTAAGAAAAAGTATATCATCGGCTTTAACAAGCTCCAGTGGGAACAAGAAATGCAGCCTGGTGAACCGAAACGATTAATCTGTCGATTTTTCACCATTATGGATGAATCAATTGACGCGCAACCAAAAGGAGGTAATTTTAAGGGAGGAGTTGAACTTAGTATTACCCATTCCCTTGTTCAGAGTTATGAAGTTAAACGACCTGCTCCAGTTTTCTTCATGCAAATCCCAGGGACAATTTCCTTGGCACGAGTTGTAAGTGGTTGGAGAATTTGGGGTACACGTTGGACATTTCCACTCCTCCCAGAACAATCAGGGGATAAACTTCAAATGATTATGTGTAAAGGGGTTATAGGGCCCGGAAGAAATTATAACGTTTTTCTAGGTCAAGATAGGATTGCGAGAATCGACGGGCAGCGAATACAAAAGAATTTTGAAATAGAAATTTACGAAGAAGCATTTGCAAAAGATAAAACATTTGTCGTTTATATGACTCTATTTGGTATAATTTGCAACTTTATGAAAGAAACTGAGAAAATGATTAAGCGGCTTTATAAAAAGATGAAAATAACTGCGACTACAGATTATAAAATACCAAAACAAGAATTAGATCTCTTCAAGAATCCAAGGATGATGAGAAAATAAAAGCTCTATTATATTTTTAATTTTTTTTGACTTTTTTTTAATTAGCGATTTGTTAAATAGTAATATATTCAAAAGATGAAAAGTTCTTTATGCGAAGAGTCGAAACTGCCTTACTATAAGATTTTATAACGTTTTAAAAAAAAGAAAATGATAAAAAATAAAATTTAGATCTTAATTTATCCTAAATGTTGTTTTTTCTTCCACTCAGTATAGCTTCTGGTTTCTTTCCCTCGGTGTATTGGTTTTTGACCAGTTTCTTTCTTGAAAATTGATTGTAATGTTCTTTCATCAGCTTCTTTTAGAGCTTCCTTTTTAATCTGTTCCTCAACTTCTATCTCTTCTTCAATGGTTTTTACATGGCTTAATACCCAAAATACACCCTTATTCCAAAGGATAAGACCAACAAATGCAATACCGACAATAAGGAATATTACTCCGCCTATATATAAAATCCATTCTCCTACTCCAAATCTATCTACCATCCATAACCAAAGATCCCAAATATTCTTGAAGATTACTTGTGGGAGAAATCCTAATAGAAGAGAAACCAGAGTAATATATAATCCAAGTAATGCTATACCCACCAGTAGCCTAAGTCCATAGAAATCTTCCCACTTTTTCGCTACGAGGCGATCTTTAAACAGTACTTTACATAGCTTAACCATACCACCACGGAATAAAGTATAGAAAAGAACAAGTAAGAATAAATGTCCAGTAACTGCTCCTGCAATTATCGCTACTTGGAATCCGAAACCTAAGCCTACAAAAACATTCCAAGCACCTTTATCAAATAAATAACTCAGAATTAATGCCCAAATCCCGAGCACGAGAATAATCGTGCCTAATATAAAACCGTAATAAACAAGCTTGGCAATACGAATATCCCAAGTACTATATGCATCTAAAGGATCAGGGTCCCTATCAATAGATTTTCTTGCTGCTCTTGGCATTTTTCTTTCATCCTTAAAATTAATATTTTAAAATTGTATTTAATATTGAAATTAAATAATAATTAGTCATACTCTTATTTATTTTATTATGTTAGTAATTTGATATTTAAAAAGAATTAGGATTTTAGTGCAGCTTGACAGAAAGGGCATGTCGCATAATCTTCATCTAACTCTTCACCACAAAAGCTACAGAATCTTTTCTTTTCCTCCTTTTCTTCTTTCTTTTTTTTCGCATCAGCTTTCTTTTTTGCTTGTTGTTTCTTTTTCTCAGTTTCTTCTTCAATACCGGCTTTATCAAGTACTCTTTCTCTGGGTGTCATGTCTTCTCTCTTTTTTGGTTTCTCAAATGGCTTATCGGAATACTCCAGTTTACCATGACAATCAGGACAAAAACTTTTTGGTCTACTGGGCAGATATAAAGCATAAACAATAGCACCAATCCCTATTGTGCCCACAATTGCTATGATCCATACAATTTTTTGAATTGTAGTAAGAGGCCTTCTGCTAGGATCTTCTACTTCATGTTTACAGAGTTTGCAATATGCATATTTTAATTTTTTTGACATGTTTACCCAATTTATTATTAGTTTTTTATTCTGTAATAAGCAAGTTCTTTTATAAATTATTATATTTTTTTATTTGAACCTATATTGTTAGAGAATTCTTTTTATATTGAGACTTACGGATGCACTTCCAATAAAGCAGATTCTTATATAATCTCAAATATCCTAAAAGACTCAAATTATACTATTACAACTTTAGAGAAGGCTCAGTTCATAATAATAAATACTTGTGCTGTAAAAGAACAAACAGAGAATAAAATAAAGGCCCGTTTAAAAGTATTGTATGAAAAATTTCATAAAGATCAAAATAAACACATATTAATTGCTGGATGTTTACCTCATATCGCACCAAATTATATTGGAATTATAAAAGATATAATACCTTCATTTGCAGCTATTATAGATTTAGATTACGTTGAAGATTTACCAGAAATCTTTAAGAAATTAAAACAAGGGGATAATAATCTCATCCTTAAATCGAAAACATCAATAGACAAAGCTCGATTTTATATTAATCATGCTCCTGGAAAAATAACAGGAATAATCCCTATCTCGGAAGGATGTAAAGGCTCTTGTACATATTGCTGTGTTAAAAACGCAAGAGGAAAGCTCATATGTTATGATCCTAAACACATTGTTAAAAATGTAAAGCACCAATTAAAACAAGGAATCAAGCAGTTGTACCTGACTTCTCAGGATTGCGGCATTTATGAATACCTAGAGACAAATCTATTCAACTTGGTAGAACAGATCGTTAATTTAGAATATAAATTCTTTTTAAGAATCGGGATGATAAATCCTTTATTCTTAATTGATAATTTTGACCAGTTGATTTCAATTTTCAAGCTAGAAAAGGTTTATCAATTTCTTCATATCCCTATCCAATCTGGAAGCAATAATGTTTTACAAAATATGCAAAGAAAATATCTAATCTCAGATATTATTGATAAGCTGGAATTGCTAAGAATTACATTTCCAAGCCTCACTATCTCTACCGATATAATATGTGGGTTTCCGGGTGAAACTGAGTATGATTTCTATAGAACTATTAATTTTATAAAGTGGTTAAAACCAGAAATTCTAAATATTTCCAAATTCACCCCAAGACCAGGAACAAAGGCAAAACAAATGGAACAAATAGAAAGTAGAACCATTAAAGAAAGATCAATGAGACTTTCAAAAGTTTTTAGGAATGCTCTTGAACATATTAACGATGATTGGCAAGATTGGGAAGGAGAAATAATAGTATTACATGAAGGACAAAAGCCTAATCAAGCATTTGGGAGAAATCTTGCTTATAAAAATGTGTTCATCGAAGATTATAGCAGTAGTTTTGGGAATTTTGTAAAAATAAAAATAAATAGAGTTGAAGGATTTAATCTTTTTGGAAAATTAATTTAGATTAGATTAAAATGTTCAAGTGCTTTTTTAGCCACTAAATCTCCCCATTCCTGGACAAAATGACCTGCTTCTTTAATTCTTAAAGGTGATGGGCATCTTGGAATCATTTTTTTTAATTGTCGCATTACTGATGGACCAAGTACGGGGTCTTGCATGCCAATAGCCATAAATGATTCGCCATTCCATTCCTTTTGAAACCAATCTTTAGCCTTTCTTGAAATTTCCGCACCTGGAGCGTCGTATGTGGTCGGTACGAGTTGAGGAAAACGTCGTACACCTGCTTTATACTTTATATCAGGAAAGGGAGCATCATATGCAGCAATTTCTTCTGGTGTTAAGAGTGGCGTCCCTCTTAACATTAAGCGCCCCACATCCATATCAGGAGTTTTTTTTACCCAATCTCGAAATGTTCTGAATCCTGGTGATGGTACACCTTCCCCTGTGCCTAAAGTGGTATTCATTAAAATTAAATGTGTAAATCTATTTGGCATATCCATTGGTAACGTAAGTCCGAGAATTCCCCCCCAATCTTGGCACACAAGTGCTATATTCTTTAAATCTAATCGTTTAATAAATTCAATTAAGAAGTTGCGATGGAATTCAAAAGTGTATATTTCATCTTCTATTGGTTTATCAGATCGTCCAAATCCAAAAAAATCTGGAGCAACTGCTCTATAACCTGCTGAAGTAAAGACAGGAATCATCTTTCGATAAAGATAACTCCATGTTGGCTGACCGTGTAAGCACAAAAAAACAACATTCGAATCTACTGGACCTTCATCGATATAATGTATCCGTAATCCTTCATATCCATGAAGATTTTCGATATATTTTGGCTCAAAAGGAAAGTTATAAAGATTTTTAAAATTTTCTTCTGGTGTTCTTAACGCCTTAATCATAACAATACATCTTTATCTTTAATTAAAATAAATATTCCTGAAAAAAGGATAGAAATAAAAAATTCTTTTATCCTTTTATTTTTTAAAGGGATGGGATTAATTTAATAAAATAAAGAAGAGAAATCATATTTTACTTGAAGCCATGTTTCTCTAAAAAGCCTGTTAATCTGTTTCGATGGAACTTTAGTCCTAAACTATCAGGGTCTTCTCCAAACGCAAGTGCTAATAATTCAGTCACATATAGAATAGGGACACCATACGTTTTTCCTGATAATTTTTCCGCCTTTTTTTGATTATTATCAAATTGTTGGTAGCACGCAGGGCAATTGAGAACTATTGCATCTGCTCCTGCCTTTAATAGACTATCTAATTTATTTGATAAAATTTGCATTGCTGGTTCTTCAGCTGTATTGTTTACTCCATTGCCACAACATAACACTTCTTCTGCGTAATCTACGGGGATTGCTCCAGCAGCGGCCACAATTTCTCTTAATTTAACGGGTTTCATTGGATCATCTGTTTGTACTATTTCAGATGGTCTATTGTAGTGACAACCAGTATGGCATGCTATTTTTAATCCGGATAAGTCCTTAACAACATATTCTTTAATTTTTTCTATGTATTCATGTAAGATTTCTACAAAATGTTTGACATTAATAGTTCCTTTAAATTCTCTTCCAATTGTTTTTAATATCTCGTTTATCTTATCTTTTTCGTGATCATCGTGTTTTAATTGTTGGTTGACAAGCTTAAGTGTCTGAAAGCAACCGTTACATAATGAAATAATATCTTTTCCTTCATCTTCAGCAATAGTTAGATTTCGAGCAGCCATAGCTAACCAACTTTTATGATCAGTTGAGTTGAATCCAACGGGATCAGGACAACAAGCAAATGCAGCATCAGAAGTGTTTATTCCGAGCTTATCAAAAACTTTTCTGGCTGATGCTTCAATGAAAGGAATCCTATTTCCAATGACACAACCCATGAACATCTTGTACTCGTCTGCTTTAGCCATTTTAAATCATCTTTTAATATTTATTAATAACAATAATTTGTATTTGTAAATATTAAATTTCTTAAAAATCTTCTTTCTCTAAATCTAGACTAAAATTACTCTGAGCTTAAAAAGCATATAAAAAAGAAAATTTAATTGAATATCCACCTTAAAATTCTGTTTCTAATCCTTTAATCTCATTCTGGCGAATATTGAAATCAAAACCCCAGCGAGTCCGTATCCTCCATTAAAGGTTGTAATCAATATTGTAGGTAAGTCATCAATCGATGCCCCACCATAAATACTTGTAATTAACAGAATAATAAGGCTAAAAAGACCAGTTCCTAAACCAATTCCGATTATTAATCTCCCTGCAAAATTTGAACTATATCCAGCAATAAATGACCCTACAATAACTGATATACCTCCTCCAGCAGCAATGTAACTAAATACAAGTAATATAATTTCTAAGGCTCTTTGTGTTTTAGGACCGACGTATCCAGAGGCTATCTCTAACAGTCTACCATAAAACCCAACGCTCCCTATTATAGAGCTGGTGATCATTAAAGCGCCCCCTATTATTGATAAGAATACCCATTTTTTATGTTCCATTTTCCTATCTCTAAACTTTTTTATTAATTATTTTCATTATAAGAGATTTAATTTTTAAATTTGTTTTAAACGTAAAAGTTTTTGAAATTATAAAAAAATTCTATCTGGGTGAGTATAGATATTCATTCTTCCTCCCCTGGCAAAGCCAATTAAAGTAATACCATATCCAAATGCTAACCTAATGCCCGATTCTATAGCTGCTGAAAATGAAACAAGAATCGGAATTTTTGCCCTTACAGCTTTTAAAACTGAATCTCCTGTCAGTCTTCCAGATGTGGTCAAGAATACATTTTCAAAATTGAGTTCTCTTATAAGTATATCTCCAATGACTTTGTCAATAGCATTATGTCTCCCTATATCTTCTTTTACACTTAGTAAATTCCCTTTAAAATCAAAAATTGCTGCTCCATGACATCCTCCAGTCTCACGATATAATGGAGTATTGAGCTGCATATTTTTTAATGCCTTAAAAATCATTTCTGTCTTTATTCTAACGCTGTCTCTTTCTTTCAATGCCTCTTTTACATTATCTTCTTCGAATGTTTTTTTGATTATATTTCTCCAAGGAGAAGAGATACCACATGTAGTATCTACTACTCTACTAACTGGATTTAATTCAAGAGATTTTATATTAAAATCAATATCATCAATTAGAGTAATGTGAATTGCACTTTCTAGCTCATCTATTTCGATCTCTTTAATATCATTTATAGAATTAATTATACCAATCGAAAAGAGGAAACCTACAGATAATTCTTTCAAATCAAGAGGTAAACAAATGATGTTTACTAAAGCTTCAGAATTTACATAAATATCGACGGGGCTTTCGATAAGGACGATATCCTGTAACTCTGATTTTTGGGTTTTCTTAATCCTTGTAATATTAACCTTTCGCTTGAACAATCCCTTTACCTAGATTAAAACCTATAAGTTCCATTATTAATGATTTAATAAGTTACAAATTGATACAAAGATTTTAAAGAAATTCCTTCCCCGTTTAAATTCATTTTATGTGAAAAAAAGTTAAATATTAAAAGAAAAAGATATTAAGATTTTCTATATTTAGAACTTGCCCTCATCTTTCTTACAATTAAAGCTGAAATTACCGTCACCATAAATATTAATGAAAGTGCATCATATCCCAGAATTTCCTCTAGTTCGCTTATTTCTACATAGATTATGATACAATTTGATAAAGTTTCACCATATGTATTGCGAGCTACGATAATGTAATAATATGCTCCACTTCCTAACTCTTGTATTAAGTAGGGTGAAATAAAGACCTGAGCAATTAAAGTAGAGTTAGAATCGATTTCAGAAATAAATTGATTGGATATGTATATTGAATAATTATCCGCGTTAGTAGATGTAGTCCATGTTAGATGAAAAGAGCCATCCGTATCTGGAGTATCTGCATTGCTGGATAAAGAAAAAGCAGATGGTGATCTGTTTGGAGGAATAGCTACAGTAACAGAAGTACAATTTGATAATTTAACCCCAAATTCATTGTGAGCAACAACCATATAATAATATGTTCCATTTAATAGCCCTGAAACTGAGAATGGAGATATCGCACTTTGGTTTACTAAGAGAGTAAGACTATCATTAATGTGTGTAATATAGCTTTGATAACTGTAGATTGAATAATCATTCGCGTTAGTAGATGCTGTCCACGTTAGATTAAAAGCACCGTCAGTATCTGGTTCATCCCCATCATTATTCAAATAAAAATCACCTAAAGGGAGAGGATTAAGACGGAAGTATTCATATAGAATTCCTCTGTTAAGATTAATCTGCCAATCATCCCAAAGTACAACACCTCGTTTACCTTGTGAGATAAAAATCCAAGGATATTGATAATTTTGAGACCAATTAGCGATCTTATTCATTACATCCCTTCTTGTAGTATCATTTGTCAGATACATTTCATGTACCCATTGATCAGTTTCTGTGGCATACGTGAAAGCTAAATTGAAGTCTGGCCAATACATACTTTTCACTAAAATCATAATATGGTGGTCGCCATCTTCCATCATCTGGGTCTGCATAGTATGCATCTATCCACCCTTCAGGAATATTATAAGGAATATGCCAATCAAGAGGCCATGCGTCAGCTGAAAATACAGGGAATCCTGTAAGCCAATAAGCCTGACATTCTGTCCATATAGTGGTCGAAAGTTTATATCCGGTCGCTCCTGTTTCGTCTGCTAGTGTAATTCCAATGTCTTCAAGAGAAGTTTGAAACACATTTTTCAGTGTTTCAAAATTATCATCCCAATAAAATTCAAGTGACCATATTGGTATTGCTCCACCTACGCCATTTGCAACATCCTGCCAATCAGAATCAGTACTACTCGCTGTTAGGCCCTGAGCTGCGCAAATTGGTCCGAAATATGGATCATTTAATAAAGTCTCTCGTGCTATAGTGACATTATGATATGCGATAGGTACAGTATCATCATAATATATATTGGTAACACCTAATGCACTTGCACGTACCGCACGTCCATTTAAACCGACATTAATATAGGTATCATAATCGAATGCATAAGACATCGCTTTACGGAGTGCCCGAGGTACTCCATCTGGTGTATTCCCTGAAGGATAAGCTGATAGGTAAGTAGTGCTCCAGTTGATTTGTCCCCACGATTGATCCCACCACGTTTCATCAATACAATTTAAAGTGATTGCTGTAACATAATCACTTGTGGGGCGTTCAATGTAATTGATTCGAGGATTTACCATGACATCATCATAATCAACAGGAGTAAAGAAATCGTCAAGTGCAAAATCTATAGCATTTGTCATCAACGCGGTGTTACGAGATTCTATGCCTAATGTACCCGCTGGCCATGTAATTATGTCA
>JAHLWT010000134.1 GCA_019057775.1 Promethearchaeota archaeon
ACCCATTTACCTCAACTACAAAAATCGGATTTGATTTGCATTTTGATTCCCGGGTAAAAATTGAATTATTCAATATCAACGGACAAAAAGTTATCGAACTGTTAAATTCAAGAAAACCTGCCGGTTATCATATCATAGAATTTAACGCTGACGATTTACCTGCTGGTATATACTTCTACAGATTGAGAACCGGGTATTTTGAGGATATAAAGAAGATGATATTACTGAAATTTTAACTACTCATTTTTAAAGAGTCTCTTTTTTGTTATGTGTTATAGGTTAAAAGTTATAAGCAGTTTAACCTATAACAGTTAACATATAACTTATAACGTTCTATCTTTTCTATTTACAGATAGCCTGTATTACATCCTTTTTTTGAGGATATTGCTCCAACATCTCCCATGCCCAGAAGATAACGCCATGGGATGGAGGTTTTAATGCCTCTGTGAGAGATTCTTTAAACTCTTCGATGAATAGTGTGTCCCCCAAATAGGCTTCTTTTACTTGAATACTTGGAATAATCTTACTTTCAGTCTGTTGATAAATGTCTTGTACAACTGAGTTTACCCAGGAAGGTTCTCTTTTCACCATGTGAGCATAGGTCATCGGTGACAAATAATCGACATATTTTGCTATTTCGGAAACGTCCTGGCCGACCACAGACTTAATGGCGCCAGTGAAATCGTATTGACGCCAGGGAACGATGTGGACATTGATTGCAATTTCGGGTTTGAGTATTCTTGCTTCTTGAGTGATATCACGAATCATACTCGTGATAAGTTCGCATTTCCATTGTGTCCACTCAGTGAAGTGATTGGATTTTATCCAATCAGCAATTTCATCTGGGGTTGTGGTTGAATCAGGGATAGTCGTCTTGGTTTTCTTCTGGAAACTATTCAGGCAAACTGAATCGAAGCAAGTATTTTGTATGGAATCAAAGTTTGTTTCGGGATAAACTTTTTCCCAAAATACGAAATATCGGATAAAATCAATGCTTAAGCCATCAGGATCGAGGTCACGGATTAGCTTCTTAACAGATTCAATTTTTTGTTTACGAAATTTCTCACGTGAGGGGCACACAAAAGTGACCCAATCATCCTTAGCCTTCTTACCTTGATTTGTGATTGAATATAGATTGGGATTTCCCCGGAGCGCTTCAGGATCAAAAAAGATGGGGATGATGATAAAAGTGGTAATATTGTTCTTTTTTGCCAATGTCCTGAATTCATGATTTGAATACATTGAAATACTTGAAAATATAGTGTTAATTCCCAGCTCCTTCCACTGGCTAAACAATGGTGAAAGTTCCCCTTGATGGTCATAAATTTTTACACCAATAATCCGATCCTGCAAGTGAGTTTTGTCCTCTTTGGTCTTGCAGCCCAATAATAACACAAAACAAAAGCCCAAACTACATATAATATAGATTCCGGTTTTCCAACTACTTTTAAACATTGATTTTTGTTCTTTGTAATAATTTCAAACCATCACTTATTGTGTTTTGGTAAAATTTCAATTATTAATCTCTCATACCGTGTTAAGGATGGTTCTCCATTATCAGTAACTTTTAAAATTATATGTGCAGTTTGAGGATAAGAAACTCCTGGTGCAGTAAAGCTTGCCTTAATATTTTTTGCATTATTAATCTGTAACCACCCCTTATAACTTCCGACTTCACGGTAGTGCATCCATTCAAAAAATAATTGATCCTGGTCAGGGTCAGTTGACCCTATGGCACTAATTTCAACTCTGTCTCCTTCATAAACAGTTAAATATTCAGGATGATCCAGTTTAGGGGCAGGCGGATGATTGGCTTCATCATAATCTTTTACACACCAGTCCATACGGGCAGCAAAGTCGTGCTGATAAGCCTCGCGCCAACGCCAGATTGTTGCGTGATTGCTGGTATGATTTTGTTCTGTAACCGGGCTATAAACTTCATCTACTGCATCGGTCCAGATCGGTCGTGTTTCAGGTTCGTAAAACCATTTTTTTGTATCCGGAATATAAAGTTCATACCTACCTCCCCAGCTTCCGTAATCCGGATGCTCCGGATCGCTCAATCCATTGTTTATCAAAAACAAGAACGAAGGTGTATCTCCTTCCATAAGGTATTTCGTCCAGGGGTGTTCCGCACCGAGCGGTCCATGGCTTTTCCGGATATTCTCATCTAACCAGGGATTGTCTACCAGGGTAAAATCAGCACCCTGAAAACGGCCATGAAATTTGTCTCCTGAAATACCTACCCAGGTAGCATATTGGTAACCACCACCTCCATTCTCTTCATATCCGGGGCTCACAATGTAGAACAGTTCAGGAAAGGTTTTTCGCATCCAGGGACCTGTATCATCCTGGTCTGATATAGTGTAAACCCGCAATTTTTGTACAAATTTCTTTACTTTGGCAGGAGAGCGGGTTTCGTTTACTTTCCACAATGCCTGGGCCAGGCAATTGGCACCTCCCCAAATGGGAATCCAAACTGGTCGTGGATCGTCCTCATCAACTACTTTTATGATCCAGTCAGATCCTTCCGAATCTTTTCCTTTACCAACAGCATTCATTCCGAAATCAGTATAACCTTTTTTTATCCTTTCTTTGAGATAAACATGGGTTGGATAACCTTGTTCATGCTTCATCAGGTTGTCTTTTACTTTACCATAAGCATCAACAATTTCATGAATACGCCAATCGGCAATTTTATCTCTTTGCCAGCATGAAGTAGTTGCAACTATGCCTTCTATGTCCCAGTGGTTAGCATAAGTCAGAAAGCGCACTAAAGATTGTGCATCATCCGGTTCATTTTCGATGTCGGTAAGAACCAGTACGCGTAACTTTTCTTCATTCTTTTGTCCCAAGGTAATATTACACGTGAGAAGAAGCGTTAAAAAGGTTATTCCTAAACACTTCATAATTTTATTTTATCACTTCATAACGTAAACCATGCCCAAAGGGGAAAAGCGGATTTTTCGAATCGTAAGACACATCTTCATACTGTGCTTTGACAGCTTCCATAGAAGAGGGCAGCTCGAAAGGCAATTTGGCACCGGGATTGAAATTCCCAAAGATAATATCCAGTACTGCATCGTCGTAAGCACCGAATTCGGCCAGCAAGCCTACAGAAGCATCCGCAATTTCAGGAATTACTGCCGGCCGGTCCATGTACATGCATACAACGGTTGGTTTTTCCTGCAAAATCGCCTGGATCCGGCTACGTTCAGGTTCCTTGAAATCGAGATCACCCTGATGGAAGAATCTTTCAACGAAATCGCCATGCCTGGGTTCCCATGGGGTCTGCAGGCGGAGAATAGCAAAGTCAGCATCATCCAGACTGTCGACAACTGTTGCATAATTTTCAGCTACCGATTTGTTGATATTTTCCACGTAAATCTTCACACTATGATCGAGCGGTAATACCATCGAACTGTCAGGATTTATCTTGTTTTTAAGCAGAACGATCGATCGGCGCTGGGCCAGTTTGCCCTGTTCCATAAATTCTTTTTTTCCAACGGTTTTCTCCGCCATGTCCGGGTCAACATAAGGATTATCGAATAATCCCATTACAAATTTTGCCTTTAATAGTCGGCGAATTGATTCGTCTATCCGGGATTCGCTTATCTGTCCTTCCTTAATCAGCTCAATAAGTTCTTTAATATTGACATTGCCACCGAACTGGTCTATACCTGCATCGATCACTTTTTTGATTCTTTCCTTCACGGTCAGGTCTTGTACGCCCCAGTTTTTCGCTTCCACGATTTCAAAACCAAGAAAGGAGAATCCTTCAACGATCCCCCAGTCGGTACAAACAACCCCATTATACTTATATTGCTTTCTCAGCAGGCCGGTGATGATCTCTTTATTGAAGCTCATTCCCACATCTTCGTTGGTTTGTCCTACGGCCACACCGTAATAAGGCATGATCATAGCTGTGCCGGCCTGGAAAGCTGCCTCAAATGGTATCAAATGGTATTTGAAATTATTACCAGGGTAGGCCTGGTTGCTGCCATAGTGAAAGTGGGCATCTTCACCGTCAGCTTGCGGTCCGCCGCCCGGCCAGTGCTTGGTCATACAGGCCACACTCGAAGGTCCGAGGGTGTCACCCTGGAACCCGTAGATATAGGCGGCAGTTATTTTTGCGGATAAATTGGCATTTTCCCCAAAAGTACCGTTGATTCTGGCCCAGCGGGGTTCGGTAGCAAGGTCGGCCATCGGGTGTAGGGCTGTCCGGATACCTACAGAACGATATTCTTCGTTGGCGATCCGTCCGAAAGTAACGGTAAGCATCGAATCCCCGATGGCTGCTAATCCAATCGGTTCCGGCCATTTTGAAAAGTCACTATCCAGGAAATCAGAGCCCATAAAATTAATGATACCATGCCGCGGATCGGAACTAATGGTAACCGGTATGCCTAACTGGTCTTGTTCGGCAATTTTTTGTATTTCGTTATACCATTCAGCCAGTTGACGGGATTTTGGAACTACAAACAGATTAAAATGACGAATCTTTTTTTTGATCAATACATCATATGTTGAACTGGGATTCATCGATTTGAATCCTGGTTTTTTGAGCACTTCCCCGTTCTGCCCGACACCGATTGGCGGGTGCCACATTTGGCCTGCCTTTTGTTCAAGGGTCATTTGTGCCAACAGATCTTCTACCCTGACATCCACCGGCTGCCGGGAGTCTTCGTATACATCCAGCTTGCCGTTGTTATTCAGGTCCCGGAAACTTAATCCGTCCACCTCTAATTTCGATTTTTCGGCTAATTTGGATTTCGCACTGGAATTTAAGATGCCAAAATAGAGATTGTAAACAAGAACGAGAACCACTATCAGGCTAAGTAATCCAAGGAACAGGTAAAACAGAATTTTCAGGAATTTTTTCATTTTATATACATTTTAGTAAAACAATTAATTCAAAAACAGCGTTGCTGTAGCTGCAATAACTTTTTCCTTTAGCCGGTTTAGTCCTTGAGCGAACGAACCTTTTTTTAAAATTGAAATTTTGTTATCAATTAAGTAGAAAGAAGAAGCTTTTTGATTTCCCTTCAGGTTACATGATAAACATTAATCTTTTCAACAAGCAAGGGTTTAAATTTTCGATAATAATTTTACAACAGTTTAAAACTCACAAATGCAAGCTCCTGACTATCAGGAGACCATGAGGGAACATTAATCGTGCCTTGTCCTCCAAAAAAAATATTTGTCAGATCTCTTATTTCCCGGGTATTTAAATCCATAAGTCTCAATTTTACATCTTTCCCGAAAGGATGGCTTTGTTTTTGATCGTTTATATAACTCAGGAATACGATATATTTCCCATCAGGCGATGGATGAGGAAACCAATTAGCGTATCCGTCGTCAGTGAGTTGAAAAGGATCACTACCATCTTCATTCATTCGCCAAATTTGCATACGGCCTGAGCGATATGAGTTATAATAAATATATTTCCCATCAGGCGAGTATTCAGGACCATCATCTAATCCATCCGTATAAGTTAAACGGGTTTCCTTTCCCCCATTTACCGATATAGAATAGATATCAAATTCTCTTTCCCGCTCTCCGACATAAACCAGTGTCTTTCCATCTGGCGACCACCCATGCCAATAAGATGGTGTTTTATCAGTGATTTTCCTGGGTGTTCCCCCTGTGATTGGTAAAATGTAGATGGTTGAGGTACTTGATCCGCGATTAGCATTAGGTTCTTGATGGTGATGACTGATCACTAACTGCTTTCCGTCGGGAGAGATCCCATGATCATTATTACATTGTTGAGCAAAATCAGTAAAAATTTCTTCCATTACTCCTTTTCCTCTATATATCTTATATAACCTCCCATTGCTATTTACAAGGAAAAATTTTCCGTTCCCGGACCAATTAGGAGCTTCGAAGTGGCGTTTCTCTCTATAAATAATTTCTCTGTTACCTGTATGTATATTAAGCACCTCAAGTGTGCTTTCAATATTTTCCCTTTCTTGTCCAAACATTGAAATGGAGAATAAACATAGCAATATGATCAGTGTTCTCATTGATTATCAAATTAAAAAATGACTAAAATTGAAATTGTTTTTGATTTACAGTAAGTAAGATTATTATCCTTTCTTTACAAAATGAATTTTCTTAGCTGGCATTGGGTATTATTTGTCTTGATGCCCGCCCGTACCGAACGGTACGTTCGGGCTGGGAATAATTTCGTTTACTTCCACTCCAAATCTTTAATTACCAATAACCCAATTTCGATGCTCCGGATCGATTGCAGCTTGAAAAGCTGTTTTAATGTAGTGCGACTCTCCGAGTCGCTTACGGCTTGTAAAGCCGTTCTACACTACTAATCCATTCACAAATTACGTTGAGCCATCCTGACTACCGCCCGCCTGCAGTGTATTTCTTCACAATAAAGATAATAGTTTTTTTATTTTTTTTGTTACAACCTTTTTTATGAAGAAAACACTGCCATATGCATTTCTATGGAACACCGGTGGTTTTTCAAAGTTCTACTCCTCCAGGGTAAGTTGTAATAATTCAATTTAGTTAGGTTTTGAAATCATTTCAAAACTCAAAAACGAACCGCTTGGAATATATTCCAGTAGTTTGTAGAAAGGGTACTGAAATTGTGAAGTACTACACTGCCGGACGTAAATTTCTACTTCCATTGAACCTGTAATCTAATATTTTTTTTATCTTTATAGAGGCGCTCTTTTAGTGATTTCTAAAAAATGTCAATTATGATGAGAGTAATAGTATTATTGCTTGCTGTAACAGTAATTTTCTCATGTTCAGTAAAGAAAAAGGATCAAAATTCTGAATTAATCAGTATTGAAATTAATTCGAACTGGAAGTTTAAACAGGCAGACAAATTTGAATGGTTACCCGCAACCATTCCGGGAACAGTTCATACCGATCTGTTGAACAACGGGAAAATTGAAGATCCTTACTATCGTTTAAACGAAAAGAATCAGCAATGGATCGACAAAGCAGACTGGGAATACCAGACTTCTTTTTATGTTACTTCCGGTATAATGGCAAAAAATAATGTTACGCTTGAGTTCATGGGACTTGATACTTATGCTGATATTTCCCTTAATGGTCAGAAAATACTTACTGCTGATAACATGTTCAGGGAGTGGAAGGTCGATTGCAAAGAATTTCTGAGAAAAGGTGAAAACATTCTTCGCGTTTATCTGACTTCACCAATAACAATTGGTCTCGAGAAACTTGAAGCTAATGGTTATGGGCTTCCTGCTGTAAATGATCAGTCGGAAAACGGCGAACTTAGCGATAAAAAAGTAAGTGTTTTCACCAGAAAAGCCGGTTATCACTTTGGCTGGGACTGGGGGCCACGATTGGTGACATCAGGAATATGGCGGCCGGTATTTCTTAAGGCATGGAATAAAACAAGAATTGAAAATCTTTATATCGTCCAGAATGAGGTTTCCGATATGTCAGCGAAAATGATCGCTGAATTTGAAATATCAAGCGACGAAAATCAGGAGCTTAGATTGGCGATTGCTGTTGAAGGTAAAATATTTGCTGAAAGAATCATCGAAGTTACCAAAGGGACGAGCATTTCAAAGGTTGATTTTAAAATTCTAAACCCTAAGCTTTGGTGGTCAGCAGGTTTGGGTGAACAGGGTCTTTATAATATTACAGGGAAAGTATATGATTCGGAAAGACTTCTTGATGAAAGCAAAACAAAGATAGGAATAAGAACTGCCAAGCTCATACAAGAACCGGATACTGATGGAAAAGGAAAGAGCTTTTATATTGAATTGAATGGAAGACCGGTTTTCTCAAAAGGCGCTAATTATATTCCCAACGATGTCTTCCTTCCCAGAGTAACTCCTGATAAATATGAAAATATCGTAAAATCGGCAGCCGAGGCAAACATGAATATGTTGAGGGTCTGGGGTGGTGGAATATATGAGAATGATATTTTCTACGACTTGTGTGACAAGTATGGAATCATGATCTGGCAGGATTTTATGTTTGCATGCAGCATGTATCCCGGAGGCAATGATTTCTTTGAAAATGTAAAACAGGAAGCAATCGACAATGTAAAACGCCTGAGAAATCATCCGTCGATTGTTCTTTGGTGCGGTAATAATGAGATCGAAACTGCCTGGGCCGAGTATGAGGAGAATTGGGGATGGGGATGGAAACAACGCTATAATGAGGAACAGAGAAAAGAGATCTGGGCAAATTATGAAAAGATATTCCATGAGATCCTGCCTGAAGTGGTTAAAGAATTCTCTAATGATCTGTTTTACTGGCATTCCTCCCCGTCGGCCGGAATGGGAAAACTGTCTCATTACATGAGTACTTCAGGTGATATCCACTACTGGGGTGTTTGGCACGGGCAGCATCCCTTCAGTGAGTTTCAAAAATATTTAGGCCGTTTTATGAGTGAATACGGTTTCCAGTCATTTCCTGAATTTAGAACTGTAAAACAATATACCATTGAACCGGATTGGGATATTGAATTAGAAGTGATGGCTGCGCATCAACGTAGCGGGATAGGGAACATGCGAATTAAAAGCTATATGGAAAAATATTACATAATTCCTGAAGACTTTGAGCAGTTTTTGTACGTAGGTCAGGTTTTACAAGCAGTTTCAATAAAAGAAGCAATTGAAGCACACCGTCGTGCTATGCCATATTGTATGGGTACACTTTACTGGCAAATAAACGATTGCTGGCCGGTTGCTTCATGGTCGAGCATTGATTATTTTCAAAGATGGAAGGCTTTGCAATTCTTTGTACTTCATGCCAATAAAAGTATAATTGTTTCGTCAACAGAAAAAGAAGGAAAAGTAATTCTCTCTGTGGTTTCAGATGAAACCGAAGACATTAAAGGGAGATTCAAACTGAAACTGATTGATTTTGAAGGAAATGAGATCTGGACAGAATCAATAGAAATTGAAGCAAAAGAGAATTCTTCAGAAGTTTATTTCGAAAAAGAGATAAAAGAATTAATCGGAAGCAACAACGCAAACCATATGATTTTGGTTTCCGAATTGAGTTTATATGGTGAATCGCTCTACACTGATTTATTTTACTTTGTAAAACCAAAAGATCTGAAACTTTCCGATCCTGAATTAAATATTGAAGTGAAAGAAGAAAACGGTAAATATGTTATTGAAGTTTCATCACAATCGTTGGTTAAAAATCTTTTCCTT
Organism: Promethearchaeota archaeon; assembly: GCA_019057775.1. The sequence continues at coordinate 9,174 of JAHLWT010000134.1, forward strand.
ACAATTGATGAGGGAAACGAGAGATTTTCAGACAACTATTTTGATGTTTTACCCGGTGAAACAAAAACAGTTTATTATCCAAAAACCAAAAATATCCCGGATTTTGCTTCAAAAATAAGAAGCATCCATTTGCAAATGACGGTTAAATAACAGAAGAAGTGATGTGTTAAAGCCTGAACAAAGCAACTTGATAAATTTCTCAGTTCTGGGTACGACTAAAATTTAAGTAATTCTTTGTTACTCGTAGCCCGAACTGGTGTCGGGTTACGACTGGTTCTTACGAAACCCCGCCAGGGTTCCAAACCCTGGCGGGGTTAATGTATTATTTATTCATGTGTTTATCCGCAAAATCCATATACCTCAGCCAGTCGTATTCAGTCAGATTATGTCTTCCGGCACAGATATGATAACCGGTATTTCCTTGTTGTACAGGTTCTTCCAATAATGGCATGTAGTCTGTTTCCAGTCCTTTTTCCCCAAATAAACGGTAAACCGGATTTGCATACAAGGCAGAAAGGAATTCACCACGTGGATCAGCCCACAGATCTTCATCGGCACTGGCAACATATACCAGGCGCGGAGCAATCAGTGAAATAAGCATATGCTGGTCAACGGGCAGATCATCTTCTTTACCGTTGTATTTTCTGAAATTGTTACAAAACCAATGTGGAAAAACGGTGTTAATCCTTTCAACCGTTTCTCCAAATTTTCTTCTTGACAAAGCAGCCCCTCCACATCCCGAATTGTTTGATATCACCATTGCAAAACGTTCATCCCGGGCACCTGTCCACAAAGCGGTCTTACCCAACCGTGAGTGTCCAATAACCGCCACACGTTTTTGATCAATATCCAAATCAGTTACAATATAATCCATAGCCCTGCTCAATCCCCAGGCCCAGGCTCCAATATAGCTCCCCAGGCATCATCAGGCCGTTTGCCCGGTTTATCGAAAGTCGAATGAACCCCGTTTTTAAATCCGTCAAAATAATCAGGATCCAGATCACCATAATAAATGGTAGCCAGTCCATACCCCCGCTCCAGGATTTTTTTAACCGGCCATCGGGAACTTTTTACTCCTCTTGTCTTTTCCGTAGACCGGTTGTTTTCCACACCCTCTTTTTCACTTGGCAACCAGTTGGTGGTTATTCGAATGGCCGGGTCGGAATGGATGGTCTGGTTTCCCTGAAAATTGAGTCCTAAAAATAATGGGGCAGGGTTTTTCACGTGATTAGGTAAATAGATCAGGATGTCCAAAAAAGAGCTTTCTTTTTTCCTGGTGAAATTCACCCGGACTTGTTTACGGGTTGCTATTCCGTCTAATGCTTCTTTGTCAACATCAAAAATATCGAAATATATACCTTCCGGCCGTTCAATAGGTGCCCTCCCATAAACAAACTTCCGGAATAATTCATGAATCTCAGGACGGCGGTTAAGCTTCC
>JAHLWT010000135.1 GCA_019057775.1 Promethearchaeota archaeon
CTTCAACTTCTAATAATTCAATAGAATAAGGCAACGCTCTATCTTTTAGTATTTCATCGACAATTCTTTTTTCTTCATTTTCCAAAATTTTTACCTAAATTCCAATGGTTAAATTAAATATTTAAATCTTTCTGTTCGAGATTTCTCTCGAATTTACGTCTTGTTCGATAAAATTATTTGGGATTGTTTTTGTTTATTGTATTGAAAGGCATCTTTTAAATTTTTTGAAATATAAATCGGAAAATTTGCAATAATAGATTGGAAATTATGAAAGAAATCAAATAAAATTTAAAAAAAAGTGATAAAAATTTGAATACAATAATTATAAAAAACGACGGAAAAGAGATAATATCTACGAATTATTTTGATTCTAAATTAAATAAACGTGGCAAGTATTACATATCTTTGAACGCAGGTGCTTTTCGCTTGCTGATTCCAGATGTGTATGTAGATGAAATTAAGCGAGAGTTGAAATTAGCTAAAAGAATTGTGATAACGCGAAAAGCGTTACAGATTGATGCCGAAGTTCAAGGGTTTGAGATTTTACTTGATGATAAATCCGAGGATCCTTACATATTTCAATTTAGCGAAAATTCATTCGATCGAATACCTGAGAAAAACGATGAAAATAAAACTTTCTTTTTCTCAGCGTGGATCAGAGAAGACAATAAAATTTTAAAGATTTACGAAAGCAAATGTTTTTATAAAAGCAAGTAGAGATTTCTTTTTTTGAGATATCATGACAGAAGTTAAAGGGAAGCTGAAAGCGTGGGGTTTGCTAAAAACGCGAAAAGATTAAGAGTTCTTTAAAGATCTATCTTACGCAACTTTTAAAGAAAAAACTGAGAGGTTTGGACCTTCTATTATTTCAGAACTTATAACCTTGATTAAATTAAAAGACGAGAACAAGATCAAGCGATATATTTTTAGACTTGACGGGAGGAGAAAGAGAATATTAATTGTGGACAAACTTTTCTCCATACCCAAGAAATTAAGTTATCAGGCGAAAAAAGAATTTTTATCCTGAACTAATTACTTAGCGCTCTAGGTCGCTGTTGTTTCATAAAACATCTACTATTTTTATTTTATTATTTTTACTTACTATTTTATCGTTATTTTAGTTGTTTGAACGAAATACCATCTGGCTTAGTTAAAGGAAAAAACGAAAAAAAAGTAGTAAATAAATTAATAAATTGTTTCTGTGATTTTTTTTTAAATATATGATTACACTATAAAGATAAACACGGAAGTGATTAAAATAAAAAAAAAAATTACAATACATATTGAGTTAATGGATGGAACTACATTCCCTCCCGAAAATGAAGAATATGATACTCCTACCTTAACCGATTACGGATACCTTTTTTCATTAAAAAAAACTCAAGATGAATCGATTCCTCAAGGTAATGTTGTAATCTACCATAACAATATAAAAAAGGTCATAGAACAATTTGAATATCAAATAGAAGAACAGGACGTATTTAAACTCATTGAAAATAAAAGCAACGAGGGAATTACTGAAGCTGAAATAAAAGAGAAACTTAAAGGAGATGGAGCGAAGTTTTCGGAAAAGGAATTAAAAAACATTCTGGAAAAATTAAAAGGTAGGTTCAAGATTTATAATGTTGCTAGTACGGATACATGGGTTACGATGGAGTTTTCCCCTAAAGGATTACAACTTAGTAAGGATATAGAGATCATGAAGGAGATTGAGAGAACTAAACAACCAAAATATAACGGCAAAACCTCTTGTGAAAATGATAAGAAAAAAAAGTTTAATTAGATGCAGCCAGCTTAGAAGAACGGAATAAACATAATGCCGTTAACGGTTAGTACAAGCGCTAGCAAAATCGATGCCGACACCGCGCTAACCATTGCGAGCCTAATTTTCTACTTGAATTTTAACAATTTTTTAGACCTCTTTTTACAACTAAATCGTTGTTAAATCCAAAATAGACCGAGTTTATTTAAAGAAAAAAAGATTTTATCTATAATCTAATGTAAATGAAAATAGTTAAATACAATAAAATAATAATTTTAAACCCAGAGGGGAAAAATTATTACCGATTTAAATGAAATAAACAAATATTTGAGAATATTTAAACAGATAGAGGGCGAGAAAGAAGTCTTTCCTATTGATAAATTTATTGAACTAATGAAGAAGAAGTTACTAAGAGATGATTTGGTGCGAATATATTCTTGGGCTGTCCCTAACAAAAAAGTACTTCTTGAAATTAGTAATTACTCTCCTCTAATTGAGATTGGAGCGGGAACAGGATATTGGGCAATGCTCTTAGCTAAATTGGGAGTAGACATTATATGCTTTGATAATAAGCCACCGTATCAAGATGAGATTAATAACAATGGTTCTAAAATACAATATTTTCCAATAAATAAAGGAAGTGCGAAGATTTTAAAAAATTATCCTGAAAGAAATTTATTTTTATGTTGGATTCCTCGTTTAAACTCTTTAGGCTCAGAATGTTTGAATTATTTTAAAGCAAAATATATAATTTATATTGGCGAATGGGCTGGAGGAGGTAATGCTACCGATGGTTTTTTTAAGAAATTAGAGAAAACATTTGACGTTGTAAAAACCATGAGCTTACCTCAGTGGTATGGAGTATGTGATTTCTTAACAGTACTAAAAAATAAACGAGTGAAGTAAGTGTTCTAAAAAGACCTTTGTTAAAAAATGCTATACTAATATATCCACAATACAGATACAGTGGACCAGATGGGATAGCCTAAAATCAATCCGGTAATAATGACTTCACTATCTATATCTGGTGCTGAAATGTCAAAATCTGAAAAATCACTGAGTTTTTGATTCTTTATTTTCGATATAAACGTGATGCTCTCTATTAAATGAAATAACTATAATAAAATCAAGATTCTCTTTAATTTTAATTTTTCAAGAAGGATAAATTGAAATTTATGAATTTACAAACCCTTTTAAATAATCTGACAAAAATGTAACATAAATACAATTCCAAAAATTGTGTTAAAAAATGAATGAAATCCAAATAAAAAATCAAAAAGTTAATTATGAAGAATTTATGAAAAATAAAAATCTCATTGAGCTAGCAAAAAATTCAATCAAATTTGGCTTTATATAGCCCCTGAGTCAAGAGTTCCCAGCGTGTTAGATTTCGAAAACAAAGAGGCGAGAGATAACTTAATTAACCCCAACGAAGTGGTAATTAAGGACGAAAAGATAACGATGGTCGTTACCTATCCCTTGTCGGTCGAATTTTGCGTTATTTTAGAGAAGAAAGGAGGTTTTACTCGGTTAGACGTTTTTAAAAGCATCTACGAGGCCTACAAACGGATTTACGAGGAAGAAGAAAAAGAAGTCGGTGACCCAGGCACTTACGACAATTTGTACAACCGAAAACAATCCGAAGGAAAATACGGAATATGGGGGCATTATCTCGAGGAATTAGTTATAGAAAGCGTAATTTACGACCCAAAAGAAAAAATACTTGACATATTCATCGGTTCTTAAGCGTCGATTCTTGATAATTCCATATTTATGTCTTTTAGATCCTTAATCGTTATAGTTTCTAAATATTTTCATAATATCGTAAGCAATATTTTCCATTGAAGCAAAATAATGACGGTCGTTTTCGTAATAAAAAACGTTTTGATAACCGCCCTCTAATTCCTCATCGGAATTAACGTAAGCAACTTCGTTCGGAAAGAGTTCTTTATAGATCGTAAAAAATAGTTCCTCAATTTCAATAGGATTTAAACGCTTAGTAGATTCCGTTGGAGATAAATAAGTCGAAATTCTAATATATCCTACTTTAGGGTCATCGCATTTAAACCAGAAATTAAATATTTCTAAGCGGTTTAAATATTTTTTGTTAAACTTTTCTTCAATTAATTTAATTTCGTTCTTGAGTTTAGGACTTTTGAAAATATACATATCGATTGTTTTTCCCAATTTCTTCGCGCCTGATTTTATTCCTTATTTTTTACTATTTATAACGACATAAATATTTTTGCAACATTTAAGTCCTTTTCCATCATATCACCTGGATATCACACTCTTAAATAAGTGTTTTCTTTGCCCTTAGATCCATGGAAAAACTTCAAATAACAAGGAGCTCACCCAATCATGAAGAACTGGTTGAGCTCTACAAAAGGGAAAGAAGCTCCAAGCTGAAAGAGCGATATCACGCTCTCTTTTTGATGCACGAATTCATGAACTGCACCACAGTTGCAAAATTGATAAAAAAATCCCGAAAAACGATTCAAACATGGGTAAAGACGTTCAATGGGGGAGGATTAGACGCAATCGCACCAAATTCACCTCCAGGGCGCCCCTCAAGCCTTTCTAAAGAAGAAAAAGAATCGTTAAAAGCAGACGTGTTAACGCACCCTCGTGAATTGGGATATGAATTTAGCAACTGGGAGGGAAAGAGTGCGGCGTACCACATTAAACAGAAGTTTAGCGCGGAATTAAGCGTGCGCCAAGCACAAAGACTCCTTCACGAGTTAGGATTCACGCTCCAACGTCCGAAATACAAGTTTCCAAAGGCTGATCCCGAGAAACAAAAAGAATTCCTGAACGATTTTAAAAAAGTCTGGATTCTCTCGGAGAAAATGGCGTAGTTCTTTTCCAAGATGAGTCGAGTATTCAGTTTTCACCGTCCATCACTCGCATGTGGTCGTTGAAGGGCCAACAGCCGGAAGTCTCTATGTATGGTGGTCGGCAACGACAACATCTTATTGGCGCAGTTGATCCTCTAGAAGGAAAAGTGCATGTGGCGTTTTCTGATACTTTAAAAGCTCAACAGTTTCGTCATTTCTTAGAAGGACTTCTTGCCAGGTATATGGATGCCGGGAAAATCCTCTTGGTTTTGGATAACGCTCGAGCGCACCATTCAAAAGAGTTGGAACCATTTTTAGAAACTAATAAAGAAAAGCTCGAGCTTCTCTTTCTACCCCCTTATTCCCCCGATTTAAATACAATGGAGTGGTTTTGGAAGTTTTTACGCAAACAGGTCACGCATAACACTTTTTTTGATACATTCAAGAAATTTCAGCGTACACTCATAAAATTTATATTAAATTTTAAATTACCATCAATAGAAATTAAAACGCGATGTAGTTTTGCGAAATTACTTGTGTCGTTATAAATAAAAGAATCAGAAGGATTTTTTCTTGGTTCTATACTATTTTAAAAGAAATATTGGTTTTATTGTAAAAATATGTATTAAAAATTCCATATTTATTTAATCACCATTAGCAGGTATTATCAACATAGGATCAGATTCTTCAATTTATAACACATAAAAAGAATGAGATATTCCTTAAGCTTTTGGGATCATTCTTTACATTTCATAAAATATTTCTTTTTCTTTTTTAAAATGTACATGAATTAAAAGAAACAAACCACTTATCACAAGAAAATTCCCTATGATAATTGTTTTATAGAACCAATCAAATGGATTTCTCAGTATAGTATATATCAAATTATTTTTTAATGTGGAGATCATGAAGATTGATGCCCCATCTATCAAAATTATTCCCAATGTAATTAATCCAAGAGAAAAATAGAATAGACTGTTTGCTTTAAAATTTTTTTTAATTGATTTCATATTATTTTATAGGCATATCAAATATTTATATCTTGTACAATATTGGATGATTTTTAATTTCCCTTCATCGATAAAAATATTTATAGTTTGTGTATCTTAATTTAAATTTCGCAATTCTCGCAAGAAAAACTTAAATTCGCCCTGAACTTTTATTAAGTCATGAAATTAATAATATTTTTAGGAGGATTTATATAGAATCAGAATTAATTTCCGTATAAATTGGCTGACAGGATTCATTTTCTATTTTTTTATAGAGCTAGCTTGTCCAAATGCGCTTGATGGCTGTTCATCTAAGTGGATTATCAAATATAGGTATGACGCGTCTGTGAAATGGCATCCACGGCATTATGAGTGTAAAGAGTGCGACAGGCACTTCTATCTGCACTCTTCGGGAGTTTTTCTCAAATCAAAGAATCAATAAACGAGCTCTTATTTTCTGTATTACATTGTTGAAAAATCGATACCAAATCATTGGGAGAGATTCTCGGCTTCTCTCCAGCTACCATCTCAAGGATTATAAGATATATTGTCGAAAAGGTTGCAAATCATCCAAAAAAAGAGATTATTTGAAAAAGTCCGAGAACTACTCTGTCAATTTTTAATGACGAGACATGGATTAATATTTCTAAGAAAATATGGTATTTGATCGTCTTATTAAGTGAAAGGGGAAATATCTTTGCTTTTGAATTGGTAGAACCTCGGACATCTGAAAAAATCATAGAATTGATCAAACAAGCTGAAAACAGACTAGATAGTCCAATGGAGATACTGATTACGGACGATTTTTCTACTTATAAAGGCATGGCAATGAGATTAAAAAGGGATCTCATTAACATTAGACATATCCATAAGCCACCTTATTGACGTATGGTAGTCGATATCATCGAAATAAAGGAAAAAGAGATTGTAACTGCTCATATAGCTACGACTAATGATATTTTACTTGAAATTAATACTTTTTTCGTGAGAATATCCAGATCGGTTAAAAAAGTTTATGAAGCGGGAAAGAGAGGGCGTAAGAAGGGGGAAAGAATCGCCCTAAAACATTTATTGAACGTGAGAAACGACAAAAACAGAGAAATAAAAGAAAGAGAAAAAGGGACAAAAAAAACCGTTTGAACATGGTGAGATTCATGTATATCATTATGATAAAGAAGAGGGTTTATTTCATCCGAAATACGGCTCGGATGAAATAGTTGCTGATTGCTTACAAGAACTCTCGGTAGTGTTCAAAAATAAGCATATATCGACCAATTCCGTGGAAAATATATTTTCGGTTATTGAAAAGCTTATTAATTTCCGCTGTAAGCGTACGTTAGATTTTTTGAAGGCTTTTAATTTCCTATTATTTTACAGTTCGGGAGTGCCCCTCGATTTTAAAATAAGTTCTTGATAAACTTGAATTATCCCCTCAAATTCGCCATAAAGTATCCTTTAGATTGTTAATTTAAAAAAGGAGTAGGAACAAAAAATTGTCGGAATAAAAACTAAAGGTGATTAAAGAGTTAAATCATAAAGGGAAATTAAATATTATCCATAATTGAAAAAATACATTTTAATTTAAAATTTTTAAATTATTTTAAGAAGAACATTTAAATACTCAAGATACTATAATTAACTTAATTTTTTATATATTTGATAAAAATGTTAAAATCAAGGGTGAAATTTTGATTAAGAAAAAATTAAATTTTTGTGCAATAGTAATACTTATATCGCTGATGATTTACATAGTTCCAATTAAACTCATTCAGACAAATGAAATAATTGTTAACCAAATAAATAAAGAATCCATTCATCTTAGTTCTGAAACCGAAATACCTATTTTTGGATATAAATTAGACATTAATCTTAAGAACTCAATTGAAAGAGATGATTTAGCCACTTTAAAAATCTATCAACATAACGAAAAATCATTAGATATTGAAATCAATACCAAATTTGGAAATTTTCGCTATGATAATTTAATCTTAAATGAAGAATTATTGGATAATTCTATTGAATCGCCTATTAAACGCTTTGAAGTTGAGTCAATATTTGATGGGTTTTTTATGGAATTCGTGATAACAAATAATACTGTATATGTTAATATAGCTTTTGAGGAAAATGAGTGTCAGCTAAGTTTTGATGGAATTATGTATGGAAATTTTCTTGAAATTTCTAATTATAATAAAGAAGATACTTTACTACCGTCATCTGAACAATTAAACACAATTGAACTGATGAAACAATATTTAAAAGAGAAGCAAGAAAAGGGTCTTATTATTTATAAGAATCCATCTCTTTTACAAGAAAACTCTGAAGTATCGAAAACATCAAGTCTAACAAAAGGAATTTCATACACTAAATATGGTGTTGCTCATGATTTGTATGATTTAGATGATGACCATGGTATTGATAATCCTTCTTATCTTCGAAAGCTTCCAGATTATTATTGGGAGCCATACTCTAGTATTGATATTGGAATTTGGAGATACATGCCGAGTGAGTCTCAAGTTAAAAGTGATCTTCAATATTACAATAAGGATTATATTCAAAATGGACAGGGATATATTCGAGATCTTTTAGCTTATAATGTACTCACTGAAGATGTTGCTATCTATGGAAAGGACTTCGGTCCAGATTGGGAAGTTTATCAATGGCAACCATTTCTATGGTGGTGGAGTCAAAATCTTGTAGGTGTGATTCTCCCAAGTGAAGTAAGGGCATTATGGTATTATTCATATAACCCTTCTACAGGAGTGGAAATAGATGTTCATCCATGGAATTCTTTAATATTTGCTCACACATGTGATGGTTGGTCTTACGAATTAAGTGACCCTCGAGGTCCTACAATGGCTCATGCATTTTGTGATTATGGAGCTGGGGCATTCGTAGGTTCTCATACAGTTACATATGCATTTTATGAGAATCTTTGGCCTGATCCAGCCAGAACAGAATTCTGGAATGCTTTGTGTCAAGAAAATAAAAATGTTGGAACTGCTCTAAATGATTATTGTGCTTATCTAACGTGGGCCTTTGGCTATGATATGCGTCCAGAATGGCATATAATGGGAAGTAGTGGGTTAACAATTTAATTAGATCTTTTTTTTCTTGAGATGGCAAAATCATCTCAGTCTTTTTTTTTTTGACCGATAAGTTGAAAAACACCAAATCCTATTATTATTTATAATGAAATGTGAAACTTATTCAGAAGAATATAGAACTGTGAGAATTAGCTATCCCTCTGAATGGAGTTTTGCGTGCCCCTCGTGTGGAGAAAGGGTGAAGTTTAGACATCCCGATGATGGTAAGCTTATTCATACCTTAGAAGGATCCATATATCAAATCGTTAATTTATATTCTTGTACTAATGGAAAATGTGAATTTAGCAAAATTGTATTTAATCCTTGTCTTAGATTTGACTATAGTCAAAGAACATATGGTGCAGACGTTTTTAGACTTATTACTGAGGTAAGTTTGATTTACGAGTTGAAGTCAAATCAAATACATAAGCGTTTAATCAGGAAATATCACTTAAATATATCGAAAGATACAATTCGGCGCATTTGTGACGATATTTTAAAACTCAAATCATTAAAAATAGATGAAAAAATCCTGGAAATTATAAGGAAACAAGGGCATATCTTGGTAGGATTTGATGGGTAAGACCCTGGTGGAGATGATCCATCGATTTGGTGTTTTATGGACTTGATCTCGAATCGTGTGCTAGCTACCTATAAATTTGATACGCTAGACTATAACATTCTTCATCAAACAATTAAGAGGATCCAGGAGTTATACGGCGTTAAGATAATCGGTTGGGTGAGTGATAAACAAACCCTAATTACGAAGTGTCATGATACTTTCTACGCCAAAATTCCTCATCAATATTGCCAATATCATTTTCTAAGGAATACATGGAATCATTTAGAGGCTTTAGATAGTAACACTTATTTATCACTTAAAAAAACGGTTAATTCATTGGATATCCATACAAGATCTAACAGTGCACTTGTTTTTTTTGAAGGGATAGGTAAAAAATCTGTTCGGGAAGTATTTAAAGGCGTAGACAAGGATCTCCAAAAAATGATAAAGGTACGCAATAAAATATTTAAAGAATTGAGAGGTATATGGCTTTTTGAAAAATTAACCGAATACCAGACCAGAATGGTTGAAATTTTAGCGGATAAAGACCTCAAACTTCGCTTTACTAAAATTTTAACTAAAACATTACTGGACCTCAAAAGCGCATTAAATGAAGTAACATCATATTTTGAGGCTTCCCAAGAGTTAAATCAGTAATTCCAACAAATCAGGGAGGCTTTTGGAAATGAAAATGTTTCTCAAAAAGAAAGAAAAAAGATACTCCCAAAATTATACGAGGATATCTTTGCAAGAGCACAAGATGACAATCCTAAATTAAATTTAGCCGAATGTAGATCCTTTTTACCAAACAAAAATAAATCTAAAACTGAAATAATGTGTGAATGGTGTAGATTATGGGGATCTTACCTTCCTGGGCTGTTTCAGTACTACAATTTTCCTGTGGTTGTAAAAACAAATAATTCTCTTGAGCAAGGGTTTAGCACTCAAAAACAAGTGTTATTTAACCGGGTAGCCAAGGCAAACATTATCCACATGATTGCTACTCGCGGTGAGGATTATTTGCGACTAAAACATTGTGATCCCGAAGAATTAGAGTCTGATATCGTTAAATAATATACTGAAGAGGTTATGAAACAATTGCGAGCAGAACTAAGCTCTGACATTAAGGAGGTAACCGCTATGGACCGTGCGAGAAGTAAGCGTTATGAACGGTTTGATGTGGATGTGTTAAAATACTATCAACAAAATAAGAAAAAAAAGTGAGGCGGCAATTTAGTCGGAGGTGAGATTATTTTGCGAC
>JAHLWT010000136.1 GCA_019057775.1 Promethearchaeota archaeon
GAATTTAATAAGGAAATCAATGATTAAGAATTTTGAAGTAAGGATTAACTTTCCAAGGAAACTTATAACAGAAGGATATTACAAGCCTTCAAATACGATTTTATAAAAATATAGGAAATAAAAAAATTAAAAGATTAAAAATGAATTACATTCTTTTATTAACATTTCTGGTTTTCGGATTTTATAAAGTGCTCGATTTCTCTCGTTTTATACCGTATCGTCTCTTCCCAAGCCCCGGTCATTTTTGCAAGTGTTTTCTGAGTTATTTTGATATTTTCTTTTTTACAAATTGAATAGATTATTGAAGCAATTAATGATTTCGGTTCCTCTACCATTAATAAAACTGAAGGGTAGACTATTTAAAATGGAAAGAACTTTCTGCTCTATTTTAAAACTTAACTGTAATTCATTAATATATCTTGAAACAAATAGAACTGGTTCTAAGGGAGGAACTTTAAGATTAAATTCTTTGGCTAATAACTTATAAAACTTTATAACCACTTTATCATCAGTAGATCCTTCTTTAACTATTTCTTTAAACGAAATAGGAATTTTAGATTTCCTACAAGCATAATAAAGACATGCAGAAATCCCTGCAATGATAGATCTGCCCTTTATAAAATCCTTCCTCAAAGCCTTTCTATAAAGAAGAATTGTATTTTTTCTTATATAATATGGGAGGCGTAGGGTGCTACTCATTTGCTTCAATACCCTTATTGCGATTAGCAGATTTCTTACTCCGCTATCATTATTATGGTAATTCAATCTTGCAATTCGCTTAAAATTATAATCAGGTGTCTCATTTATATTTATTATCGTATGGAAATTAAATCTTGGAGTAAAAAGTATATCAACAAACTCAGACCTAGCCCCATCTCTTATTTCTTCATAAGAAAACATATTTCTCTCAAGATGAGAGATATCTAATGCTTTTTCGCTTATTATTAATCCACAATATTCACAAATAGTATCGCCTCTAGATGAATCTGAAATAATAGTGATTTTTTTACATTCAGAACATAATAATAATCCCGGATTATTTTCAAATGGAGTTATGCTTATAGTTTGAGTCATAAAATGTTAAGTTCTTTATTTTGAAATATCAATATTTCTGGGATTGTTAAAATCAATTTTAAATTGCTTGGCTTTATTTGAATAGTTGTCAAACACCAGAAGAATTAATTGTACGTCATAATCTAATTGTGATAATACCGCTGTTTCTAATTCTGGCCTTAGTTCCTCTTTTTTTAACCAATATGGCTTACGGTTAATTTTGATATTTTTAAGAGAATAAATATAAAGCCCCTTATCATCTTTAGTGTAAGCTAAAATATCAGACTCCCCTTTACCTGCTTCTTTCTTGACTAGTTTAAACAATTTGGATTCTAACAATCTTTTATAGACGAAATTCTCAAATTCTTTCCCTTGATAAAAATTAATGGCACTCTGAACTTTCTTCACAACCATACTTATCGAATTAAACTTAATTCCAAAATTCTCTGCAAGTTCATCTAGATACTTCCCTTTTTGTCTTTCTTGATAAATAACTAAGTCTCTGTCTATATCAAACCATTTTTCATTTTTTCTAATCGATTTAAAGATTTGTCCCTCAGGAATTTTAAAGTCTCTAAAATCTAAGTCCTCAATAGATTCTGGATGTTTTCGTCTCCCCTCACATTCGATATCATCTTCGTAATTAACAATGTCATCATTAATTATATATAATTGCCTGGAAACTAGATAACCTTGAGCTATTATATTTTTACATAACTTAAGTTTAAGCATAGTAAAAAGGACACACCTTTCCCAACCAAGTAATTCATAAGAATCTAATCGATTCAGCTCTGGTAGACCTTTCAAAGATTTAAGTCTCACTTCAAATTCCTTAATAAGTTCCAAGTTTTTTTGAATTGTATTATATTCGAATAAAATTAACACATCACCATACCACGAATCAAACAAATTATAGTAATTGTTCAATTGTTCTTTTGTAGTCCCAAGAGGGATCTTATAATGAAGTAACTTGTACAATCGTTCTAGTTTCTTATTATCTTTTTCATATTCTCTACTTTTGAGATATTCTTTATCATTTTTTCGTTTTTTCTGTTTGTAATAGATATTATATTGAATATTTTCAAAAACAGCTAAATAATGACCTAAAATATTATAAACATCAATATCTCTATCTGATTCTTTAAGATATTTCACCCTTATTTCTAACTGTGGTTCATAAGCTTGGATTAATTTGGGATCATTGGAATAAACGATCTCATCATGTTTTTTGATATATTCCTCATACCAAGAATCAGGCTTTACATTTGAGGGTGTTTTTAATTTTAATGTATGTGGTATGCTAGTACGAAGATGTTTTATTTCTATCATAACAATTTCACAATGTTGAAGTTTTTTCAGTATTTTTTGAATAAATATAATACATTTTTCCATTTAAAAAATTACTTCAAACTTCGTCACTTCGGGAGTTCTTTTGAATGTCCTTACCTAGCGGTAAATCCAATTTTTATTATCTTCTATTATAAAAGATTAGATTTCGTATATTTTTATAGTTATAATTACATTAAAACGTATAAGGGTTTTAAATAATCGCTTAGCCCATCAATTCATCGTTTATTGAAATTTGTAGATGTGTTAATAAAATAAGGGTAGAATGTTTGATTACAGCAAACCTTAAAGTTTCATTCAAGCTCACTATAGAATAAGAGGATTTTAGCGTAATTCCCCCATACATAAGGATTAGAAGGTTTCCGACCTATACTGAAAAATAGTACTGGTGTAATTCCCCCATACATAAGGATTAGAAGAACAATGCTTTAGTTTCAGTTTCGATTAACATATAAATTAATGCATAATCTCGTACACTCCAACGAGATTGTTCATATGACATTTACTGCCCCATTTCCTAATTGTTCTTTTAATTGTTTAACCTTTTCAAGTCCTCTATTATAAAAATCAGTTAATTTTGATTCTAATTCACCAAATAAAACAATCTCTGCATAATCTAATAAGGTGAAATTTGATACTTCATTTCCATCAAATTCTAATTTCCCTATAGTTAAGCCAAGTGAATATCTGTCTTCTGAGTTGTGAGGCACTATTTATCAACTCCTTTTTTTAAATATATTTGATATTAATAATAAAATCATTATTTATCATTATAAAACTTGTTTTAAACTTTAAACTTTAATGTCCTGTGAGTGTTTTTTCTCAATTCCAGAAATAAAATTTTTTTTTACTCTCCAGGGAATTTTTGATCTCAGGATGGCCATCTTTTTTTACCCTAAAATTCTAATATTCTAATAAATATTTTTCAATTTTCTTAGATCTTGCTAAATCATCATTTCATTATTTTTAATAATTAAATGATCATTTCTAGGCATTTTTAGAGTAATATATGGTACCATGTTGTTTTATTTTAAAATAAGAGCATGTACCATGAAGTTAGATCATTTTGAAATATCAATATATCACCCCTGCACAGAGGGATCAAAAATATTGAAAATCATTTGACAATTGGAAAATCAACTTCATCTGATAGAGATAAAATATTAAGAGAAAATGACTTGTATTGGCATCCTCGTGAAAATATAACTCAAAAGGAGTACTGGAAGAAAAAGAAAGGTTCGCCCCCACCGAACCTTAGAAACAGAGGATACCCGTGATAATTAAAGACCACGTAAAATACACCTTTTTGAAATCTCTTTATGAAATGGAAGGAATAGGGCATAATGCTGCAAGTACAAGAATTAAAAATATGGGGCTTAGGGACGAATTTATCAACCCTCTTGAAGAGTGCTCCTATGATGATATCCGGCATTCTCCTCAAATATCTAAATATTGGATATTTGAGAAGAAGCGGGGACGTCCCTATACTTTTAATCCCTACACGCATGGGAAATATAAAAATACGGGTATACCCGTACTTTCAAAATTGTTATCCATACGTGCATGGGAAATATACTGGGATCCCAGTATTTTTTCATAATATAAATTGTTATCCATACGTGCATGGGAAATATAACTGAAACTAATTCCTGTATAAGTCCCACCACTTGTTATCCATACGTGCATGGGTAAAATGTCTTTTTCGAAATTCGTGACGCCACGAATTTTCTAAACTCCATACGTGCATGGGTAAAATTCAAGATTATTTTATAAAAAGTGGGGATACCCCTAAACTCCATACGTGCATGGGTAAAATACTAATTTTCTCTTAACCTATGATGTGTAGAAAGAAAATCATATTATTTGGTATTTTACTCCTGAAGATTTTTTTAAGAAAATTAAAATCAAAATTTTATTTCTCCTGAGAAATTTTTTATGGCCATCCTGAAGATCAAATTTTTAAAAATTTATTCAGGTCCAGGAGAATTTTTTTGAAATTTTGTTCCGGAGAAAAATTTATTATTAGATTTCCAATGGAAAATATTAACTTTTTTGTTAAAAATAAAAATTCACGTAAAGAAGTGTTATTATAATAACATATATCTATTATTAAATTAATTATAGATCATGGAAAAAATAAGGATTTCTCTTAGTAATTAATAAACTAATCAAAAATAAGAGAAAAGAAAAATTTACATTTTACTAGTAGGGTATGTTTTTTTTCACTTTTTTGTTTTTGACATCTCTTAATCCATAGAACTTCAGGGGATATGTATAAAATATTATAACTTATTAAACTTTCTTTTCGACAAAATTCTGCCATTTTATTATATTTGGTTAAATGTTATTATGAATTTGAGTCTATTGTTTATTAACTCGCTTGTAAATTCGTGATTTTTCTTGTAAAATCACCTAAATATCTTGTAAAATCACCTAAATATCTTGTAGGATATTATAAAATAAGAGTAGAATTGATTTACAAGAAAAGTATATGTTTTTACAAGAGAAATGTATTGATTTACAAGAAAATGGTATGGTTTTACAAGAGAAATGTATTGATTTACAAGAAAATGGTATGGTTTTACAAGAGATTAACAAAAGATTAGTTTAGAGCTATAATAATTTGCTTAATAATTTTCTATTGTAATATCTTATATCTATTATTGAATTAATCAAAATATATCTAAAAAACGATTAATTCTTTAGATATTTATATTATAATATTTTAAAATAAGATTTAAAAAAAGGAATTTGAAAAAAAACCCATATAATGTTCACAACTTGTAAAAGTTTTTAAGAAATTACAGGTAGAATTTAGAAATTATTTTAATATGCAAAATGCCCTGTGAATTTTATCTCCAGATAAAAAATTTAAAAAAAGTAATTTAAAAAAAAACAAAAAATTATGATTTTTTCTTCCAATCCTTTATTCTACTTAGCATAATCTCCCTTTTTATGAAAGAATTCATAATATCCTTCGTAATCAATATCTAATCTTTTTTCATCAATAAAAATATAGCTCCTGAATCTACTATTCTTAAACCTCATCTCCCCCATATTCATATAAAGATCAGCAATTTTAATTGGAATTTGTCTTAAGGCCAACCAAAATTGAAATCTTTTAAAGGCTAACCAGTTTTCAGAAGTATCATCGCTTTCTAAAGCTTTTTCTAAATTTTTAAAAGCTATATCTATCTCATCAATATCAATTTTACCATATCCTTCTATTTTTCTTTTTAATTCTTCTGAATCTATGTTTATCTTAATTTCTCCTAATTCTTCCTTATCTAAGTATTTATATAAACCTTTATCAAAGTAATCATGTTTAAGAGCATCTTCAAATCCTTCCCTTACTGTTTTTATCCTATTTTCTTTTCCTTCTATTAATCCAACCTCGTTCGCTATAATGAATTCACAGGCTTCTGTTGATACCAACCCCTTAAGCTCTGTTTTCTTTGTTTGTATCTCCTTTTCTAATTCTTCTAATGATATATATTTTAATATTTCTTCTCTATAATTCATCTTTCATTGCCTCTTTTACTCGGTTAATAATAACTTCGTTCAAATAACTCTGCTTAGTAAAAAATGAGTTTTATTGCCCTTTACACCTACTACATATCCAATGCTTTCGATATATTTTATGTTTTCTTTGTTTTCAAGTAATCCTCGATATGTATTATTAGATAGATTGTTTTCGCTTGGCATGTATTTATCGATTCTATTTGTTATTACTGGATCTTTTATTACAGGATCGTGATAAGGGAAATAATGGCTTTCTAAGAAATCTCTTATGAAATCAATATGCTCTGAAATTGGGATCTCTGTATGTAATTCACTTAATAAAACAAAAGTCTTCCTAAAGATTTCGTTCATATCAAAAACCCTTATCTCGAACAAAAGATCTTTTTCCTGAAATGGAATAATTGTATTTATCAAATGCTTTTTCAAATATTCAATATCAGAATCATCTACTTCTTTTTTAAGTCGTAATGCTGAGATTCCTTTAACTATCTTAGTTATAATTATTGATTCCCTAGGAGTTATAATTTCACCAAGTTTCTTTTCTTGGAAAAATTGATTGTTAAGTTTTTCAATTACATCGATTAAATCTTGAGATATTATAATTCCTTCTGAATATAATCTCTTCGCTTCAAATACGTAATTATAAATCCTCTCTTTCGATTCTATATTATTGATTGATTTAAAATTTCTCCTGAACAAAATCCGATTAATTATTTTTTTTAACTTAGGAACAGCATAATGTAAATCAAACCTATCTAAAATCGATAACTGATCTTCGGGAAATCCTATGTTCTTAATTAAAGGTTTAGAATAATCGTAAGATTCGTTTTCTGTTTTATAATTTAAAGACAAAATAACAGATTCCTTTGCGGGAGCATTTATCACCGTTCCATCTAATGCTCGTGCTATTTTCCCATCGTCTAAGTACTTAAGACACTCTAATGCGTCTTCTTTTAAATATTGAGATTCATCTATCAATAAAGTCTTTTTATTATAATATGCTAAAGCACCATATCTTTTAACTAAGTTTTTTTCTTGATTATTCCTTTGGGCAGTGGGTATTAATCCTTTTGCAGTTGTATTGCTCCCATAAATTATTCCAAACATATTTTGTCCTAAAATCTCTTGAAATGCTCTTCCTATACGTGTTTTTAAGGAACCTTTATGCCCCCCAATTATACTATTTAAACTATTTCTCTTGTTCTCGTTTTCATCCCAAGAATCGCACGTTATAAACGACAAACTCATTAAAAGTTTGGTGGGGAAGTAATCGTAGATTCCTTTTGAATAGGGATGAATTGAATCAATTAAATCATTACAATATTGGGGATCCTTTTCTAATTGATTGTATAACTCTTTAACTATTCTTTCATCAATTATTTTGCTTTCTCTTGGTTTTACGTCTAAAACCTCAATATAATATAAGATTTCAGGATCATCTCTATTTGAATATATATCGGCTGTATCAATCTGGAGTATGCCCAACACTTCTATTTCTTCATTTAAATTTATCCCTTTTGCTTTTTCTATAAAATATGATATGTTCTCTCGAATTATACACTTTTTCTCTTCAATTTCCTTATTTATATCAATATCCTCAATGTTAAATTTCCTTATTTCAAAGATTTCGCATTTTTCTTCAATTAATCTAAAATCGTATTTATTTTTTCTTCCCTTGCATCGTGGATTCATACAAAAATTAGGTAGTCTATATTTCTCTCTCGTTTTACGATATGTAGGAATTGTATCGAATTCATCACCACAAAACAGACATTGAAACACCATTTTACTGAATTCATTAGAACGCTCTAATCCAATATTCGTTTTTCTTACTATAAAATTACATATTTTCCCTCTATGTTTCTTCCAATCTCTCGAACTGTCAATAACCTCAGGTATCAAACTTTCAATATCTATTGCATCAGGGATAATATGCAAATCTTCCGATTTTACTTCAAATCGTTCAAATAAATCTTTTACATCTGGATCAAAGCTTAATCTATCGTATAATCCGGTTTTAAAATTATCTATAAATTTCTTAGGCTCTTTTCGAAACCTCTCAATAAGCTCATTATCTAAATCTTTTAACTCAAGTCTTAATTCTGGGACATAATTAACTAAATCTCCCGAAAGAATCCTATTTATTATTGGTTTAATGTACTTTTTTTCAAATTTAGATGTTCTGAAGAAATCTTCGATTATCTTGTTATAATCAATTGGCACACTTGATTTTGGCATACCTTTATTGCTTTCTTTACTCATTATTCCTCTCCTTTTTTTATAATAATCTTCATTTTATCTCTAATTTTTTTTCCTGGCTTCTGAGTGCTATTCTAATATAATCCCTGAACTTAAAACCATATTTCGAATGAAATGGTTGTTTTGACACTTTTTTTAAAATTTTTAAATGTATTTGTTTAAGTGAATTTTTATATTCTTTTCCATCAATATTTATTCTATAAATATATCCCCCATATTTACCATAGGGAGAATCTAAATCTTTAATTCTCTTAATTTCAAGAAGCTCAATAGGAAAATCTAGTATTATATCCTTTATTCTTTTGACGGTATTTCCATCTTTATCCATAGTTTCTTTGATAACATAAACGCTTGTCTTATCCGTTTCTACATAATATATCTCAACACAATCATTTCCTATTGGTTTCCTTTTTATCCAATCTTCTTCCTTCGCCATTTAATTATTTCACTTTTTTTTTTATATTGTACCTAAAATTCTTAAAATCATTAAAATTAGAAAGGCGATCCCCAGCAAGAAATAAAAAATTGCCGTATAGTCTTTTGCCCTTCCCAATCTGCCCTCCTTCCTTGAAATCATTCCTCCCATTCTCTTTGAAGCCACTTTGCCCATTTTCTTCTTAGGCTTCTTGGCTTTCTTCCTTTTTCTTTTCTGCTTGAATTTTTTAATTGTTTTCATTTTCTTATTCTTTCAAATCACTTATCCTACTCTCATATTGATTCATTACTTACACCTAATATGCATGTTTGTATATTATCAGTAATATTTTCTTTGAAAAAGTTTATTCCTTATAACATCTATAATTATAATAACAGGTTCTTTTTTGAGATTAGTACATGTAATCTCTAGAGTATTCTTAACCCAGCTTATTTGATAATCAATTAGTTTACCATCTTCCTTAATACGTCCAAGATTCCCTATAATCCAACAAATATTTTCCTTAAGAATGGATGTTATACATAAATTCGGCTGTATATCATTTATCCGCTTGACAAGATTTTTATAGATGGTTAGATTTCCAATTAAAGCTCGTTCTAATTCGCTTATTTTTCTATCTCCTATGAGTAAGTTTTTAGTTTTGCTCATTTCTTTTTCTCATTTCCTTTTTATAAATCTTGTTTTTCCTTCATTATTATACTCGATTTTAAAATTACATTCATTCTTGATATAAATATCAATACTTTCTTCATCCGTTTCATCATGCTTAACAGTATAAGTTTTTTCATCAAATTTTAATTGATCCATTTAGAAACACCTCCAATCTCCCAATATATCTCCCATTCGTCGTTTAATTTTCTTAGATTCGTCTTTAACTTCTTTAATTACATCTTGTAGAAATGAAGTTATACCTTTTTTATTTATTTCAAATAAATAATTAATATGTTTGAAGATTAGCTTTAAATAGAGTTTCCAGCTTTTTATATCATTTAACTTGAAAATCCTTTCATTAATTAAAAGTTCTATAATTTTCTCTCTTATTTCCATAAAGGTCATCACTGAATACTTCTTATTTTTTGTTGGCATAGTCTCTTTATATCAAGAAAAGTTTTTACTTACCGAAAACCTCGATGATATTTACCAAAAGGTTAATAAATAAAAAGAATAAGTAATTCATAGAGAATTAATATAAAATCCGTCCCCGGAACAAAATTACTTCTCTTTTTTCTTTTCTTGTTTATTGCCTCCTTTTAATTCCGAATTCAAATTATCCATATTCTTATTTACTGAATCTAACTCTCCGAACTGAGATTTTAAGGAATTGATTAGAACTTTCAGTATATTAATTTCTGGATTCTCTTTCGGGGATTTATTTTTTAAACTTTTAATCATTTTAAAATCTCCTTAGCTTGAAGTTTTTTGTTTTTCGATCCATAAAATCAATCCATCTTCAACGGTTTGAGTAAAATGACCAAAAGTATTACCGTGGATTTTCACCAATTCTAAATTCACTTTTTTAACTACTTCTTTTGATAATTCTAAGCAAACCTTTTTTTTACCAGGTTTTATTTTTTTCCCACCTATATTTTTTATATTTATTTTAATTATATTTCCTCTTAGGATTTATAGTTATTGGTCAAGTAAAAACACAAAAAAGTAAAATTGAGTATATTAATGAAGTATGGAAAAATACCAGTAAAATGGTATAATTCCTTTGGTCATCTATATCCCAGATTACTTAAATACCAAAAGAATGGTATTCCCCACATCGATATTTAGTCACAGTATCTACCCAAAAGTGGGTTGATATAGAAAAATAATAATAAAAAAATTAAAGGTTAACTTTTGCTGTAATATATGGATTCCC